>JAPYUH010000130.1 GCA_029936195.1 Alphaproteobacteria bacterium
GTCACCAGGCCGCCCAGGACCGAGCCGACGATATTGCCGGCATAGATGAAGGAAAAGCCAGGTCCGGCGCGGTGATCGGGGGCCAGGGCGGCATGGGCGGTCAGAGGCAGGATCAATCCAATCAGCGTCGTCGCCACGGCAACCATGGCCAGATCCATGTTGCGGACATCGTGACAAAGCTCGGCACAGGCCGCCATTGCCGGCACCACCAGGAAAGCGGCGATATTGGCGGTCAGCAGCACGCCGCCCAACAACGTCATGATCCCGGTTTGGCCCATCGCTTTGTCCGCCGCGAGGCGCCGGCAGTAATGTCCGGCCACATAGGCGCCGATGGCCAGGCCGCCCAAGTAGGCGCCCAGCAGCAGGCCGAAGCTGTCGGCCCGTGATTCCATGGCGAAACCGAAGGTGCGAAGCCACACGATCTCGTATGAAATGGCGATGCCGCCCGTGGCCGTGGCGATCAGGACGGCGGGCAGCAGCCTCATGGCCGGCCCCGGGATCGCCAGAACAAACCGCCGGCGCCGACCGCCAGCAGGGCGTTCAGGGCGGCCGCGACATGGGTGGTGCCCGACAAGCCAACGCTGGCGAACAGAAATCCGACGGCGGCAAAGGCGCCCAGGGAGGCGCCGGCGGTATTGGCAAAATAAAGTCCGCCCACCGATCGGCCCACGTTGCCCGAGACGGCAACGTCATGGGCCACGAGCAGCGGCAGGGTGGCCCCCATCAAGGTTGTCGGCAAGGCCACGGCCAGAAAGCTGAAGGCGGCGGTCTCGACGGGTGAAATGGCTGCGAACCCGTTTGCGGCCCAGGCATACAGGGATAGGGAAGAGGCGCCAAACAGGCACAATATCAATTCGAAAACGGCAAACAGCGCCAGGGCTGAATGAGGTCGAGATTTGGCCAGGGCCCCGCCCAGCAGGCTGCCCAGCCCCAGCCCCAGCAGAAACGCGGTGACGACAATGGTGGCCGAGGCAATGTCCGTGCCCAGAATGGTATAAAGCGCCCGTTGCCAGGCCAACTGGTACAACAACGCAGCGAAGCCGGAAAACAGAAAGATCATATGCAGCAACAACCGGCGCGCATCCCCGCCGCCGGCAGTGCGGCGCAACCCCTCTGATCCAGACGTCATTGACCGCCTTGAGCTGGCAGGCATTCCAACTCGCCAATCACCTTCGGCGACCAGGTCTCGTCGAACACGGACGGTTTCCGATGCAAGTTGATGGCTTTGTTGGTCACGGCCATTTCCCATTCGAATTATTGCTGTTCGTTCGTCTTTTCCCGGACTTGGTAACATATTCTTAACGGTGCGGGCGCAGCATGGCGAAGCGAATTATTCAGGTCGGGGTAAGGGGAGTTTTCAACGTGTCGACAGCTGAAACATTAGACCGATTGGCGCTGCCCCTGGGTGGAACCGGGCAGGAACAGGCCGCCGCGACCACGCAGGCCGGCATCTTCGCCCTTGACGTGGCCTTGTCCATCGTCGAGTCGCCGGTCAACGAGGCCACGGCCGCCAAGCGCCTGCACTATGTGGCGGAACGTTGCAACGACCTGACCGGCCAATTGGCCCGGCAAACCGCCGAAGCCCTCTCTAAATCCTAGAACAGTTCCAGACCTAGTCCGGTTGCGGCCAGGCCGGGGCCAATCTGCCGCCTACCCGCAGGGGGGCAATGTAGGTCGCCAAGCCGGTTCGATCATCCGTTTCCAAATAGACGCCGCAAACCGTGGCCTCGCCGTTGGCGGGGGCAAACCGGGCGCCCGGCATTTTCCGGGTGAAGCGGCGTACCGGTTCCGCCTTCTCCATGCCGATTACTGAATCATAGTCGCCGCACATGCCCACATCGCTCATATAAGCCGTGCCGCCGGGCAGGATCTGTCCGTCCGCCGTGGGCACATGGGTATGGGTGCCGAAAACGCAACTAACCTTGCCGTCCAGATAATGGCCGATCGCCGCTTTCTCCGAGGTTGCCTCGGCATGCATGTCGACGAAAATGGCGTTCACGCTGCTGCCCAGGGTATGGTTCTTCAAGGCGCCAAGAGCGGCGGCGAACGGATCATCCAGGGGGTCCATGAAGATGCGCCCCAGCACCTGTACCACCAGGATCTTACGCCCGCCCGGCACCTCGTACACCGACGCCCCCCGCCCCGGCGTGCCTTGAGGCAGGTTGAGAGGGCGGATCAGGCGTTTCTCGCCGTCAATATGCGGTATGATCTCGCGGGTATCCCAGGCGTGGTTGCCCAGCACGATGACATCCGTGCCGGCCTGGTACAGCTGGTCGCAGATCTTGGGCGTAATGCCGAAACCGTTGGCCGCGTTCTCGCCATTGACGATAATGAAATCCAGGGCCAGTTCCGCCCGGAGGCGGGGAAGTTGTTCAATCGCCGCCGTGCGCCCGGCGCGGCCGACCAAATCGCCAAGATAAAGTAACTTCACACCGAATACTCCCTGCCGCCCACTGCCCAACGCTGGAAACGCCTAACGCTGGAATTGCCTGGCGCCGCGTTCCGTGACCAGCCAATCCAGCGGCTCGTCGTTTTCGTCATGGGGCAGTGGGGCCACCTCCTGGGCCGCATACCCCAATCCAACCGCCAACAGGCCGGGCACGGAGGTGCGCAAGGCCCGCAAAGTTCGATCATAATAGCCGCCGCCATAGCCTAAACGGAAGCCGTGCTCATTATAGGCCAGAAGCGGCGCGATCACGACCCTTGGTTCTGTCCTTTCCGCCGTCGCTTGGGGTTCGAATAAATCGAAGGCGCGTTTGATCAACGGGTCGCCCGGTTTCCAGATGCGAAAATCCAATGGCCGGCCCAGACCGGTCACGCGTGGGAGGGCTATTTGATGTTGGTTGTCGGATAGTGCGTACAGCAAGGGCCGGCAATCGAATTCATCCGCCAAGGGCCAGTACAATGAGACAATGCTGTTGGGTTCAAGCGGGATGGTGCCGAGAAACCATGCCGCCGCCTTCGCGCCCGCGCCATCGCGCTCGGGCAATGGGATGGCCTGGCGCTTTTTTCGCGCCAGGGCGCGGGCCCGTACTTTTTCCTCGCGTTTCATGAATTTCGCCGGGTGCCCCGTGTTTGTGCCGGTTGTGCCCGTTTCGCCGGTTGTTAAGCTTGGACGGACGGGACCGCCATGCCGCCGAAATACCTTGCTCCGCTGTGGCCTGCTTACGCAGGTGGGCGCCGCGATGCCAGGACCACGATCCCAACAGAGGCAGCTCCCTTACTAACGGTATTGGCCCAGGGAACCGTTTTTCGTCAAACCGGGCAGAACCCGTCCGAAGGGTCTTATTAAGGGTTCTCCAGACGCGCGGCAATATCTTCGATGCGCTGGCTTAAGCGGTCCATTTCAACCGACCTCTGGCCTGCGTCTTCTTGCGATACGGTCTCCGTCCCGCCGGCTTTCAGATTATCCAGTTCCTGACTGGTTTCGGCCAGTTCATCGGCGACCAGCAGCGAGGCCATGAGCAACAGCCGCGCCTCGCCGACCTGACCGACATTGTCCACCAAACCTTCGACTTGTGTGTTGATATAATCAGCCAGGAAGGTCAGGTGCTTTTCCTCGCCATCCTCGCAGGCAATCAGATAGTCGCGCCCGTTGATTTGTAAATTGACCTGCGCCATATCTCTCGATCCGACCCCTCGACCAGCCCCGTTATTCGTCCAGCAAGGCGTGCACGGAATTGATGGCGCCGTCCAGTCGCGATGAAACCGCGTCCATCGCCGCCTGCAGTGTTGCACCGCCCGCCTTGGCCTGGGTCAGTTCCCCGGCCAGGCGGTCGCGATCGGCCCGCGCGGCGGTCAGGTCCGAATCGAGAGCCTCAAGTTCCCGGCGCAGCCCATCCACCTCCCCGGCGTCCGTGCTGCCCTTGCCGCCCGCACCGCTCTGTTCGGCGGCCCGACCCAGGGCGGTTTCGAGCCGCCGCACGGCTGCTTCCAGTCTTGCTTTTGCGCCAGCATCATCGGCCATATTGGATTCCGTCTTGTTTGAAAATGGCTTGCCTAGATTCCTTCGCGCCCAAGGTAAAGCCCGCCTCGCCGCCCCGTCAACCTATCCGCTACGCCAACGGACCCCAGATGACGCGGGGAAGATCAATTTGCAACCCATTTCATGCCTATTCACGGTTGACCTTGGTAGGCGAGAGGCTATGTTGGCCGGAAATGCGGCAGATGGGAGCGCATTCCTTTTTGACCGTCCACTAGATTGCCTTTCACGGGGCTTGTTCATCCGGTTGCCAGATGCAAACAAAATCGCTGTTACCGACCTGATGCAACCGCAAATTCGAGACATCACATGACATCGAGCGAGATAATGCCAGCGGTCGAGGCCGCGCGCCACGGCGCCATGGCGAACGCCATTCGTTTTTTGGCGGCCGATGCGGTTCAGGCCGCCAATTCCGGGCATCCCGGCATGCCCATGGGTGCCGCCGACATGGCAACCGTGCTGTTTTCCCGGTTCCTGAAGTTTGATCCCAGCCAGCCGCACTGGCCGGACCGGGACCGCTTTGTCCTCTCGGCCGGTCATGGCTCCATGCTGCTTTACAGCTTGCTCCACCTGACCGGCTATGAAGACATGGACATGGGCCAGCTGCGCAACTTCCGCCAACTGGGCAGCCATACCGCCGGCCACCCGGAGTTCGGCGCCGCAACGGGGATCGAGACCACCACCGGCCCCTTGGGCCAGGGCCTGGCCACCGCCGTCGGCATGGCCATCGCCGAACGCATGCTGGCCAGCCGCTTCGGCGACGGTTTGGTTGACCATTGCACCTACGTTCTGGCCGGCGACGGCTGCCTGATGGAAGGTATCAGCCACGAGGCGGCCTCGTTTGCCGGCCATCTGGGCCTGGGCAAACTCATCGTGCTGTTCGACGACAACCAAATCACCATCGACGGCAGCACCGAGCTGAGCGTCAGCGATGACCAATGTGCCCGATTCACGGCCTATGGCTGGGATGTGACCCGGGTCGACGGCCATGACCCAGGCGCCCTTGAAGCCGCGATCGCGGCGGCGCGGCAAAGCGACCGCCCCTCGCTGATCGCCGCCCGCACGAAAATTGGGTTCGGCGCGCCGAACAAGGAGGGCACGTCCGGGGCCCATGGCGCGCCCCTTGGTGATGACGAGATCGCCGCCGCGCGGAAGGCGCTGGATTGGCCGCACCCACCATTCGAGGTGCCGGATGATGTTCTATCCGCCTGGCGGGACGTGGGCGCGCGCGGCGCTGGGGACCGGACCGCCTGGGACGAGCGCCTGGAGGCGTTGGCGCCTGATGACCGGGCTGCCTTTGACCGCGCCATTGCCGGCGACCTGCCGGCCGGTATCATTGAGGCAATGGCGGACTACCGCAGGGAATTGGCCGAGGAAAAGCCGCAGATGGCAACGCGGGCGTCTTCCGGCCGGGCCCTGGCCGTCATTAACGATGTGGTGGCGGAGACGGTCGGCGGTTCGGCCGATCTGACCGGTTCAAACAACACATTGACGCCGGAGCTGGGCTTTGTCACGGCGGCGGATTTCTCGGGCCGTTATATTCATTATGGCGTTCGCGAGCACGCCATGGCGGCGGCCATGAACGGCCTGGCGCTGCACGGCGGCCTGATCCCCTACAGCGGCGGGTTCTTGATATTCTCCGACTATGCGCGGGGCGCCATACGCCTGGGCGCCTTGATGGGAATCAGGGTCATTCATGTGCTGACCCATGACAGCATCGGCCTGGGCGAAGATGGCCCCACGCATCAACCGGTGGAGCATCTGGCAGCCCTGCGCGCCATGCCGAACTTGTCGGTCTTCCGTCCCGCCGACGCCATGGAAGTGGCCGAATGCTGGGAGCTGGCTCTGGCGGCCAAGGGCGGCCCATCGGCCTTGGTGCTGACGCGGCAAGGTCTGCCGGCGGTGCGTCTGGAGTATCAGGACGACAATGCCTGCGCCAAGGGCGCCTATGAATTAATCGCCGCCGAAGGTGAGGCGGCGGTGACCTTGCTGGCAACCGGTTCGGAAGTCTCCATCGCCGTGGCGGCGCGCAACCATTTGCAAAGCGGCGGCGTGCCCACCCGCGTGGTCTCCATGCCGTGCTGGGAATTGTTCGAACGGCAGGATGACGATTATCGCCGGGAAACCTTGGGACCGGATACGGCGCGCATCGGCATCGAGGCGGCGGTGGCAATGGGCTGGGACCGCTATTTGGGACCGGACGGCGGCTTCGTCGGCATGACGGGCTTTGGCGCCTCGGCGCCGGCGAAGGATCTATTTAAGCATTTCGGCATTACCGCCGAGGCGGTGGTTGAACTGGCCAAGGCGAAACTGGCCGAACTTCAGGACGCATAGGAGAGCACAAATGGTCGTACGGGTAGGGATTAACGGTTTCGGACGCATTGGCCGCCTGGTATTGCGCGCCATCGCGGAATCCGGGCGCAAGGATATTAAGGTGGTCGGCGTCAATGATCTTGGGCCGATCGAAACCAATGCCCACCTGCTGCGTTACGATTCCGTACATGGCGCCTTTCCCGGCAAGGTGCGGACCACCAAAGCCGGCATGAACGTGAACGGCGGCGCCATTCGCGTCACGGCGGAACGGGACCCGGCCAACCTGCCCTGGGGCAAGCTGGAGGTTGACGTGGCCTTGGAGTGCACGGGCATTTTCACGGCGCGGGAAAAAGCCTCCGCCCATTTGGCGGCCGGGGCCAAAAAGGTGCTGATCTCGGCCCCCTCGGGCGATGCGGACCTGACCGTGGTCTTTGGCGTCAACCACAACAAGCTGCGCAAGGCGCACAAGGTGGTCTCCAACGCTTCGTGCACCACCAACTGCCTGGCCCCGGTCGCCTTCGTGCTGAACCAGGCCATGGGGATCGAGCACGGCTATATGACCACCATCCATTCCTTCACCGGCGACCAGCCCGTGCTGGACACTTTGCATGGTGATCTGCGCCGGGCCCGTTCGGCGGTGATGTCCATGATCCCCACCTCCACCGGTGCCGCCAAGGCGGTGGGCCTGGTGCTGCCGGAATTGGCGGGCAAGTTGGACGGCACCTCGATCCGGGTGCCGACGCCGAATGTCTCGGTGGTGGATTTTAAATTCCGCAGCAAGAAGAAAACCTCGGTCGAGGCGGTAAACGCCGCCATCGTGAAAGCGGCGGGCGGCAAGTTGAAGGGGATTCTGGAAACTTCGGAGGCGCCGACCGTATCCATCGATTACAACCACAATCAGGCCTCTTCCACCTTCGATTTGACCCAGACCCAGGTCATCGACGGTCGATTCGTTCGCATCCTGACTTGGTATGACAACGAATGGGGCTTCTCCAACCGCATGAGCGACACCGCCGTCGCCCTGGCCAAGGTTTAAACGCCATAACCATGCAGGTCCTGGACGATCTGTCCCTGGCGGGCGCGCGGGTGCTGGCGCGGGTCGATCTGAACGTACCCATGCGGGATGGCCGGGTCAGTGACGGCACCCGTATCGACCGGGCCGTCCCGACCCTTTCAGAACTGGCGGACAAGGGCGCCAAGGTCATCGTGTTGTCGCATTTTGGCCGGCCGAAAGGCCGGGCCGTGGCGGCGATGTCGTTACGGCCACTGACCGGTCCCCTGGGCGCGGCATTGGGCCGGGCGGTTGCGTTCTCGGACATGGACGGTGCGGCGGATGCCGTCGCCAACATGGCCGACGGCGATGTCTTGTTGATGGAGAACCTGCGCTTTGATCCGGGCGAGGAAGCCAATGACGGCGAATTCGCCCGCCGCCTGGCCGCCTTGGGCGATTTGTATGTCAACGATGCTTTTTCCTGTGCCCATCGGGCCCATGCCTCGACCGAAGCCTTGGCGCATTTGCTGCCCAGCGCGGCGGGCCGGGCCATGCAGGCGGAATTGACGGCCTTGGAAGCGGCCCTGGCGAACCCGTCGCGGCCCGTCGCGGCCTTGGTCGGTGGGGCCAAGGTATCCTCCAAATTGGCGGTGCTGGGTCATCTGCTGGACCAGGTGGACCAGTTGATCATTGGCGGCGGCATGGCGAATACGTTCCTTTATGCCAAGGGCCTCAATGTGGGCGCTTCGCTGTGCGAGAAAGACCTGGCCGATACGGCGCGGGAGATCATGGCCCGTGCGGAAACAGCGAGTTGCGAGATTGTGCTGCCCGTGGATGTGGTCCTGGCCAGTGAATTCAAGGCCGGCGCGGACAGCGCCACGGTGCCCGTCGACAAGGTGCCCGATAGCATGATGATCCTGGACGTCGGGCCCGCCAGCGTGCGAGAGCTGACCGAGCGCCTGGCGGCTTGCCGGACATTGTTATGGAACGGCCCCATGGGCGCCTTTGAAATCGCGCCGTTCGATGAAGGCACGGTCAAGGTGGCGCAGGCGGCGGCCCAGCTGACCAAAGCCGGCAAACTGACTTCGGTCGCGGGGGGCGGCGATACGGTGTCCGCCCTGCGCCACGCCAACGCGGCGGATGATTTCACATACGTCTCCACCGCCGGCGGTGCGTTCCTGGAATGGCTGGAAGGCAAGGTCCTGCCGGGAATCAAGGCCCTGGAAGACTGATATCGTTTGGGATAATGACTGGGTCATGTCCGCGAACATTTTTCACAATCTGCAACAGGTAGAGCGCGTCTTGGCGGCGGCCGTTGAAGACGACCAACCCGTCACCTTGCTAACCGCGCCGGGGGCGGCGGCCTATGGCGGGCCAGAATTTTATCTGGCCATGGTCGCGGCGGCGCGGGCGCAATATCCCACCGCGGATGTCACGGCGATTTTGGATTGCGGCGAAGACGGCGCCCTGGCGCAGGCGGCCCTTAATCTGGGCTGGCGGCACCTGGTATTGCGGGGCGGGGCAACGGTGCGGGAAAAGCTGCGGCAGATTGCCAAACACCATGGGGGCGTGGTTTTGGCGAAACCACCGAGCGCCATGGACCCCGGCCCGGATGAGTAGCCTTGCGGTCGGGAAGTCCTTAGGATGAGGTCATGTTGAATGCCGCAAATCGGGAGCTCCAAGATGACCAAACTGGATATCGTTGCCAACGCCGCGCGCATGGTCGCACCGGGAAAGGGTATCCTGGCGGCGGATGAGAGTACCGGCACTATTGAAAAACGCCTCGCTGGTATCGACGTCCCCTCGACCGAGGCGAACCGGCGCGACTACCGGCAACTGCTGTTCACCACCCCCGGGGCCGAGGCGCATATCTCGGGCGTCATTCTGTTCGACGAAACCTTGCGCCAGACGGGCAGCAACGGCGTAGGGCTTGCCAAACTGCTGTGGGACAAGGGCATCCTGCCGGGCATCAAGGTGGATGCGGGCGCCAAGGGTCTGGCCGGATCGCCGGGCGAAATGGTCACGGAGGGTCTGGACGGCCTGCGCGAGCGTCTGGCGGAGTATGTGGAACTTGGCGCCGCTTTCACCAAGTGGCGGGCGGTGATCACTATTGGCGCGGGCCTTCCGACCCAGGCCTGTCTGCAGGCCAACGCCCACGCCCTGGCCCGTTATGCGGCTCTTTCGCAAGAGGCCGGTCTGGTGCCCATTGTGGAGCCGGAAGTTCTGATGGACGGTGATCATGATTTGGAACGCTGCGCGGAAGTGACCGAGGCGGCCCTGCAGCTCACCTTCAGGGAGCTTTTCAATCAGAAGGTTCTGTTGGAAGGCATGATATTGAAGCCCAACATGGTGCTGGCGGGTAAAAATTGCGCCCGGCAGAACAGCATCGAAGAGGTGGCCGCCAGGACGGTCGCGGTGCTGGGGCGCCAGGTGCCCGCCGCCGTGCCGGGTATTGCCTTCCTCTCGGGCGGGCAGTCCGAGCAGGAAGCCACGGCGCATTTGAATGCCATGAATCAATTACGGAATAATTTGGGCCCGTCGCCCTGGCAGCTGAGTTTCTCCTATGGACGTGCTTTGCAGGCCTCCGCCTTGCAGGCGTGGCGGGGCCGGGCGGACAATGTCGAGGCGGCGCAGGCGGCCTTTGCCCACCGCGCCAAGATGAACGGACTGGCGCGCGGCGGCGAATATGATGCAACGATGGAACAGGAAGTTTAATGCATGAGTGAAGACGCGGATCGTTGCCGCCTGTATCTGATTACCCCGCCGCGATTTGAGCCGCCGGCCTTTGCCGAGGCCTTGCGCGCCGCCCTGGATGGCGGCGACGTGGCCTGCTTGCAGTTGCGCCGGAAGAATGTGGACGACGACGCGGTCCGCCGGGCGACGGAGGTTCTGCTGCCCATTGCCCAGGATCACGATGTGGCCTTTCTGATCAACGACCGCCCCGACCTGGCCGCCGAACTGGGCGCGGACGGCTGTCATGTGGGCCAGGACGACACCCCCTATGGCGAGGCCCGTTCGATCCTCGGCGCGGACCATATCGTCGGGGTGACCTGCCATGCCTCGCGCCATCTGGCCATGGAGGCGGGACATGCCGGCGCCGATTATGTCGCCTTCGGCGCCTTCTTTGCGACGGACACCAAGCAGGCTTCGGCCACGGCGGAGGTGGAGATGTTGCAATGGTGGTCGGAACTGTTTGAAGTGCCTTGCGTGGCCATCGGCGGCATTACGGTGGCCAACTGCGCGCCTCTTGTTGCCGCCGGAGCGGATTTTCTTTCCGTCGTGGCGGGTGTATGGAGCTACCCGGAAGGTCCCGCCGCCGCGGTGCGGGATTTTAACAAGGTAATCGTGGAGTCCACATGAACGCGTATATGAAAGAACCGCAATTGGCCCTTCGTTTGATCGAAGTTGGTCTGACCGTGGCCGGCATAGTTGCCGTCATCACACCGCTGGCATTGTGGGCATCCTGGTCCGAGACGGTGTTTTATACGGTTCTGTTGGTTGGTTGCAGCGCTTTTCTGATCTTTATCGGACTGGCCAAGGTTCGTGGCTATTTGACGGGAGAGAATATGACGGGCACGGTTGTCCTGGGCCTCGAGGCGGTGCGCCGGCGGCAGGAGGATTGGGACCGCCTGCAGGAAGATGACCCCGAAATCGGGCGCCGGCAACGCTCCATCAAGGGTGATGCCAGGCGGGAGGTCGGCTTTATGTTCCGCGTTAGCTTTGGCTTGATACTGATCGTCGGCGTGGTCTTTACCGTGGTATGGGCCGGGTTCGAGATGTATTACGGCGTCTAGTACAGTTCAAAAGTTTTGGCAGTTTCAATTTTTTTGACTGCGGACGGTCTTGCGTTGCTGGCTCAAGGTATTGCGGCCCCGGCGGATGGTGACCCGCATGGCCCGTTCGGCGGCGCGACGGTTACGCTGGCGGATGCCATCG
>JAPYUH010000131.1 GCA_029936195.1 Alphaproteobacteria bacterium
GCCCGGGATCCATGCCGCCCCGGTCGATCGCAATGGCCTTATACGATTCGTTGGTGGCGATGGAAATATCCGCCGCGCGAAAGGTCCACCGTTCCAGGGAGAGGAGCAGACGATGGAAAATATCACGGCGTCCGAACTTGGCTTCGTAGAGTTCGGGATTGATGTCGTGATGGTCGAAGACGAATTTCTTTCCGAAGAATATTTTGAAAAAATCCAGCGATCAGGAAAATTGTATCTGGTGGGTTGCAGGCGTGAATGACATCGAAACCGCGGCCCAGAAAAACCCGGATCGTCAAGTAAAACTCGAAAATCAGCGCCGACAAGTATTCCAGGGGATAGGCTAGTTTGCCGCTTGCTTCCAAGGGCAGGGATGGCGGTAGACATGGACGCCGTCGATAACCTCCCTGGATTTTTCCGCATCCCGCCCCTTGGGACAAATGACGCTGACATCATAGCCCGCTTGCCGCAGGGTGGTGGCTTCGGACCAAACCCGCCGGTCAAAGGGAACGGGCAGGTTCTCGACGATTATCAAGACGCGGCGCCTGGCCGTCCCTGCCATCGTCTCACCAGTTGATGCCATCGTAACGGTCTCCCAATCCATCAACCTTGGAAAGCCGCACAAGATCCAACAGCATTTGCTCCTTTCCCAACCGGTTCCCGATATCCTGAAATTCCTCCGATTCGTTGCCGATGATGACCAATTCCGCGTGCCCCAGGGCTGTTTCGATATTGTCCACCAGCAAGGAACTGATATGGGGAATGGCGTTCAGAATATAATCCTTGTTGGCACCGGTCAGGGATGCCATCTGCACATTCCGGTCAAACAGGCGAATGTCATAGCCCTTGCCCAACAGCCGTTCGATTAACTCGACCTGCGGGCTTTCCCGCAGGTCGTCGGTACCGGCCTTGAAACTGAAGCCAAGAATGGAAATCCGCCGCTTGCCCTTGGCGATGACAAGATCCACCGCGCGTTTGAACTGCTCGCCAAAGCGAAAGGAGATTTCCGCCGGGCCCATGGCAGCCAAGCGGTCGAAAACCCAGGCAAGGCCTTCCAATTGCCGAGGCTCGGGGCTGGTATCCGCCAACTTCTTGTTCATGAACCCTGCATCCGTGCCTTCTTCACTTTCCGTCGACGATCAACGTTCCATCAACGCATCAACTACGGCCGCGCAATTATCCGACAAATGAGCTGTACTAATGGTGCCGGCCACGACCGAGGTAACGCCCGGCATCCGCACCAAATTGGCCAATGCGGCGCCGGCATCGGCGTCATGGCCGCTATCAAAGGGCTTCTTTATTAATATCCCCTTGCCAAGCCCCCGCGCGGCGGTAAGTACCGGCCGTTGGCTTTGGTCCGAAGCATTCGATGTAATCATGACAAGGTCGCATTGATCGACGGCAAGGAGGCCCGCCGCAACGGACTTGGTCGATGCCCCCACGGACCCAATCAGGCCCCGCTCCCGCAGCTCCAACAGGGCGGCAAGCGCGGCGCCTTGCCGCAAGATCGCTTCGTCGTCGCCGGACAGATGCAGCAAGACAATATCCAGTACATCCCGCCGCAACCGTTGCCGGCTGACTTCGACGCTGGCGCGGATTGCGGCCGGGGAAAAATCGAATTGGGATTGGCCATCGACGAAGGTCTCCCCAACCTTGGTGGCGATCCGCCAGTGATCGTCGGCGGCGGCCAGGGCCCCGATGCGTGCCTCGCTGCTGCCGTAGGCGGGAGCCGTATCGATCAGGTTAATGCCAAGATCCTTGGCCAACGCCAGCAGGCCGGCCAGTTCGCCGTCACTGGGCAATTCGAACGAGGTTGGATATTTGACCCCTTCCCGCCGGCCAAACTTGGTGCCGCCCAGGGCAAGGGGGCTGACCTGGGGTCCGCGCGGGCCAAGTTGCCTCAATTCCATTGCCCGACCATCTCCCATGGCGGCCGTGCCACCGCCGGGACGGGCAGGTTGGCAAGTCGAGTCAAATCACGGGCGCCCGGATCATGGATTTCGGGCCGTACGCCAGCCTCCGCCAACAATGCCAAAACCTTGTCCGCCAGAACCGGCGCCAACGCCAACTTGGTCGGCCACCCGACGATCAGGGGCCCCCGCGCCAGGGCCAGCGCGAAACCGGGCCGCCGACCGAGACCCGCTCCCGCCGCCCCCGCCGGCTCGGCCCGGTCAACCGTATGGGTTGCCCAACGGGCGGCCGTGAAATCGGCACCCGGCAACAGGCGGCTCAGCTCGTCCCTAGCCGTGGCAATCAACTGCTCCGGCCGCCGGCCCACGCCGTCCTCCGCTAACAGGCCGCCGACATACCAGTAATAGCCGCCCAGCGGATCGGCGTGCGAAGTGATCGTGGCCAGGGGCTTGGGATTGCGGCCGATGCAATGGAGGTAGATGGGCACGGCCATGCCGCGGATGATGATTTGCTGCAGCGGCCTGCGTTGACATTTAATGCCCTGTAATCCCGCAGCGGCCAACAGGGTTTCGTTCCCGGCGCCCGCCGTACAAACAACCCGCTGGGCCTGAACGGTGTTGCCGCCGGCCATGACGTTCACGCCGCCATCGTCCCGTTCCGTGATCGCGATATTGCCATCGACCGGCAAACCGCGAACCTGCCCAGGATGCAGGTCGTAGAGGGCTTGCAGAACCTTTGGTACGTCGATGACGGCCTCGTCCACATCGAACAGGTTGCCGTCCAAACCGTGGGGAAGAACCGAAGGGCGATCATCGGGTCCCCGTTCGCGGACCTGGCGGAGCAGGCTTTTTTTTGCCAGACGGGCCACGATGCCACTGCCGAAACGCCGGGGCAGCCACATCCCCATGGCATCCGCCAGGACGGGAGCCGCCGATAAATCGGGGCCGGATTGGCCGCTCAGACTTTGCCGCCAACGATCCGGCATGGGCGCCAGGTCGGAGACGTCAGAGTCGTTGAAATATTTGCTGCCGCCGTGGATGATGCCCTGGGCGGCGATACTTTGCCCCTGGCCCAAATCGCCCTTGTTCAGAACGCAGGCATTAAAACCGGCTTGCAGCAGACAATCGAGCAGCCATAAACCCGCAATGCCGCCGCCGAGAATGACCACATCAACCTTGGCATCCATGACGGGGATTAATCCTCGCGGCCCGTGCCGGCACCCATTCGATCGATCACGGCGGTGGAGCTGTGGCCATCGACGAATTGCGCCAATCTCACCTCTCCGCCGTAGCCTTGCACCACATCACCGCCGACAACGCCGTCCAGGTCGTAGTCACCGCCCTTGATCAACATGTCCGGCGCCAGGCGGCGGATCAGCGGCGTCGGTTTGTCCTCGCTGTAGATCACGACACGGTCCACGATGGCCAGAGACGCCAGCACCAGGGCGCGCGCCGCCTCGGCCTGCACAGGTCGGTCGTCGCCTTTTTCCAGGCGCCGGACAGAGGCATCATCGTTGATCGCAACGACCAGGCGGTCGCAATGATCCTTGGCCTCGTTCAACAGGGAAATATGTCCCGGATGCAACAGATCGAAGCAGCCGTTGGTGAAACCGACGCGCAGGCCCCGGGCACGCCAGCGTTCAACATCCGCCTCGGCCGCCGACGCCGAGACAACCTTATCCTCGGAGCGGGTCAGATCGGCCGCCATGATGCCATTCGCCAATTCGTCCCTGCTGACCGCCGCCGTGCCCACCTTGCCAACCACGATGGCGGCGGCCAGATTGGCCAGGCGGGCGCCCAACTCCGGTGCGGCGCCCACCGCCAGCGCCAGGGCGAAAATGGCGACCACCGTATCGCCGGCACCCGACACATCGAACACTTCGGGTGCCCGTACACCAATGTGGACCGGCGCGCCGTCCCGGGGCACCAGAGAGATACCCTGTTCCGAGCGGCTCACCAAAATGGCGCCGATATCCCATTTTCCCATGACCGCGCGGGCGGCAAGGGTGACTTGTTCATCACTGTCGCAGGCCATGGAGGTGGCGGCGGACAGCTCGGCGCGATTGGGTTTCAGATAGTCGACGCCGGCATAGGCGGACAGATCCAGTCGCTTGGGATCGGCAATGACGGGTATGCCGAGGCCCCCCGCCCGAGTGATCGCACCGGCCAAAACCTGATCGTTCAATACCCCCTTGCCATAGTCGGAGAGGACCAATACGTCCGCATCCGCCAAGGCCCGGTCCAGATGTGCCAACAGCGCCGCGCCGGTGTCCTCATTGACCGGCTCCGCGCTTTCGCGATCCGCACGCAGCAGTTGCTGGCCAGCGGCGATAAAGCGGGTTTTGACCGTGGTGGGGCGTCCGGATTGAGCCACCAGATCGGCGGTAATGCCATCCATTCCGCCGATCCTCGCCGCCACCTCCGCGCCCGCCTCGTCCGAGCCATTGACCGCCAGCAAATGCGCGCGGCCGCCCGCGGCCGCAATATTGCGCACCACATTGCCGGCCCCGCCCAACATCGCCTCGTCCCGCGCGGCCCGCAGAATCGGGATCGGCGCCTCGGGCGAAATACGCTCCACGGTGCCGTAGACATAGCGGTCCAACATCAAATCGCCCAGGCAGGCAACGCGGCCTTCGCACAATTGATCCAATAGCTGTATCATCGCCGGACTATGGTTCATGATCTTCCGCTTCGCCCTTTCATTGCTCTATCGGGTACACCAAATGGCCGGGGATTTCCAGGGCGGAGAGGTAGAGAGGCGGCTGTCACGACGGCGTAATATTCAAGATGTGCCATATCCAAAATCTCAACGGGAACAGGGTTAACACTTTGTCCGTGGCATTGGGATATGTAGGATAACGTTTCCAACGGAATTCAGGATGACTCCCAGCAATTTTTATTCCCTGAGTGATGTTCGCCGCGGCCTGGTCCATTTCGCCGTCGGCCGGCCCGTCGCCAGGTTTCTTCGTGTCGCTATTATCCTGATGATTGTCCAGGCCTTGGACTTGGCTGCTTATGGCACCTATCTTGCGCTTGAGGCGTCGGTACAGATCGTCTTGGCCGCAGTGGGCGCCTTCGTTATGGTGCCGGCCAGATGAGCACGGATATTGACATCGCCGCCCTGGCGGCCGCATTGCAGGCGCGGGACCGTCGCGCCCTGGCCCGCGGAATTACCTTGGTGGAATCCACCCGGCCCGATCACCGGGCCTTGGCCGAGGAATTGCTGGCCAGCCTTTCCCTGCCCGATACAACAGCCATTCGCCTTGGTATTACGGGCGCGCCCGGCGTGGGAAAATCGACATTTATCGAGGCCTTTGGCAGCCATTTAACGTCTCTGGGCCGCCGCGTCGCTGTTCTGGCCGTGGACCCTTCATCCTCCCGCACGGGCGGTTCGATCCTGGGTGACAAGACCCGCATGGCGAGCCTGTCGCGGGACCCCAATGCTTTTATCCGCCCGACACCGGCCGGCCGGTCCTTGGGCGGGGTGGCCCGGCGCACCCGCGAGGCCATGTCCTTGGTGGAAGCTGCGGGTTTCGACGTCATCATTGTCGAGACCGTGGGCGTGGGCCAATCCGAATACGCCGTCGCCGATATGGTGGACATGTTCTTGTTGCTGGTTGCACCTGGCGGGGGGGATGAACTACAGGGCATCAAGCGCGGCATTATGGAACTGGCCGATCTGCTGGTGGTCAACAAGGCCGACGGCGCCCTGGAAAATGCCGCCACCAATGCCGCCGCCGATTATCGCAATGCCCTTAACCTGATGCGGCCGCGGATAAGCTGGTGGAGAGTGGAGGTTCTTCTCGCCTCGTCCCTGAAAGGCACCGGACTGGCCGAAATCTGGCGCGCCGCGCAAACCTACCAGAGTAAATTCGTATCCCATGATTCCGATCAATCAGCCCGCGCCGATCAGGCCAAACGCTGGCTGTGGGAAGAAATTCAGGATGACCTGACGGCGGCGCTGCGGGGCGATGCAACCATCGCGCCTTTGATCCGCGCGCTTGAAACAAAGGTGGGCCGGCGAACGGTCACGCCATCGGCGGCGGCGCGGGAAATTCTCGCCGCCTTTCTGGGGCGAAAGAATTAATATCAAGGTACGGTGGTGGAGAACCGCACCGTGTAACTTTCCTAGTTGCCGACTTGTTTCCAATTCCCGGCGTCGGCGTGACAGGCGCCTGCCATTGAGCTCACAACATAGGGTCTCGGTATTTTGATCATCGTCTCCCGCTATTGATGCTCGTCCCAACCGGGGTTGGCCATCTGCCGCGCCAGCATCCTGCCCACAACCTTCAACCGCTTGTCGTCGGGCATCTCGACCTGATGCAACAGTTCCGCCGTACGCGCGGCATCCTCATAGCGGGCGATTTGGCCGTCGCGCAATTGAAATAACCCCACGCCATCCATGAAGATCCGTTTGCCTCTGATATGGGGTAATTTGCAATCATAGCTGAACAGCCAGCGTGCATAGCCAATGGCGCCGCTATCCATGGGCTCGTACATGCGCCAAATAAAGTTCTCGCCGTCCCGGTGGAAATAATCTTCCAGCATTGAGGCAATCGCCTTCCGCCCCTTGAAGACGCCATAGAAAACATCGTCATAAACGCCGTCCTCGGTGAACAAGGCGCCGAAGGCCGCGCCATCGCCCTGGTGCACGGCGGCGGTGAAGGCGTCCAACAATTCGGAAAATGTTCGTGACATATGAACGTCTCTTTCTTTTCGTGCAAAATACAGCAAAGACTTGACCTATGCTGCCGGTTTGCTTTAAAAAACGCCGCTCCATCGGCATTTCGCCGACGGTATGAATGGAAAGATCATCTCATGGCGCGGCGTTGCGAACTTACCGGAAAAGGCGTGTTAACGGGCAATAATGTCTCTCATGCCCATAATAAGACACGGCGGCGGTTCCTGCCAAATGTTCAGGAAATGGCTCTGCATTCAGACACCCTGGGCCGTTCGGTGCGCCTCAAGGTATGTGTAAACGCCCTGCGCACCGTGGAAAAAAAGGGCGGCCTGGACGCCTATTTGACGGACGCCAAGGACAGCCAACTGTCCCTCAAGGCCCGCCGCGTCAAACGCGCCGTTGGCAAGGCGGCAGCGGAAGCGGCCGCCTAACTCAAAATTATCCCGGCAGATGAAACCGCAGCAGCAAAGTGCGTTGCAGCGGGTTGAAGTTGTCGTCGGACAATAAATAGATTGTCCATCCTCCCGTTGGATCGGCATGGACGGCCAGACCTTCAAAACTGTCCACCGATAGTGGCGGCGTCATGCGGGCCAATTCCACATCCAGCATCCGTTGGCCCGGTTTGATCTGGTCGGCGGATATTTGCGACAGGCGCATGCCCTGGCCGTCCGCAACCGTGTAGCGCCGCTGCAGCAATAAGATATCACCATTGGGCAATGCCGCCAGATCGGTCGGGCGGTACAGACCGGATGCGGGCCAGAAGACCCGTCCAAGGCTGCCGCCCTCGCTGTCCAGTATCCAGCCGATATAGTCGCCCTCCCTTGCCCCCCCATTATTCTTTCCCTTTGTGCGGTATTTTTCCGTCAGTACCAGAATGCGGCCGTCGGGCAACGGCGTCATGGCCTCCAGCCCGCCATTGCGGGGTGAATTTTTGATGCCGGGGGGCATGGGAAACAAGGTCGGCCGGTCGCGCAAGCGCGCATAGTGAAGCACCCTGTGGGTCACTTCGAAACTCACCAGATAGCTGCCGTCGGCCAGGCGTTCGATGGCTTCGGCGTCCTGATCGCGCTTGTCCGGGCGATTTAATAGATGCTTGCCATTGATATCGCGCAAACGCTGCAGGCTGACATTGCTCAACCCTTCAAGGCGACCGTCCTTGCCAAAAAGCATGGTAGCGCGCAGCAAATCACCCTGATCGGTCACGGCGACCAGGGCATCGCCCTTGGGGGAAAGGCTAAGTCCGGACAGGCCGCCGAAATTTCCCGCCTTGCTGCTTAGGGACAGGCCACCCTGATAGACCAACACGCCGAGCGCGCGCTGTTTGGGAGCCTCGGGATTGAGATGAATTTCCTGCCAGTTAATTTCCAGCGGTCCCGTTGTCGAGGGTGCCAGGCCGACCGCGCCGCAAGCGCCCAGAGAGGCTGACAACAGGGCCACTATAACCGCGATGTATCCTAGCCGGACGGACATGGCCTGGCCGGGTCAGGCAACCCGGCGGGAGGATTGCCCGCCTCCGCGGTCGCTATTGTCCACGTCTTCGTCGAACAATTCCGCCAGCTTGTCCATCATGGCACCCCCCAGCTGTTCGGCATCCACAATTGTCACCGCGCGCTGGTAGTAGCGGGTGACATCATGGCCAATACCAATGGCGATCAGCTCCACCGGGGATTGGTTTTCGATCCAGTCTATGGCGGCGCGCAGATGCTTTTCCAGATAGTTGCCGGCATTGACCGACAGCGTGGAATCGTCAACCGGCGCGCCGTCGGAAATGACCATCAGAATGCGCCGTTGTTCGGGCCGGTAAACCAGGCGGTTATGGGCCCAGATCAGCGCCTCGCCGTCAATATTCTCCTTCAACAAACCTTCGCGCATCATCAGGCCCAGACCCCGGCGGGCCCGCCGCCATGGCGAATCGGCCGATTTATAGATAATATGGCGCAGATCATTCAGGCGGCCCGGTGCCGCCGGTTTGCCTTCCCGCAGCCATTTTTCCCGGCTCTGCCCGCCCTTCCAGGCCCGCGTCGTGAAACCGAGAATTTCCGTCTTCACATTGCACCGCTCCAAAGTCCGGGCCAGAATATCGGCGCACATGGCGGCCACGGTAATCGGCCGGCCGCGCATGGAGCCGGAATTATCGATCAACAGCGTCACCACAGTGTCGCGGAAATCCATGTCCCGCTCCATCTTAAACGATAGCGGCAACAGGGGATTGGTCACGACCCGGGCCAGCTTGCCCGCATCCAGCATGCCTTCTTCGAGATCAAATTCCCAACTGCGGTTCTGTTTTGCCAACAAGCGCCGTTGCAGGCGGTTGGCCAGGCGGGCGACAACGCCCTGCATGTTGGAAAGTTGCTGATCGAGATAAGCCCGCAATCGGCCCAGTTCCTCGGCATCGCATAAATCAGCGGCGTCGACAATCTCGTCAAACTCTTCTGAAAAAAACCGGTAGGGCGGCTCGTTGGGATTATTGGGCAGCATATCGCCGGGCCGCCATTGGCGGCGCCCGCGTCCCGGCTCTTCCGAGCCCGACATGGCGTCCGCATCTTCGGCTTCCATCTCGGATTCGGCTTCCGAATCGCCGTCGGCCGAGCCGTCCTGACTATCGGAGCCTTCCGGGTCGCCGCCGTCGTCAGCCTCGCCCTCGCCGCCCTCGCCCTCGCCCTCGCCGTCGGCCATTTCCTCTTCTTCGTTGTCGGGACTGTCTTCCAGATCGTCGGATTCCGTGCCGTCTTCGTCACCCAGGTCCAAATCCGCGATCAATTTCCGGGTCATCCTGGCAAAGGCATTTTGATCGGTTATGTTTCCGGTCAGATTCCTTAAATCATCGCCGGCCTTCTCCTCCACCCAGGGCCGGATATGCTCCACCATGGCCTTGGCGGCCGCGGGGGGCTCCTTGCCGGTCAGCTGTTCGCGCACCAGCATGGCGACAACTTCGGGCAGCAATGCCTCGCCCGGGTCCTTGACCGAGGCATAGCCCCGGGCCCGGCAGCGCTCTTCCAGCATGGCATCCAGGTTATCGGACACGCCCATCATGCGCTTGGAGCCAATGGATTCCACGCGGGCCTGTTCCGCCGCCTCGAACACCGCCCGCGCCGTGGCGCCCTTGGGCTGGTTCAGGGCATGCAGGCGGTTGTCGTGATGGCGATGCCACAAGGCCAGGGCATCGCCGCTGCCACGCACATGGGCGACTTCCTCGCCACCCAATTCCCGGCTTGGCGTGGGCAGGCGGTTGCGGCCGCCGCCCGTAGCGGTACCTTCGGCCCCGAAATTGACCGCCAGTTCGCTGTCACGGGCAATGGCGCGGACGGCCGCCGTAACGGCCCGCTTGAATGGTTCGACCGGGTTTTCCGGCTTCATCATGGCCAAGGCTTCAGCTCAATTGAATGTGGGCCGCGGATTCAGGCAGTTCGTGGCCAAAGCAACGCTGATAATATTCCGCCACTACCGGCCGCTCCATCTCGTCACAACGGTTTAGGAAGCTGAGCCGGAAGGCAAAGGCCAGGTCATTGAAAATCCGTGCATTATCGGCCCAGGTGATCACCGTGCGCGGCGACATCACGGTGGAGATATCGCCGTTCATGAAGCCCGAGCGGGTCAGATCGGCCACCGAAACCATGGAGTTGATATTCTTCTGGCCCTCTTCATCGGCCCAGTCCGGAACCTTGGCGGTAATGATGCCCACTTCGTCGTCGTGGGGCAGATAATTCAGGGTGGTGACAATGCTCCAACGATCCATCTGGCCCTGGTTGATCTGCTGGGTGCCGTGATACAGCCCCGTGGTATCGCCCAGGCCAACCGTATTGGTGGTCGAGAAAAGTCGGAAGCTGTAGTGGGGCCGGATCACCCGGTTTTGATCCAACAGCGTCATTTTGCCGTCGACTTCCAGAATGCGCTGGATCACGAACATCACGTCGGGACGGCCGGCATCATATTCGTCAAACACCAGGGCACAGGGATGCTGCAGGGCCCAGGGCAGAATGCCTTCGCGGAACTCGGTCACCTGTTTGCCGTCGCGCAATATGATTGCGTCCTTGCCCAGCAGATCAATCCGGCTGATGTGGCTGTCCAGGTTGACCCGGACACAGGGCCAGTTCAGGCGCGCGGCGACCTGCTCAATATGGGTCGACTTGCCCGTGCCGTGATAACCCTGGATCATCACCCGGCGGTTATGAGCAAAGCCGGCTAGGATCGCCATGGTCGTTTCAAGGTCGAACTGATAGGCCTCGTCCAGATCCGGCACTAATTCCGATCCTTCGGAGAACGCCGGGACTTGCATGTCGCTATCCAGGCTGAACGTATCCCGCACGTCGATCGTGACGTCGGGCCGGTCAATGGGATGAACCGACGTTTCATCGGCTGTGGCAATCAAACTCATGGTTGGGAATCCTGTCGCTTAGCTATGGTCTTGCGGATTGGCGTCAAACGAAGCGTTAAATAGGCCGTTAAACGATTTACCGCAACATAATACCCTCGCACTTCAGCCTTGCGGCAGGTCCGAGGACATCAAATTGCTATACGCCTCGTTAATGGATTTGAAGCGCTCTTCGGTTCGTTTATCGCCGCCATTTGCATCGGGGTGAAAACGTTTTACCAGTTGCTTATAA
>JAPYUH010000132.1 GCA_029936195.1 Alphaproteobacteria bacterium
GTACGGACGGGGGTGGTTCGATCCGCATACCGGCCAACTATTGCGGCCTGTTCGGTATAAAGCCGACTATTGGCCGGGTCCCGCATGCGCCCAACGAGCGGCCGTATTCAACCCTGTCATCCTCCGGCCCCATTGCCCGCACGGTCGAGGATGCGGCGCTATTTCTCAATGTCATCACGCAACCCGACGACCGGGACTGGCGCGCCCTGCCGCCCGACGGCCGGGACTACCGCATCGGTCTGGACGACGGCGTGGCCGGACTGCGCCTGGCCTACGCGCCGGCCTTGGGCGGGGCCGAGGTGGCGCCGGAGGTTCTGTCCGCGACGGACGAGGCGGTACGGATATTCAAGGACCTGGGCGCCGTGGTGGAAAATGTCGGCGCCGTGATCGAACCGCTGCGGCCCCGGTTCGAGAGCTATTGGATCGCCGGATTCGCGACCCGGTTGCGGGGTATGAGCGAGGAGAAACGCGACATGTTGGAGCCGGCGTTTCGGGAACTTGCCGAGGCCGGCCTGGATGTGGATATCGGCGAATATCTGCGCGGCGAGGGGGAGCGGACCCGCCTGGGCGTGGAATTCGCCACCCTGCACCGGGATTTTGACCTTTTACTGACGCCGACCCAGCCGACCCTGCCGCCGACGGTGGAGGCCCGATATCATTCGCCCGCGTTTGACCGCTGGCGCCATGCGGTGCCCTTTACGGTGCCGTTCAATCTGACCGGTCAGCCGGCGGCCTCTATGTTGTGCGGTATATCCGACAATGGTGCCTCGGGCGGTGCTTTGGGCGGTACTTCGGGCGGGCCGCCCGGGCCCTTGAATCCGCCCTCGCCCTGCCCCTTCCGCCCGCCGCCCTGCGTGACAGCCTGGCGGCGATTGTTGCGGGGAACTGACCAGCTATCTGAATCAAGATCTTCCGTCAGGCCGATTGACCGCGACACGCGCTAGGCATTCTTGATCATGGCGGCGGCTTTTTCGCCGATCATGATGGTGGGGGCATGCAGGGCGGCGTTGGGGACGCGGGGCATGATGGAAGCATCGGCCACGCGCAGGCCCTCGATGCCGCGCACCTTCAGTTGCGGGTCCAGCACCGAGCGGTCGTCGCCACCCATGGCGCAGGTGCTGCATTGGTGATAGGCCGTCGCGCCATTGCGGCGGATATCCGCCTCCAGATCCGCCATCCCTTGGACCTGGGGCCCGGGCAGCAGGTCCCGGTCAACATGTTTCGCGATTGCCGGCTGACGCATCATCTCGCGCATGCCCGCCACCGCGGATAACAGAACCGGCATGTCCCGGGGATCGGTGAAATAGCCCGGTTCGATGTTCGGTGCCGCCATGGGATCGCGCGAGCGCAAGCTCACCGCGCCACGGCTGTTGGGCGTGCCTTGGTAGATGGTCAGGCCGAAACCATGCTCCTTGGGCCACAGATCGCGCAGGCGAAAGCGGCTGCCCGTGGTCGAAGCCGGCGCCAGTGCTGATAGCAGGACGACCTGGGCATCGGGCGTCTCCAGGCCAGGGTCGGTGCGGAAAAAGCCGCCCGCCGGCGCATAGCTTTCCATCAGGGGACCGCTGCCCCGAAGCACGTAGGTCACGCCGGCCTTGGCCGCGTTCCATGGGCTCAGATGCCGCGAGGCCGTCAGGGCGGCCTTGGTGATGTATTGCGGGCGATAGCAGACATGGTTCTGCAAACCCTGGCCCACCCTTGGCGCATCCCTGTGCACGGGAATATCCAGGGCCCGCAACTGATCCCCGGGCCCGATGCCCGACAGCAACAGCAGTTGCGGCGACTTGATGGCACCGGCCGAAACGATGATTTCGCCATTCACCTGGATTTTCCCAAGCCGGCCCCCTTGCAGGATATCCGCGCCCACGGCCCGGCCGCCTTCGATGATCAGGCGGGTGGCCAGCGCCCCGGTCACAACGGTTAAATTGGGCCGGGATTCGTTCGGTCTTAGAAAGGCGGTGGCGGTACTCATGCGACGGCCGCCGCCCACATTGATGTCTTAATAGCCGAAGCCATCCACCGAATCGCGGTTCAGATCGTCCAGAATGGGGAAGCCCATGCCAGCAGCCGCCGCCAAGAAGGCCTCGCATATGGGCAGCTCGGGCCGGGCCGGGCGCACTTTCACCTCGCCCTTGCCGCCATGCCATGGCCCCGCTCCCCGCTGGTTGCCCTCGGACCGCTTGAAATAGGGCAGCACATCCCCGCCGCTCCAACCCGTGCAACCCATTTGCCGCCAGATATCGTATTCCCGTGCATGGCCGCGGGTATAGATCATGCCGTTGATGGAGGAGGAGCCGCCCAGCACCCGGCCCTGTAAAAACACCAGCCGCCGGCCCATGAGGCCCGGCACGGGTGCGGTTTCATGACCCCAGTTATAGCGTGGGTGGGCGCCGACGGCGAAGCCCAGGCCCGGCAGCTTCAACAACAGGCTGTTGTCCCGGCCTCCGGCCTCCAGCAGCACAACTTGGATATCCGGGTCTTCCGACAGCCTGGCGGCGACCACGGCGCCCGCCGCGCCCGACCCGATGACAAGATAGTCACAGGCCGCCGGCAGCGCGGTCATGGCACGGACAGCTCAGATGCGGGGTGGTGGCCTACCACTGCTCCCAATGGGTGATGTCGCCAATGGGCGGGCGCTTGGCCGGCTTGAAATCCGTGCCCATGGTGTAGGCGACGGGCAGCAGGGCGACCTGCATGAAGTCATCGGGAATGCCCAGCAATGCGGCCGCCTCTTTTTCCTGGCTCAAGTGCAAGGTAGTAAGGACGGAGCCCAGGCCCCGGGCCCGCAAGGCCAACTGAAAACTCCACACGGCGGGCATGATCGACCCCATGACCCCGGCCCAGGCGGCGCGCGGCGGGTTGTCGGGCATAAGGCCCACGTTGATACAGGGGATCACGTGCACGGGCACATCCTGCAATTTGTCGGCCAGATACAGGGCGGAATCGATGACCCGGCTGGTCTGCCCGCCGTCGTCCATCTGGGCCGCATCTTTTTCGGCCTGGTTCAAATAGGCCATGGCGCCGCGATGATACATTTCCCCCAGCGCCGCGCGCTTGTCCTTGTCCGTCACCACGAGCCAGGCCCAGCCCTGGCGGTTGGAGCCGGTGGGCGCCTGTTGCGAGAGATCCAGGCATTCGTTGATCACTTCGGCCGGCACGGGACGGTCAAGATCCAACCGCTTGCGCACGGCGCGGGTGGTGGAAAGCAAGGCATCGGTAACGGAGAGGTCAAATACAGTCATGGTGTCCATCGCGGTTGGGATTGTTTCGTCGGAAATGTTCAATGGTTTCAATCGTAGCGGTTTTTCACCTCGATTGTGCCGTGGTCTTTCTGGTGGAAATAGTTCGCGGCATAGAATTCGTGCATCAGGTCCGCGTAGAGGCGCGGTTCGTACTTGGCCGGGTTCTCGTCGTCCATGCAGGCGGGCGCGACCTCGATCATGCGGTATGGGTTGGGGCTGTGGAAATAGGCCAGGGAATAGCGGTCCTGGGCGCCGTCAACGATGACACCGTGGGGCGTGGAGAGAAAACGGTCGTTGGACATGCGCCGGATCATATTGCCGATATTGACCAGGAAGGTACCGGGGATCAGCGGCGGGGCCAGCCATTCGCCGGATTGCAGGCGGATCGCCAAACCGGGTACGTCCATGCGCGCCAATATGGTCATGAAGGAATTGTCCGTATGCGGCGCGGTGCCGAAATCGTTGCCCGCGACCACCGTGGGCGGGTAATGCAGCATGCGCAGGGTCGCGTTGTTCTCGTCGGCGAAACTCTCGTCCAGATAATCCGCGTCCATGCCCAGGGCGACGGCGAAGGGCTGCACCAGGCTGTGTCCCAGCGCATTCAGGGCGGCGAAATAAGCCATCACCCCGGCCCGGAAGCCCGGAATAGTTTCCTCGTCCGGCCAGTGATTGTGCCCCCGCAACGGCGTCTGTTTGACTACGTCGGGATGGTCCGGTCCGCGATCATGGGTGATAAAGAAAGATTCGTTCTGGTTCGGCGTGGTCGCCTTGTGCACCGTGGAATGGGCCTGCATCGAGGCGTTCATGGGCATATAGCCAATGTTATTTTCATCCAGGGACAGTCCAAGCTTGGATTCCAGGGGCAGCGCATGGAATCGCCTTGACTGGGCAAAGGCCTGGCCAATCAAGTCTTCGGACACGCCATGGTTTTTGATGTAGAAAAAACCGATGCGTTCACAGGCATCCTCGATCTCGTCCGCGAGGTTTTGCAGGGCGCCGTCGGCTCCGCTCAAATAGGGCGCCAGATCAATGACCGGCAATTGCGCCACGGCGGCATGCGCGTCACGCGCGGCGTGCTGTTGAAACAAATTCATCTGACAATATCTCCCAATCCGTTGGGCAACGTTGGCTTGACTATAGACCTCATACCACATTGCGGTGATGGATACCCACAGAGATCGTCTCAACGTGCCTTCAGACCGCAACTGTGCCCGCGGCCCCGGAAAAGCAAAATCTCGTTTCCCGCCATCGGCGGAACCGTGTCGGCCGGGGGCGTTTGGCGTTTTTGCCTCAAATCAGCCGCCCCAATCCACTGGCGTCCTCGATCAGGTCCTCGGCCGCCTCGCTCAACAATTCCTCCATGCTGTCGCCATGGACCGCCTCCTTGCCGATTTCCAGCATCAGGGGCACGGCCAGGGGCGAGACCCGTTCCAGGCGGCGAGTATCAATACGCCCCTGGATGCGCGCCAGCATTTGGCTCAGCCGGCCAATGTCCAGCAAGCCCGTGGCGGCGTCCGCCTGGGTGGCGCGCA
Source organism: Alphaproteobacteria bacterium (assembly GCA_029936195.1). Classification (GTDB taxonomy): domain Bacteria; phylum Pseudomonadota; class Alphaproteobacteria. Next base: position 4,775 of record JAPYUH010000132.1, read on the forward strand.
GCAGGATATGGCCAGGTTCATACTTGCGCAGCACATCGTAAATCAAGTCGGAGGAAAAGGTCATCTGCCGGCCGGTTTTTTCCTGGCCGGGATGGCGGCGGTCGATCAGCCCGGCGATCAGGGCGACATTGCGGAAGGTGCGTTTCATCAGGTTGGACTCCGCCAGCCATTCCTCCAGATCGTCGCCCAGCATGTCCTCGCCGAACAGCGGCGCCACGTCCCGGACCTGGTTGAGGCTCCACACCGCCAGGGCATATTCCGAGGCGACGAAACCGAACGGCCGGCAGCCGGCCCGCTCCATGCGGCGGGTCAACAGCATGCCCAGGGTCTGGTGCGCCAGGCGCCCCTCGAACGGGTAGCAGACCATGTAATGCTTGCCGCCACGGGGAAACGTCTCCACCAGCAGGCCGTCCGGGCCGGGCAGGACGGACCGCCGCCGCTGCATGGACAGCCAGTCGCGAACCGGGCCCGGTAATTTTCCTTGCGCCTTGGGATCGGCCAGCAGATCCCGCACCCGGGCGGCAAGATAGGTGGAAAGGGGAAATTTGCCGCCATAGTAGGACGGTACCTTGGCCTCGCGCCCCGGGGACCGGCTGACGATGGCGGTGGTCTCGCGCATACCCTCGAAACGCAGAATCTCGCCGGCGAAGGCGAAGGTGTCGCCCACCACCAGTTGATCGATGAACCATTCCTCGATCTGGCCCAGATTGCGGCCGCGATGCAGGCGCACGTTGATCATGGGTTCGGCCACGATGGTACCCACGTTCAGGCGGTACTGCCGGGCCACGCGGGGCCCCGTGACATGATGATAGCCATCCGAATCCCGCACCAACCGGGCATAAAGTTCATACTGGCGCAGGGCGTAGCCGCCGGTCGCCACATAGTCCAGGACCGCATCAAAGGTGTCCCGGCTCAACCCCTCGTAGGGCGAGGCGCGGCGCACCTCTTCGTACAGCTCCCCCGCCCTGAACGGGCCGCCGCAGGCAACGCCCAGGATATGCTGGGCCAGGACATCCAGGCCGCCCCGGCGCGACGCTTCGCCGTCCAATTCGCCTTCCATCACGGCGCTGGCGGCGGCCTGGCACTCCAGCACCTCGAACCGGTTTGACGGCACCAGCAGGGCCCGGCTGGGTTCGTCCAGGCGGTGATTGGCCCGCCCGATGCGCTGCACCAGGCGGCTCAACCCCTTGGGCGCGCCGACCTGGATCACCAGATCCACCGCGCCCCAGTCTATGCCCAGATCCAGGGTCGAGGTGCAGACCACCGCGCGCAGCGAACCCTTGACCATGGCCGCCTCCACCTTGCGGCGCTGTTCCACCGCCAGAGAGCCGTGATGCAGGGCGATCGCCAGCCCGTCGTCGTTCAGACGCCACAGATTGTTAAACACAACCTCCGCCTGGGCCCGCGTATTGACAAAAACCAGGGTGGTCCGTTGTTCCCCGATGGCCCGATAGACATCCGCCATGGCATGCAGGGTCATGTGTCCGGCCCAGGGCACGCGGGTCGAGGCGGCTAGTATGGAAATGTCCGGCTGCGGGCCGGGGCCGCCGTCAACGATGGATACCGGGCCGGCGCAGCCAAGAAACCGCGCCATCTGGTCTGGTTCGGCGACGGTCGCGGACAGGCCGATTTGACGGGCGGTGGGCGCCATCGCGGCTAGGCGGGCCAGACCCAGGGCGAGGAGGTCGCCGCGTTTGTTGGCCGCCAGGGCGTGCAGTTCGTCGATCACCACATAGCGCAGATGCGAAAAATATCGCCCCCCGTCCCGGTACGACAGCAACAGGGCCAATTGTTCCGGCGTGGTCAGCAACATATGCGGTGGGTTCCTGCGCTGCCGCTGGCGGCGGGATTGGGGGGTATCGCCGGTCCGGCTTTCGACCCGGATGGGCAGGCCCATATCGGTGATGGGTTCCTCCAGATTTCGCCGCACGTCCACCGCCAGCGCCTTCAGGGGCGAGAGGTAGAGGGTATGCAGTTTACCATCCGGGAAACCGCCATCGCCATCGCCGTCCACGATCAAATCGCATAAGGACGGCAGAAACCCCGCCAGGGTCTTGCCGCCGCCCGTGGGCGCGGTCAACAACACCGAACCGCCGGCCCTGGTCCGCTCCAGGACCGCCAATTGATGGGGCCGGGGCCGCCATCCTCGCGTCTCGAACCACGCCGTCAAGGGCCCGGGTAAACCAGTGTTTTGCGGCGGAGTATCCATGTTGTCGAAAATAATGCCCTAGTTGTTTAGTCCAAGGCTTGCCGCTCGCCCTTCCTGAACGGCCCCCGTTCGGACAGATATTCGATATCGTGGCCCACTTCCGCCCGTTCATGCTCCAAATAATTGGCCACCGCTTCGCGGAACCCGGGGTCGCGGATGTAGTGGGCGCTGTGGGTCTGCGTGGGCCGGTAGCCGCGGGCGATCTTGTGCGGCCCCTGGGCGCCGGCTTCGACCCGGGCCAAGCCGTGGCGGATAGCATAGTCGATGGCCTGATAGTAACAAACTTCGAAATGCAAAAAGGGGTGATCCTCGATGCAGCCCCAATAACGGCCGTACAGCGCCTCGCCGCCGATCAGGTTCAGGGCGCCGGCGATATAACGGCCTTCGCGGCGGCACAGGATCAATAGAATCTTGTCCGCCATGCTTTCCGTGATCAGCGAGAAAAACTCACGGTTCAGATAGGGCTGGCCCCATTTGCGGCTGCCCGTATCCATGTAGAAGCGGTAGAAGGCATCCCAATGCGCCTCGTGGATATCGCCACCCGTAAGCCATTCGATCTCCACGCCGGAGGCCAACGCGCCGCGCCGTTCCTTGCGGATGTTCTTGCGCTTGCGGGAGGACAGATCGTCCAGGAAGTCGTCAAAACTGCCGTAGTCCCGGTTGTACCAATGGAACTGCTGATCCGCCCGTTTCAGATAGTCGGCGTCGTCCAGCAGCTCCCATTCATCCTCGGGCAGGAAATTGACACTGATGGTGGCGATCTTCAGATGTTCCGCCGCGCTGATCAGGCCGGCCGCCAATTGCCGTTGGACGGTGACTTTGTCCAGTCCCTCGCGCACCAGCAAGCGGGCCCCGGTGGCGGGCGTGAAGGGCACCGCCGCCAGCAGTTTCGGGTAATAGCGCCCGCCGGCCCGCTCGTATGCATCGGCCCAGCCATAATCAAAGATGAATTCGCCCCGGCTGTGGCTTTTCACATACAGCGGCACGCAACCCGCCGGCGGCCCGCCGTTCGGATCGTCCAGAATCAGATGGACCGGTCCCCAGCCGGTGCGGCCATGGACGCATTCGCTGTCTTCCAGGGCCTTCAGAAAGGCATGGCTGAGAAAGGGGTCCGAGGGCCCGGCGCAGGCATCCCAATGTTCGGGCGGTATGTCGCCGATGGATTGGACAATACGCGCGACCACGCCATCCCTGTCCCCGTCCGCACTCTGATCCGCCATGTCAGGGACGAAAGCCTTCAAAGATGATGTTGTCCGTGTGGGGCGCCAGCCGATCCATCTCTGCCCGATCCTTTATTGTGTAACTCAAAACCGGCGTTCCCGCCGCCCGTACCCGACCCGACGCCCAATTGGGCAGGTCGCGCCTATCGTAAACCACAAAATCGGGTTGCGCACCGTCCACATCGTACAAAAAACGCCAGGCCAGGCGCCGCCACCAGGGCCCATGCGCTGGCAAATTGCGTCGTCCCACGTTGTGGCCGCGGGGCCAGTCCGGCTGACGCTGGCGGAACCAGGTCAGGCTGCGCGCCTCGAACGCGGTCACGGCGAAGGGGCCTTGATAGTCCCGCAGTATGGGCAGCGCGGCCTGTTCCACCAGGCCGATCCCGCCCGGCCTGGTCTTGATCTCCACGATCACCGGTACCTGGCCACCGATCAGCTGCAAGGCCGCGTCCAGGGTGGGAATGCCTTGGTGACCATCGCGCAACGTCAGTCCGGCCAGGGCCGCCGCTTCCCACTCTGCCAGCAGGCCCGCGCGGCCGGTCATGCGGGCAAGTTGCGAATCATGGAATACCATGGCCCGGCCGTCGGCCGAGGCCTGCACATCCAGTTCGATGCCATAGCCCCCCGCGACCGCCGCCTGAAACGCCGCCAGGGAGTTTTCCGGCCGGCCGCCTTCCTCCGCCCCATCGTGCAAGCCGCGATGGGCCAGGGGCCGGTCAAACAGCCAACGGGGCGGTGCCCTCATCGCACCTCGAACACCGCATCGATTTCCACCGCCACATTGAACGGCAGGGCCGGGGCGCCGACGGCAAAGCGGGCGTGCCGCCCGGCATCGCCAAACACCGCGACCATCAGGTCCGAGGCGCCGTTGATGACTTTCGGGTGGTCATGAAAATCGCCGGGGCAATTGACGAAGCCGCCCAACTTGACGCAACGCACCACACGGTCCAGATCGCCGTCACAGGCCGCCTTGACCTGGGCGATGATGTTCAAGGCCACGGTGCGGGCGGCGGCCTGGCCCTCCTCGACCGAGAAATCCGTCCCCACCTTGCCGACGAAATTCCGCTCGCCCCCGATCCAGGGCACTTGGCCGGAGATAAACACCTGATTGCCCGTGCGCACATAGGGCACATAGTTCGCCGCCGGGGCCGGGGCATCCGGCAAGGTGATGTCCAATGCCGCCAATTGTGCTTCTACGTCTCCCGCCATTCCGGCCTCCTGCTTGTATTAATTCGGTTCAATGTTGTGAAGGCTGTTTGTACCCCGCATCGGCGGACGGGAGTACCAATTCTTGGCGGAAACCCAGAAATGAACTGCATACGGCCACCGCCACTGGCGTTATGATGCCGCCCAACCGAGAACGGGCTTTGGTTCGCCTGCAAATAACCGCCTGGGGGGCGCCCATATGGATACCACGCCGGCCGATGACGGCTTCTACATGCCGCCCGATTGGGGGCCGCACGAACGCTGCTGGATGGCCTGGCCCTGCCGTGTCGGGGCTTGGCGCGCCGAGCTGGATTTGGCCTGCCTTGCCACTGCCGCCCTGGCCCGCGCCATCGCCAAGTACGAACCGGTCAACATGCTGGTGCCGCCCGCCCTGATCCCCGTTGCACGCCTTCAATTGAGCAGTCTGGTGTCGATCTGGGAGGCGGAACTGGATGATTCTTGGGCCCGGGACATCGCACCGAACTTCCTTGTGGACGGGGACGGCGGGTTGGCCGGCGCGGTGTTTGATTTCAACGCCTGGGGCAACAAATTCCGCGATTACCGCGACGATGCCAAGGTGGGCGGGTGGATGCTGAGGGAGCTGGAGCTGCCCTGCTACCAGGTGCCCATGACGCTGGAAGGCGGCTCCATCCATGTGGATGGTTCCGGCACCTTGATCACCACGGAATCCGTGGCCCTTAATTCCGACCGTAATCCAACCCTGGACAGGCGCCAGATCGAAGAGCGCCTGGCCACCTATTTCGGTGTCCGCAAGGTGATCTGGTTGCCCGACGGCCTGATCGGCGACCGGGCGGACGGCCAGGTCAACAAGGTGGCCCGGTTTGTCGCACCCGGCCGCATGATGTGCGCCGTGGCCTCCGTTGGGACCGACCCCAACCGCGCCAACCTCTCCGATAACCTGGACCAATTGCGCCGGGAACGGGATGCCCTGGGGCGGCCGCTGGAACTGCTGGAAATTCCCCTGCCCAGCCCCTTGCAGGAGGATGACGGCCATCATCTGACCCGCTCCTATCTGGATTTTTATCTCGGCACCGGCGCCGTCTATGTTCCCGGCTTTGACGACGCGGCGGATGACGGCGCCGCCAAGCTGATCGGCGCGGCCTTCCCGGACCGCGAAGTGGTGCAGCTGGACATGGCCGATATCGCCCGGCGCGGCGGCGCCATCCATTGCATGACCCAACAGCAGCCGAAGGTGAAATGACCAATACCACCCCATCCTTGTTCGATCGCCTGAAGGCTGCCGCCGCCGATGATTGGGCGGCCTACACCGGCCACGCGTTCGTCCGTCAATTGGGCCTGGGAACCTTGCCCGAAGCCGCTTTCCGCCACTACCTGGGCCAGGATTATCTGTTCCTGATCCATTTCGCCCGGGCCTATGCCCTGGCCGCCTATAAGACCACGGACCTGGCGGAAATGCGGCAGGCAGTGGCCAGCGTGGATGGCATCCTGAACACCGAGATGGCCTTGCATATAGATTATTGCCGGGGCTGGGGGCTGGACGAGGCTGCCCTGGCCGCGCTGCCCGAGGCCAAGGCGACGATGGCCTATACCCGCTTCGTGCTGGAATGCGGCCTGGCCGGCGACAGCCTGGATTTGTATGTGGCGCTCTCCCCCTGCGTGGTCGGGTATGGCGAGATTGGCGCCGCCCTTGCCGC
>JAPYUH010000133.1 GCA_029936195.1 Alphaproteobacteria bacterium
GGGCGTGGGCGGCGCGGATCAAGTTTGAATAGCTTTAATCGTCGCCGTTTTCGGGTGCCGGCGCTTGGTCTTGGCCTGGTTCTAGGGCTTGTACGGCATTGTTTCGAACCTGGGCGACGGTCTCTCCCAAAGTTTCCGGTGCCGTTGCCGCCACCGCTTTCTTGTTGGTCTCGGCCACCTGGCGGCCCAATGCGTAAACCGTGGGAATGTCGTCGTCGCTCAATGCCGCCAGACGTGGCTTGCGAGCCAGGGCGGCCTCGACATACGGTGCCAGTTCGGCGGCTTTCGCGATATCGCGCTCCGCTTCTCCGGCCTTGAAAACAGGCATGACCTCATTTGCAAACAACTCCAGGGAGGCGCAGATATGGTCGTGCTTGTTACGCCCGGATTGTTGGATGAAGATCACCTGATCGACGCCCGCATCGGCGAACAGGGCCAGATTTTCGCGTAATTGCGCCGGGGTGCCGATACCGCTGCCGCCATTGGCGCCGGGGCCCATGGGGGGCAGGCTGCCCTTGGCCGCCTGGAATCGCTCCCAGATGTTCGTTCGGCCCGGCTTCTGGTCGCCGTAGATATAGTGGTGACCCAGGGCATAGCCAAAAAACTGGAAACCTTCGGCGCCGCGCGCGAAGGCCTCCCCTTCGTCCTCATGACAGGAGAAACCGGTGACCATGGCAATATTGGCGTTGACCGCGTGGCCGATGGGGACGCAGGCCTCTGACTTGATGATGTCGTAGTACTCGCCGACCCACTTGACCGCGTCCGCCGGATCGATGAAGGCAAAAGTGAGGGCGCCAATGCCCGCACGCGCGGCCATGTGGATGGTCTCGCGCTTGGAACAGGCGACCCAGATGGGTGGGTGCGGGGTTTGCAGCGGCTTCGGCACCACATTGCGGGTGGGCATGGAGAAAAACTGGCCCTCGAAGCCCGGATAAGGGTCCATGACCATCATGTTGGCGCATTGTTCCGTCGCCTCGGCCCACATCTCTCGCTTTCGGCCAACCTCGACGCCATAGCCGACCAATTCCAGGGCGGCCGAACTTTCCCCGGTGCCGAATTCGACCCGGCCGTCGGAGATCAGGTCCAGGGTGGCAATCCGTTCGGCCACGCGGGCGGGATGGTTGTAGCCCGGCGGCATCAGCGTGATGCCGTGACCCAGACGGATTTTCTTGGTTCGTTGCGAGCAGGCGGCGAGAAATACTTCAGGCGCCGAGGAGTGGGAATATTCCTCCAGAAAATGATGCTCAACCTCCCAGGCATAGTCGATACCCAGCCGGTCCGCCAATTCAACCTGATCCAAGGCCTCCTTGAACAGCCGGTGTTCATCGCCGCTGTTCCAGGGCCTGGGAATTTGATGCTCGTAAAATACGCCGAATTTCATGATTGACCGCATTGCCGGGATGGAGATAAATGGGTCAATAAAGCCTGTACCCCCAAGCTGCAAGTTCGGAGAGCAAAATGTTAAGACTTCACAGTTCCGCCACCTCTCCCTATGTGCGCAAGGTTCGTATCGTACTATTGGAAACCGGACAGAATGACGCGGTCGAACAGACCGCGACCGCGGTTGCGCCCACCAGCCCAAATTCCGACCTGAACGCCAATAACCCCATCGGCAAGGTTCCCGCCCTGGTGACCGAGGACGGCCTGGCGCTCTATGACAGCCCCGTGATCTGTGAATATCTCGACAGCCTGCACGGCGGCGCGAAAATGTTTCCTTCCCCCGGGCCATCCCGTTGGCGGGCCTTGCGGCGCCAGGCCTTGGGCGACGGCCTTTTGGATGCGGCCATACTGGGGCGTTATGAAACCTCCCTCCGCCCGGCGGAAATGCTCTGGCCCGATTGGATGGCGGCCCAGATGCTGAAGATTTCGCGCGGCCTTGACGCCATGGAGGCGGAGGCGGCGGATTTGGCGGGCATCGTGGATATCGGTACGATCACCCTTGCCTGCGCCCTGGGGTATCTAGATTTTCGTTATGCCGATTTGAATTGGCGGGCCAGCCGGCCGGCCCTGGCGGCCTGGTTCGATGCCTTCGCCCAACGCCCCTCCCTGCAAGCCACCCAGGCGCCGGATGTCGATCCCCTACAGCGTTAGAGCGCGGCGCTAGAGAATTTTAGCGAATGCTGCTGGGTCCACGTTGCCGCCTGATAGAACAATGACCGTGATGCCGTCCAAGGCCACCTTGCCGGCCAGGGCGGCGGCAAGCCCCACGGCGCCACCGGGTTCCACGGCCAGCTTTAGTTCACTGAACGCCGCGGCCATGGCCACGGCAACCTCGTCATCGCTGACCGCCAAGCCCTGGGCGCAAAGGCGGCTGTTGACCTGAAAGGTCAGCTCACCCGGTTCGGGCGCCAGCAGGGCATCGCAGAAACTGGCCGCACCCGGTACCGCTTGTTGACGGCTGCCGCTGGCCAGGGATCGCGCGGTATCGTCGAAACCAGCCGGCTCGACCGGGTGAATGTCGGTGTCGGGATAGTGATGGGCGACCGCCGTGGATACCCCAGCGGTCAATCCGCCGCCGCCGCAGGGCACCAGAACACGGTCGGGCCTCAACTTCCGTTCCGCCAGTTGTTGTACAATTTCCAGCCCGACCGTGCCTTGGCCCGCCATGATTAAACGGTCGTCGTAGGGCCGTACCATGCTTAAACCGCGAGCTGCCGCCAACTCCGCCGCGAGGTCTTCCCGCGACGTTTTGCCATAGCGGTCAAAGGTGACGATCTCGGCGCCCCATCGGGCGGTGCCCCGTTTTTTGACCGCCGGTGCGTCTTCCGGCATCAGAAGCAGGGCGGGCGCGGAACAAAAATGCGCCGCCGCCGCGACGCCCTGGGCGTGGTTGCCGGAGGAATAGGCGATGACGCCGGTCTTGCGCGTCGCCGTGTCTAGCCGGCTGATATGGCTATAGGCGCCGCGAAACTTGAAGGTACCGGTAACTTGCAAGGGTTCTGCCTTTAACAGCAGCCGGCCGCCCGCGCGTTCGTTCAGGGCCGGGCTCTCCAACAAGGGCGTGCGCACGGCGCGCCCGGCCAGGGCCTCGGCCGCCGCAGCGATATCATCATAGTGGAGCGGTAGATCGTGGAGCGGAAAATCAGTGCGCTGGGTTACCATGGGCCTCCAGGAAGCGGTCAATCGCCGCCATGCATTCGGGTTCCGATAGATTGGGCGCATGGCCCCGGTTGGGCACGGTGACCTGGATCATGTCCGGTTTCGCCTTGGCCATGGCCGCAAAGGTCGCGGGGTTCAGAATGTCCGACAATTCACCCCGCAAGGCCAGGACGGGAACTTGAGCCAAGGCGTTGAAATAGGGCCAAAAACCCTCCGGGTTGTCGCCCTGTTCCGTGGCGTTCTTGGCAATGGCAGGGTCATAATCCTGGACCCACATACCATCGTCCCGCTGGCGCAGGCCGCGTTCGGCTTCCGCCCGCCAGTCCTCCGCGCGGAAATCGGGGAAGGCGGGGGCGAACAGGTTCTTCATATGCCCGGCCGCTTGATCCAGGGTCATGGCGGCGGGGGTCTTGCCGGCATAGCCGCTGATCCGGGCCACGCCGATGGGGTCGATTTCCGGGCCGATATCGTTCAGCACGACGCCCGCCAACGCCGGCGCGCGCACCGCGCCCAGGGCCATGGCGATCAGGCCGCCCAGCGAGGTCCCGATAATGATCACCTTGTGGCAGCCGCTCACGGTCAGCAAGTGATTGATATCGGAAAGGTAGGTGCCGGGGGTGTAGTTGTCCGGGTTGGGGTCATGGGCCGATTGGCCCCGGCCGCGCAGATCAAACGAGATGACGCGGCGCGCCGGGCACAGATGCAGGGCCAAATCATGGAAATCGTTCGCATTGCGGGTCAGCCCCGCCAGACACAGCACCGGCGTGGCCGCCGCCAGGCGGTCGCCATAGTCGCGATAGTATAGTTCCAACCCGTCCTGGGCCCGAAATCGGTGTTCGCGGTAGTCCATCCTACGCTTCTCCGATACCCACAAGGGCCGGCAAACCTGCCAGGTTTTCCATTACCACGTCCGGACGACCCGGCAACCTCTCCCGCGCCTGGCCGAAGCGGTTGACCCAAACGACCCGAAACCCGAAGTCGGAGGCCGCATGAGCATCCCAGGCGTTGGAGGACTGAAAGCAAATGTCCGAAGCCGCCACGCCCAGTTGATCCACGGCCATTTGATAGACCGCCGGCGCCGTCTTGTAGACCTTGATCCGGTCCACCGAAATAACCGCGTCCAGCGAGGGGCCGATGCCCGCATTGTCCACCGCCGCGCCGAGCATTTTGGGCGACCCGTTGGACAGTATGGCGGTCTTCATGCCGCCGCCGCGCAGTTGTTGCAAGACGCCCGCCACTTCCGGATAGGCATCCAGTTGCAGGTACAGATCCATCAGACGCCGGCGCAAATCGCTGTCGTCAATCTCCAACGCCTCCATGGCGAAATCCAGTGCATCGCCCGTGACTTGACAAAAATCGGCGTAATTTTCCATCAGGCTGCGTAGCCAGGTGTATTGCAACTGCCGCCCCCGCCACAATTCCGCCAAGGGCTGCCATTTATCGCCCAATTCGCCCGCGCAATGCTGGGCCGCCGCGTTGACATCAAACAGCGTGCCATAGGCATCGAAGACACAGCCGCCGACGCCGTCCAGTTTACTTTCGGCCATAATCGTTAATTTCCTAGCTGACGCTGATCGGCGTGCCGCGGTTGGCCAGCTCTTCCGCCGCGGACAGGATTGGCGCGCCTTCCAGGGAAGTCGAAGGCTGGCCGTCCACGCCCTTGGGAACCTCGCCGACCAAGGTAACCCGATAGAGCTGGCGGTCATGGTCGGTGGCGAAAATGTCGGTGGGTGCAAGATGGGACGTGGCGCGGTTGTCCCAAATGGCGATGTCGCCGGCATTCCATTTGAAACGCAGGGTGAATTCCGGGCGCACGATGTGCTCCCACAACAGCTCCAGCATGCGCTGGCTTTCCCGCGGGCTGAGGCCGACGATGGATTTCAGGAACGAGGGGCTGAGATACAGTACGCGCTCCCCGGTCTCGGGATGCACGGTGACCAGGGGGTGTTCACTTTTCAAGGTCCGGTTCTTGACGCTGTCCTGATAGACACCAATGGGCGCGGCACCGGCCGGCGGGGCAAAAGCGTGTATGCCGCGCAGACCCTCGACGAAGGCTTTCATGGGCGCGGAAAGAGCCTCGTAAGCGACCGCCAGATTGGTCCACATGGTATCGCCGCCCTGGGGGGGGATGGTCACGCCGCGCAGGATGGAGGCCATGGGCGGGTTGATGGCGGCGGTAATATCCGTGTGCCAGCCGGCCCACGGCGTGGTCAGACGTTCCGTGCGGTGGCTGTTGGCGGTGCGGTTCTTGGCAACGGAATAAACCTCCGGATAACCGTCAACGTGGCCAAACACCGCATGGCCGATGGTCGGCTCCCCCAACTGCCTGGCCAGGGCGACCTGGCCCGCATGATCCAGATTCTGATCGCGGAAGAATATCACTTTCCATTGCAACAGGGCGGCGCGGATTTCCCGGCGCGCGCTTGGCGTCAGGGGTTGTTGGAGATCAACGCCGGAAATTTCCGCGCCAATGTGCAGGGTCAGCGGCGCAACATCAATTACCGCGTCATCCGAAATCGAAGCTGTCGAATTCATTACCGTTCCCCTTGGGTCCTAGGCGCTGGCATAGAAGGCCAATTTGTTGCCGTCCGGGTCGCGCACATAGCCGAACGTCAAGTTGCCGCCCCTGATGCCCACTTCGCCTTCATCCGCAGCGCCCAGGGACAGGGCCTTGGCGTGCAGTTTGGCAACGGTTTCGGGGCTGTCGACCATGATCGCGACCATGGTGCCGTTGCCGACCGTCGCGGTCTCACCGTCAAATGGTTTGATCACACCCAGCATGGCCGCGCCGGCCTTGCTGGACCATAGGACCAACCGCTCATTGGGGATTATCTTCTTGTAACCCATGTCGGCAAACAGAGCATCGTAGAAAGTGGTGGCGGCTTCAAGGTCGTTGGTTCCGAGAGTGGTGTAACCGATCATGTTTGGAATGTCCTTTTGCGGCGGCGATGAAAATTCATGAAATCCACATTCATGTTACCGGCTTTGCGCCGCGCTTGGAATGCATAACATTCGCGTCATACCGGGCCACATAACCGCCGGTAATGGCAAAAGCGCCTTGACTAAACGACAGCGTATCCTAGGCTAAGGAGTTCTATCAGATGAAATATAGGGGCATATTCATCGCGGCCCCAAGGAACTGCTGGGCAGGTTGCTTGAATTTCCATGCAATCCGCCCGACATCTAAAGCCCATTGCAAGATAGGGAGCAATAAGAATGAGTGAAGTAAAAAATGGTGTGAATGTAGAGGCTTTGCTTGGGGCGCGTGAGGTTCTTGAAGGGGCGCCGCAGGCGGGTGCTTTTACCTGGCGGGCCAAATGCGAATGGAAGGACGGCACCCACAGCCATTCATCCGTCGAAGGCTACTTCGGCTTTGGTGAAGAGCAGAGCCATAAGCGGGAATTTACCTTCGATGCCGATCATCCGGAACTTTTTGCCGCCGCCGATAATGGCGCCACGCCGATTGAATATGTCCTGGTGGGTCTGGCCAGTTGCTTGACGGCGGGCATTGCCGCCGTGGCGCAACATCGTGAAATCCAATTGAACTCGGTCGAGGCGACGCTGGAAGGCGGCATGGACGTCCGGGGCATTCTCGGCATGGATGCTGATATCCGCAATGGTTTCGATGGCATCAAGGTTAGCTACAAGATCGACGCCGACGCCGATCGCGAAGATATCGAGGCGTTGGTGGCCCAGTCGCAAAAACGTTCCGCCGTTTACGACGTGGTCTCCAATCCGACCAACATCACCGTCGTGGTGGAATAGAGTTCCACCTCGCCGACGCTTGATGTTTAAGGAGTAAGTACCGTTCCAACAGCCACGACCGTTATTATCGGGGCCGGGCAGGCGGGGCTCGCCATGAGCCGCTGCCTGTCCGCGCGCGCCATCGACCATGTCCTGCTCGAACGCGGCGCGGTGGCTAATTCCTGGCGCACGGAACGCTGGGACTCGCTTCGCCTGCTGACGCCCAATTGGCAGAGCAGGCTGCCTGATTTCGGTTACGAAGGCGACGATCCCGACGGCTACCGCAACATGCCCGAGACTATTGCCTTTCTGGACAAATACGCCCAGGTGATCGAGGCGCCGGTGCAAACCGAGACGGCCGTGACCTCGTTGCGCTGCAATGACAACGGCTATCAGGTTGGAACCGATCAGGGCGATTGGCACTGCCGCACCGTGGTGCTGGCGACCGGGGCCTGCAATATTCCGACTATCCCGAAAATTGCCGATGCCGTGCCGTCCGGGATTGCGCAATTGACGCCCAACAACTACCGCAACCCCGACCAGCTGGCCGAGGGCGGGGTCCTTGTCGTTGGCGCGGCGGCCACGGGAACCCAATTGGCGGACGAGATCCATCGCTCCGGCCGGCCGGTGACCTTGTCGGTGGGAGCACATATCCGGGTGCCGCGGGTTTATCGCGGGCGGGATATTGAATGGTGGATGGATGCCTCCGGCCTGCACGACGAACTCTATAGTGAAATTGAAGATATCGTCAGGGTGCGCCGGGTGCCTTCATTCCAGCTCACGGGCAGTGACGAGCGCAAGACCCTGGATATCAACGCCTTGTCGGCCATCGGGGTGAAGCTGGTGGGCCGCTTCGCCGGCATCCACGATGGCAAGGCGCAGTTCGCCGGTTCCCTGCGCAATATGTGCAATATGTCGGATCTGAAGATGAACCGGCTGCTCAAGACTTTTGACGAATGGGCGGAGGAGAGCGGCATGGACGGCGAAGTTGATCCCTCCCACCGCCTCGAAGCCACCGGGGTTGAAGACGCGCCGCCGCTGGGCTTGGACCTGACCAGCGGCGAAATCAAGACGGTGATCTGGGCCACCGGGTACCGGCCCGACTATTCCTGGTTGGAGCTGGAGCTGCTGGACCGCAAGGGCCAGATCAAGCACGACGGCGGCGTGGTTACGGAGGCGCCGGGGATGTATCTCCTGGGCATGCAGTTCCTGCGCCGACGCAAATCCGCCCTGATCGATGGCGCCGGCGATGATGCCCGTGATTTATGCGGCCATCTGGCGGGTTATCTAGCCAACGGGAACATACTGTAGGCGCATTAGATCAAACAGCCGAAAATTGAAATCGATTTTCGGCTGACAATTTGATCTATTTCTATGAGTTGGCGCAACTTGTAGCGTTCAAAAGAACGCAATTTGCGCTATGCTTCCCAAATTGGTTCGAGAGATCTTGCGTAGCGGCCACCCACGATCCCCCACCGCGCGGCGTACCGAGGCCGAGGCCAAGGTTTGTTCCGGGCCGGCCAGATCGGTCATGCGAGCGGCGAGATTTACGCTGTCGCCGGTCACGGTATACTCCGTGTGCGCCGTGCTGCCCGTGGAGCTGGCGACCACCTGGCCCGAGGCGACGCCAATATGAACCTTCAGCGGCGGCGATAACCGCGCTACAGCGTCATGGATTTCACCGGCCGCGCGCAGGGCCCGCTCCGGATTGTCCGTATGGGCTACGGGCGCCCCGAAGACGGCCATCACCGCATCTCCGATATGCTTGTCAACCATGCCGCCGTAACCGTGGACGATGTTATCAACGGCGGCAAAGAAGTTGTTCAGCATGGCATGGGTTTCTTCCGCATCTATGCCGGATGACATCCGGGTAAATCCGAAAATATCGGCGAATAAAGCGGTTACTTGGCGGCGCTCGCCTTGGCTCTCAATAGCGGTGAGGGCGTTTGACGCTGACGGGGCAAGTGCCGCGATCGCCGCCGCGAACTTGCGGCGCTGTCCCATGGGCAGACCGAGTTCCTTCAGATCATCGTCGGTCAGAAATTGTGCGGCGGCCATGTCAATTTCGTTCTCGGCGAATACCTCGTGGTATTTGCCAAGGTCGAGTGCTTCCAGCAATGCTGAAATTCAGTTGCCAATGAAGCGCCTTCCCTCAACTAATATTCAATTTTAGCCATCAATTCAGTCTATATCATTCACTGAGTTGGTGGGCCGTTGCGGTGCAGATCCTGAAGTAACGCCAGTTTCGCCGTACGCGGCCGCAGGCGCCAGCGGTAGACCTGTAAATTCTCCATCACCCGCTGCACATAGTTCCGGGTCTCTGAAATGGGGATGGCCTCGACCCAATCGATGGGGTCTATCGCGCCCTTGCGGGGGTCGCCGTTTTGCCGCAGCCAGCGCCGCACCCGGTTGGGCCCCGCGTTATAGGCCGCGAGGGCCATGATGTAGGAGCCGCGATAGGCCTTGATCAACTGCCCCAGATAGGCCGCGCCCAGGCGCATATTGTAATGGCCCTCGAACAGGCGGCTCTTCCGATAGCGGAGGCCGAGGCTTTTCGCCACCTTGCGTGCCGTGCGCGGCAGCAGTTGCATCAGGCCCCGCGCAGAGGCGGACGAGATTGCGCGGGGGTCGAATTCGCTTTCCTGACGGGCCACGGCGTGGGCCAGGGCGGCCTCTATCTTCATGGGCGGCAGGGTAGCCAGGACGGGGTAGCCGGTCCTGGCCAGCAAGGTGCCGGCGCGGAGCGAAATTTTTGCCGTCCGCACCGCCAGGTCCGGTTGCTTCAAATCCTCGGCCAGACGGGCCACCAGTTTTCGTTTCGGCGGACTGTCAGCTGTCTTGGCCAGATACAGGATGAAGGGACGCAGGTGGTCGGGCTGCTTCAGGGCATGCAGCATATGGCTCAAGCGGACCAGTTCGCGCTTGTCGAAATGCAGTTTCGTGGCCACCGTGGGCACGGGTTCTTTCGGCAGGCGCCAACGGCCCTTGGGGCCGAGGGCCTGAACCGCCAATTGACCATAGTAGGTTGCGGGATAGCGGGCCGCCTCGCTATACCACAGGGCGCGGTCCCCGCCCCGGTCCAGGGCTTGATTGGCGCGCCCGGCCCAATAGGCGGCGCGGGCCAGACTGACCGGATAGCGTACATTCTTGTACAACGCCGCGAAATGACCCAGGGCCCGGGCGCCATCATGCAAATAGCGCAGCGCGATCCAGCCCGACAGGAATTCCGCCTGGGCATAGGAAAAGCTGCCTGGTGTTTGCCGATGCCCGGCGGCCAGGCGGTAGGCCAGCGCCGCCTTGCCCTCGTGCTGGGCCATGCGGGCCTGGATGTGCCGCTCCAGCCACCATTGTTTTGGACGGGGTCCAATGTCGGTGCGCGGTTGCAACAGGATCTCGCGGGCCCGGTCATCGAGTCGCTTGCGCCGGCGCCAGCGCAGGCGCTCGTAGGCCAGGCCGCTGTCGGCCAGCCATTCCCGCGGCACGGCGGAAATTTTACTGTCCACGCCGGGACCTTGCACCATTAGGCTCTCCCGCGCCTCGGCCAGTTTGCGGTAGCCATTGGGCACCACGGTATAAAGCCGCCGGGCACTGTAGCGGTGTCCTTGCCAGAGCAAACGATCCAGCCGCGTCATATGGTCTTCTTGGCTGAAAATTTTTCGATAGCGGCGGTAGATGGCTTTTGACTGCCGCCTAGGGAAGGTGTTGTTGATCCAGGCATGGCGCAGCCACTGTTTGCCGTCCGCCGCCAGCCCCGCATTCGATTCCGCCGCCAGCATGGCCTGCGCCAGGCGCAATTGCCCCGGCCCCGATATGGGCCGGTGTTTGGTGAACCAGGCCAGGGCCTCGTTGTTGTCGATACGGCTGATCTCCATGGCCTCCTCGGCCCGCCGGATCAGGCGCCGGATGGAGGGCCAATCAGGGTTCGCCTCAACGAAAGCGGATATTTTTGCAAACCCGGCCCGGTTGCCTGGCTCGCGGTAATGCAGCCATTTTATGGCTCTGGCCGGCAGGCTCTGCCTGGCCTTGGCGGCCCAGCGGTGGGCCCCGGCCCAGTCACTTTTCTTGACCGCCCTGAAGGCGTTGATGTAGTAGCCCCGATCCTGGGAGGACAACTG
>JAPYUH010000134.1:0-1671 GCA_029936195.1 Alphaproteobacteria bacterium
CTAGGTCCTTACCCTGTCAATAATGGCGTCGAAATCGACCCCGCTGGGCAGGGTACCATAGGCCCCGGTCCAGCGTGCTCCCAGGCGGGACGCGCAGAAGGCATCCGCGACCGCCGCCGGCGCGTGGCGTACCAACAGAGCGCCTTGCAGGGTGACGGCCATCAACTCGGTGACGCCCCGGGCGCGCAGTTCCAGGTTCCCGGGATCGGCCAGTTCATCCTTTAGATTTTCCGTGGCGGCGTCCAGCAGACGATTGCCGCCCCGTGCCGCCTCCAGCTCCGCCAACAAGGCCGGTACCGTTGCCGCCTCGCGGCCCATGGCGCGCAGCACATCCAGGCACATGACATTGCCGGAACCTTCCCAGATGCTGTTGACCGGCGCCTCGCGATACAGCCGCGGCATGATGCTCTCTTCGATATAACCGGGGCCGCCGTGGCATTCCATGGCTTCATATGTATGGCCCGGCGCCCGCTTGCAGATCCAGTATTTGCCCACCGCCGTGCCGATGCGGGCCAGGGCTGCCGCGCCTTCACTTTCCGCTGCCTCGTCCATGGCCCGGCCGATGCGCAGGGTCAGGGTCAGGGCGGCCTCCGCCTCGATTGCCAAATCGGCTAGGACATTCCGCATGAGGGGCTGGTCGATCAGTTTTTTCTGAAAAGCAGTGCGGTGGGCGGTGTGGTGGAGCGCCTGCACCAAGCCCTGGCGCATCAGCGCCGCGGAGGAGAAGCAACAGTAATAACGGGTGCCTTTCACCATATCGATGATGGTGCGGATGCCCCGGCCGTCTTCGCCGAGCAGCACGCCCCAGGTATCCTGGAATTCCATTTCCGAGGAGGCGTTGGAGCGGTTGCCCAGTTTGTCTTTCAAGCGCTGGATAGCCAGGTTGTTGCGTTCCCCGTCCGGCATCCAGCGGGGGACCAGGAAACAGGATAGCCCGGCCTCCGTATAGGCCAGAGTCAGAAAGGCATCGGACATTGGCGCGGAACAGAAATACTTATGCCCCGTCAAGCGGAAGCCATCGCCGTCTGGCACGGCGCGGGTGGTGTTGGTGCGCACGTCGGAGCCGCCCTGTTTTTCGGTCATGAACATGCCGATGGTGGCGCCCACTTTTTGCTCCACGGGGATGTCGCGCCGGTCGTAAGAGGTGGACAGCAGGCGGGGGATCCAGTCATCGCCCACGGCCGGGGTGGTCCGCAGGGGTGAAATGGCCGCATAGGTCATGGCCATGGGACACAGCACCCCGCCCTCGGGCTGGTTAAACATGTAGGTCAGGGCCGCATGCGCTACCTGGGCGCCCGGTTGGGGGTTGTTCCAGGCGAAGCTGGGGACCTGGTTCTCGATCGCCACGGCCATGAGGTCATGGTAGGCGGGATGAAATTCGACCTGATTGACGCGCATGCCATAGCGGTCAAATGGTTTCATCTCCGGGGGATGTTTGTTGGCCAGGTCGGCGGCCTCGAATATTTCCGCCGCGCCGGCGATCTTGCCGAACGCCGCCAAATTGTCCGCCGCCCAACCGCCACCTTCCCGCGCCACGCCTTCGCGCAGAGCCAGATCGCCTTGCCACAAATCCTGATCGCCAAGATGGGGCGGCATGTTGGTGACGTCATGGGTCGGCAGATGGTCCTGTGGCTTCAGGGGGATCATGGCTATTCGTCCTCGATCAATCCT
>JAPYUH010000134.1:1771-8813 GCA_029936195.1 Alphaproteobacteria bacterium
TCCTCGATCAATCCTTGATCATGGGGGTCTATACAAACACGCACTCGGGCAGAAATGCGGATACCAGCCAGTTTGGTGCGTCAACCACCTCGGAAATCTTCAGGTCCACCGCAACCGAGCACAGGACATAGGATTCCTCCCAACTCAAACCGCGCTCCGCCATCAGATGCTCGATCATGTAGCGGATGGCTTGCTGGGAATTGGCGAACAGGTCCGGGCCCTGGGCCGTGGTGGCGTAGTAGGAGCCGGCATTGGTCGAGGTACAGAGCGGCCCGTGGGTGCGCAATTGCGGCTCGGCGAAATTTTTCTGATGCAGCAGATCGAATTTCAGAGTGATCCTGGAACAGGTCTCCACCGCCGTGACGCAGCATTCGCCGTCGCCCTGGGCGGCATGGGCGTCGCCCGTGGAGAACAGCGCGCCCGGCACCTGCACGGGCAAAAACAGGGTTGCGCCGGCGGTCAGATGCTTGTTGTCCATGTTGCCCCCGGTTACCCGCGGCGGCATGGTGGAATGCGCGCCTTCCAGCGCCAGGGCATTGCCCATGATGCCGGCGAACGGATCCACCGGGACGGCGATATCCTTGCGCTGGCGCATGCGCGCGTGGGTGCCGTCCGTGATATCCCAGATCTGCAAATAAGGCCCCGTCACATCAGCCTCCGGCAACAACCCGCGCCCCTTGCGCACGGCGGTCCAGCCAAAGGGCGAGGCGAACTCCATTGCCATGACCTCGATGGCCAGAACATCGTCAGGTACCGCATCGCGGATATAGACTGGGCCGGTCAGGGGATGGCCCACGAAGGGGCCGCGTTTTTCAATATCCTCGGAGCGGGAATCGGGGCTGTAGTACAGATCCGCCGCATCCCGGGTGTCGAACGTGACCGTGTCGCCCGCATCAATGGTCAGGCGCGGTTGGATACTGTTGTCCCAGGTTTTGTGTACGGTGTCGGCGTTTAATTCGTGGTGCTGGCTCATATTACCTCCGGCCAAATGACAAATCCCGTGCCCGAACGCCAGGCATGCGAGGGCGCATAGCCCAAGACCTCCGCCGGGCCTTTTGTAAAGGCCAGCGCCAGGGCCCAGGCCAGCAGTTCCGCCGTGCCCCCCGACCCGGCCTCTTCCATGCGTTCGAGCGTGCATTCCCGCATGAGCGTCTCGTGGTCACCCTTTTTCAGCATCTCGAGGAACCACAGGTCGAATTCCTCGTCGATGAAAAAATATCGCGGCCCACCCGGCTCATGGGACAGCCCGCCGGTGCCAATCACGGCCACCCGTTCATTGCCGCCATGGTCTGCGATTACCTGGCCCAGGATCAGGCCGACATCGTAGGCCCGGCGCAATTCAGGGATCGGCGGCACGGTGCAATTCAGGGTGATGGGAATGATCGGGCGCCCGGCCTGGGCATTCAGATGGGCATGGGGCACGGAGACGGAATCGTCAAACTGCATGTCCCGTTTGTGGGCCATGGCCAGGCCGTGGCGGGCCGCCTGATTGACGATGTGCCGCGCCAGGGGGGCGTGGCCCTTGACGGTAAATTTTTCCAGCACCAACCATTCATCGTACCAATCCGCCGGGCCCACATGGGTCTCGTCAACACCAACGGTATACTCCGGCGTATTGCTGAGCGGCCAATTGAGCAAATGATCATTGCCGACAATCACCAGGACATCGATTTCGCGCTCATCCAGGTGTTCGCGCATGGCTTCGAACGCCCGTAGCGCCATGACTTGCTCTTCCCGAGGCGCGGCATCGAACCAGCCGGTCAGGCCCGGGGAATGGGTCATGGCCATGACGGCGGCAACCTTAGCCATTTGGCTCTTTCAAGGCAGGCCGGCCCTCGTCGGCGAAGGCATCGCGATAAGCTGTCAGGGCGGGATGGTTGTTGGTCATGCCCGTGACGCCGTAAAAAAGGCGCAGGATGTGGGGAATCAGGTATTGATGCACGCCGATGTCCATCAGGCCGCGAATATCCACCACTTTCAACGTCTGATATTCCCGCTCGGAACAACCGAATTCCAGGCACAGGTTTTCCAGATCCTCCAACCAGCGCCGGCGCAGTTCGGCATCCTTGCGCACATGGTAGATCATGTCGTTCAGGGGCAGGGTCTTGTCGACCCTTTCGACGTTACCCATCCGAGATCTCCGACCTGTTGCGCCGGGGATTGGGCAGGCCGGGGCCCTTGGTGAAGACCAGGACCAGGCGCTCGCCTTCGATGGTGTTGACGCCATGTTCCGTACCCTTGGGCACAAAGACCACGGCGCCTTGTTCGATCACCATGTCGTCGCGGTCCTCGAACGTGATGATGCCCTTGCCCCGCATGCAGAAAAAGA
Organism: Alphaproteobacteria bacterium; assembly: GCA_029936195.1. Lineage (GTDB taxonomy): Bacteria > Pseudomonadota > Alphaproteobacteria. Next base: position 4,101 of record JAPYUH010000134.1, read on the forward strand.
TTTCATCCTGATTGGGGTGCACATGGGTCTTGGTGAACTGGCCCGGTTCGTAGCAGACCAGTTCACAGACGATGATGTCCGATTGAAATATCTTCTTTCGGACCAGACGGGCGTCCTTGTCGAATTCGATCAAGTCGTCCAGATCCACCGTTGAAATGATATCCGTCAGTGCCATGACGCCAGACTAGCCATCCAAGCCCGTCCCGGCAACATGGATGGGTCTCTATCACGGTACCTTGGTATTATTGCGGGCGGGGCGGGCGCACGGCGAGAATTAGGGGCAGGGCCACCACCGCCGTCAAGGCAAAGAACATGAAGGCATTGAGATAGCCGATCATCTGGGCCTGACGGCCGATTTCGCGCACCAGGGGGGCGGTCTGCTGGATGCCGGGCATGGCGGCCTCCAACTGCCAGAATGCCGGGCTGTCGGACCGCACGCGTTCGGCAATCTCGGCGAAGGATATCTTCGAGGTGCGCAGCGCCAGGGCGACGGAGAGGGAGATGTGGATGGAGCTGCCGAACAGGCGCAACAGATGAAACAGCGAATTAACCAGGGGGAATTGCGCCGGCGGCACAGCGCCCAGGGTGATCACGATCAGGGGCACCCAGACAAAACCAATGCCCAGGCCGGAGATGAAGCCGGTCCAGGCGAGCTGAGAATAGGTCACGTTGATATCGAACTGCGCCATCTCCCAGCCGGCCCAGATCTGCCCGCCAAATCCCAGCGCCAGCCAGATGCGCGGATCAAACCGGGAACCCCACAACAACACGATGAAGCCCAAGGTCATGCCCAGGCCGCGGATCGCCAGCAGGACGCCGATGGTATCCTCCGGGTAGCCGCGCAGGTTGGACAGCATGTTGGGCAGCAACACCAAAGGTGAATAACTCAACATCCCGAACGCCAATACCAACAACAAACCAACAACCAGGTCCCGGTTGGCCAGGATCCGCAGGTCGATATAAGGCTGGCGCCAGGTCAGGCTGTGGACCACGAACAGATACAGGCAAACGGCGCCGGCCAGGCATTCCAACATGATCTCCATGGAGTCGAACCAGTCGTTGCGCTCGCCCCGGTCGACCATCAACTGAAAGCAGGCGATGGCGACGGAGAAAAAGATAAAGCCGCGCAAATCCAATTTCCGCTCGGCCAGGGGCTGGTCCCGGGGGATCACCAGGAAGACCGCCAGACAGGCCATGACCGCGAACGGCAGGCAGAAATAGAACACGGAACGCCAACCATAAGCTTCCGTCAGGATGCCGCCCAGCCAGGGCGCGATGATCGGTCCGATGGTGACGCCGATGCCGAAGATCGAGGAGACTACCCCATGCTGGCTGCGCGGGTACGAGGCCATGACCAGGGACATGGTCAATGGCGTCAGGGGCGCGCCCAGCAGGCCTTGCATGGCGCGCAGGAATACAAGGGTCTCCAGGTTCGGGGCCAGGGCGCATAACAGGGTGGCGATGGAGAAGCCGACGGTGCCAAGGATGATCAGGAGGTGGGAGCCGAAGCGGTCATGCAGCCAGCCGGTCGCCGGCAGGCCCACCGCGTTGGCCACCAGATATGCGGTCACCACCCAGGCCACCTGATCACGGGTGGCCGACAATGAGCCCTGGATCTGCGGCAACGAGACGTTGGCGATGGTGATGGTCATGGCAAGCAGGAAGATCACCAGCACGCTGGTTGCCAACAGCGCCACCCGGCCCCTGCCGTCCAGTTCATTCTGTTCCGCTAGCGCCATGGCCCAGGCTCGATGTTTGCACGGCTATTGACTGCCGCCATGGCGTACAGACCGCATTCCATAACGATCCTCCCAACCCCAAAGCTTACCGGCGATGGATTGGAAAATCCAATATTCGTGCTAACTTAACTTTGGGAGGATACAGCGTGGCAAGTGGTATTGAACTTTGGCTGCAAGCCCTTGATCTGGACCAATACGCGGACGCGTTCCGATCCAACGCCGTCGATATGGATTTGCTGCCCGATCTTGACGAAGATGATCTTGAAAAATTAGGGGTCGTCGCCCTGGGTCATCGCAAAATACTGCTGCGCGCCATTGCCATGCTTACCGGCACGGATGCCGCCACCAATGACGTCGCCCATGATACTGCCGATGTCCCGCAGCGGCAGCGCGAGGTCGCCATACATGACCATATCGCCCATAATTTCCGCCCCATGATGGGTCTGGATCGAATTCTTATGTAAATATTACAGTTTTCTGAAAACAACCTGCAACTGATTCTTGATATTAATTCTTGGCCGCTTGGATCACACGCCACACCCGGTCCGGTGTCGCCGGCATGTCGACGTGGGTGACGCCGAAGTCAGACAAGGCATCAACGATGGCGTTGATCACCAGGCCCAGGGCCGGCGTCGTGCCGCCTTCACCGCCCGGCCGAATACCATGGGGGTGGGAGCTGGCCGGGACTTCCGAAATGATGGTCTTGATGAAGGGCAAGGTATCGGCGCGGGGCATGGCATAATCCATGAACGAGCCGGTCAATAGTTGCGCGCTGTCGGGACCATAGTGGATTTCCTCCAGCAATGCCTGGCCGACGCCCTGGGCCACGGCACCATGGGCCTGGCCATGCAGGATCAGCGGATTGACGGCCAGGCCGACGTCGTCGACGCCGGTCCAGGCGGCGATCTCCACCTGGCCGGTCTCGGGGTCGACCTCAACCTCGCAGACATGGGCGCCATAAGGATAGCCGCCGGCCCGGTTGGTGATATCTCCGACGCCCGCAAGTCCGACGCGCGGATCGTTTGGAAGGGTATCGAGGCCCGCCGCCGCCTGCGCCGCCCTTGCCGCCTGCCACAGATCCAGACCGCCGCCGCCCGGTATGGTGAAGGCGCCGTCCGCGTAAACAATTTCATCCTTGGGCGCCTGCAGGACATGGGCCGCGATTGTCTTGCCCCTGGCGATCAATTCCGCGACCGCCTGCCGAGCGGCGATGCTGACCAGGCGCATGGAGCGGCCGGAGTGCGAGCCGCCGCCAACCGAAACGCGGTCACTGTCGTTGGCCACAAACCGCACCTTTTCGAACGGGATCTGGAGCCATTCGCTGATCAATTGTGGGAATGAAGTTTCGTGGCCCTGGCCGCTGCTCATGGTGCCGACCACAAGTTCGACGCAGCCATCATCGCGGACCGTCAGTTCGGCCCGTTCTCTGGGTATGCCCGAGGTAATCTCGATATAGTTCGCGACACCGATGCCCCGGCACAGGCCGCGCGCGGCGGACGCCGCCCGCCGGCCTGGAAAGCCGGACCAGTCCGCCGCCGCCAACGCCTTGTCCATGGCGCCGGCATAATCACCGCTGTCATAGGTGGCGCCAACGGCATTGGTATAGGGCATGGCATCGGCGGGGATCAGATTGCGGCGGCGAAGCGCCACCCGGTCAAAGCCATGGGCCGACGCCGCCAGGTCGATCAGGCGTTCGATCATATAGATGGCTTCGGGCCGCCCGGCGCTGCGATACACGGCTGTTGGCGCCGTGTTGGTCAACACCGCATGGCCTCGAAAGTAGACGCTGGGAATATTGTAGACGCTCTGCATCATGGACAGCCCCTTGCGCAGGGGCCAGAAAAATACCGTATAGGCGCCAAGGTTCATGGTGTTGACGCCGCGAAGGGCGAGGAAATTACCCGCCTTGTCCAGGGCCAGTTCGGCGTTCGAGGCCAGGTCCCGGGCCTGATAGTCGGATAGAAAACATTCCTGACGGGTGGCGGTCCATTTGACCGGACGGCCCAGCCGCCGCGCCGCCCAGGGCATCAGGGCGTATTCCGGGTAAAAGGCGTTGCGGGTACCGAAATTGCCGCCCATGTCACCGAATACGGCGCGGCATTGCGCCTCCCGAACGCCCAGGGTGGTTGCCAACCGCTGGCGGGACCGAACGACCCCGGCGCCGGACGCGGTGCGCAGTGTGTAGCAGCCGTTGGCGGCATCGTATTCGCCGATCACCGCGCGCGGCTCCAGCGGGCTGCCCGTGACCCGGTGCACCCAAGCATCAAGGCTGACCACATGCGCCGCCGTGGCGAAGGCCCGTTCGGTCGCCTGGCGGTCACCAACCTCGCAAGTGAGGGCGAGGTTTTCGGGGCAGTCCGGCCAAATCCTGGGCGCATGGGGTGCCATGGCATCGCGGGCGTGAACGACGGACGGCAGGACCTGGTAATCGACGTCAACCAGTTCAGCCCCCTGGGACGCCGCCGCCGCCGTCTCGGCCACCACCATGGCCACCGCCTCGCCCACATAGCGCACGGTATCAAGGGGCAGGACGGTTTGTTCCGTGACGTAGACATCGAACCCAGGCGGCAAGCGCAGGGTGGCGTCGGGTGGTCCGACCCAATCGGGATTATGGGGCATGGGCCCCAAGCCGTCGGCGGCGGCGTCGGCGCCCGTTAGAACGGAAAGGACGCCGGGCACCGCCATGGCGAGGGTGATATCAATCGAGCGGATTTCCGCATGCGGATGGGGGGAGCGGGTGATGGCGGCGTGGTGAAAGGTGCCGGAGACCATGTCGGCGGTAAATTGTCCCTGGCCGGTCAGCAATCGATGATCTTCCACCCTGGCCACCGATGCCCCGATGCCGCGGTTACGCGTTCGACGCTGTTTTGACAAATTTATTCCCTTCAAGATCTAAGCCGACGCGCCCAAACGCAGGCATGGTATCCTACCGGAAAAGGAGACGCGCCATGCCATATTACAATAACGGCCCAGC
>JAPYUH010000134.1:8913-10950 GCA_029936195.1 Alphaproteobacteria bacterium
GCCCAGCGGCGTTCGGCCGGACATGCCCGATATTTTCTATCAGAAAAATATCGACGATTGGGCCCTGCAATTGTGCGCCGGACGGCCCGACATCGAAATGGATATGGCCGAAGACTTCCTAAACAAGATGTACCGCTCCAACCCGGACTTCGTCTTCACCGTGAGCCGCGATTTCGCGCGCGGCTGCCAAACCCCCATCCTGGTCCTGCCGGACGATATCCCGGCCCACCCCTATGAAGTGGCCATGGAATCGGCGCTGCTGGCGCCGAACGCCCAAGTCAGCCTGTACCCGTGGAAGGACCCCGAAGAGCGCATTGCCCTGGCCGTGCGCCACATAGATAGCTTTCTGCGGGCGCATAAAATCTAACGGCCTGCCGCCGGTCTATGACCATGGCGCGGCATGGATCAGTCCCGGGCGCCAAGCCTGCGCTTTAGCAGTGTGATGGTCTCGGCGAGATTACGCCGGGAGGCCTCGGCACCCGGGAATTGGGTCGAGCCGTGGAATGTTCCGGCATACGAGTGCAGCTCCACCGAGACGCCGGCTTCCAGCAGCCGCATGGCATAGAGAATGCCTTCGTCGCGCAGGGGATCGAACTCCATGGTGGAGATGTAGGCCGGCGGCAGGTTGGAGAGATCCGTGGCGCGGGCCGGCGCGGCATAGGGCGAGACCTCGCCCGTGTGATCGGGGCCAAGATAGTGGCGCCAGCTCCACTCGGCATTGGGGCGGTTCCACAGGGGCGTATCGGTAAAGGCCTTGGCCGACGGTGTTTCCAGGCGATCATCCAGTTCGGGAATTTCCAGCAGTTGGAAACACAGCGCCGGGGCGCCCCGGTCCCGCGCCAGCAACGCCGTCGCCGCCGCCAGACCGCCGCCCGCGCTGTGGCCGGCGATGGCGATGCGTCCCGGGTCGATGCCCAGTTCGGCCGCCTGGGCGGCGGTCCAACATAGCGCCGTGTAACAATCTTCAAGGCCGGCGGGAAAGGGGTTCTCGGGCGCCAGCCGGTATTCGACGGAAACCACCACGCATCCCACATCGGCGGCGATACGCTGGCACCACGGATCCATCTGATCAATGCTGCCAAAGAGGAAGCCGCCGCCATGGATTTCAAAGACACAGGCGCGTGACGTCGTCTCGGCCGCTGCCTCCGCGCCACCTTCCGCATCGCTCCCTATTCTGGCCGGTCGATAGATTCGAATGGCCACATCGGGCGCCCCTTGCGGCCCCGGTATGGTGCGGTCTTCTTTCTCGATGTCGTCGCGATCCTTGATGGCGCCGGCCATTTCGGCCCGCAAGGCGCGGACTTTCCGGATCTTCCCGACAGTGGAGAAATCCGATCGGGTCGGCAGCTGACCAAGGACATCCTTGAAGTCGTCGTCAATGGCATAAGAACTCATATTGCTCTCTCCCTAAGATGCCCAGTTGGCATGCGCCCTGTCATCAGACTGCCATGGACGATCCCGCGAGCCCATAACTTTGCTTCCCCAGCAATTTTGTGGATTGCTGAACAGACAAGGCACAATGTACTGGTTCTTTGGCGTACAGGCGCCATGGCGGATGACAGTGCTGGATTGCAAGCGCTATAGGTTAGCCAACCGTTGTCCGACAACCGTTGAGCCGAGCGGGCATTCGCCCGGGCGGGTCAGCAATCCGGTTTGGCGCGTTGGAGTATTGTCCGTGCAACCGTTGGTCCGTGACTGCTTTGAAGGAAATGGCCCGCGCCCGCGATGGGATCGAACGTACCCCCCATCCGCCCACACCATGTACGTCCCCATTCTTCAGTAAATCCTTCGTCCTCGACACCCCAAATTACGTGTAAAACCACGCCCATACGATGCTGAGTGTATGGTAAGCGCTGAGTGTTAAAAAAAATGTCCCGATTGTAACTATTTGAAATAATTACGCCTTCTTCTCCCATCCGCCGCTTTCCGTCTGCTGCCAGTAGGTCAATGCAAACCCCTGATCCAGGTATCCCCGCCAGCGAACCCGGGCGGCGGCGACCATCTCTTCGTTGCGGCCGTCGAACATGTCGATGATGC
>JAPYUH010000135.1 GCA_029936195.1 Alphaproteobacteria bacterium
TGGTCAAGAAACCCAAGGATCAAAAAGGCTTCGAAGTCCTGACCAGACGCTGGGTTGTGGGGCGTACCATCGCCTGGATCAACCGCTGCCGGCGATTGAGCAAAGATTTCGAAAATCTCAACCGCACAGCTCTTGCCTTCATCCGTCTCGCTTCCATCAGGCTTATGCTGCGAAGGCTCGTGCGCTATTGTGTTCCTTCATAAACTTTCGGGACGGACTCTTAGATCCAGCTGTATCATCCGTCATCAATTGGTTCAAAATGGGCCGGACAAAATATGTTCGTAATTGGCCCGATCATTGGTACGATCAAGGTATCGCGCGGGCAGCGGCACCACAGAATCATTTGGACATGGTTTGGCGTAACCGCAGTGCAAGGTCGGATGTAGAATACCTTCAGCTGCCATCGTCTGATGATTGCCTTTGCCCAGTTTTGGCTTAACTTGCTGGTGGATAACACGATAGATTTATCCAAATTGCCTGATAGTTTGTGTTTCACTGCGCCACCCCTTTCGAGATAATCCACACATATGAACATCTACGGTTTGGAGACATTGTTCGTGAAATATCTGCAGAAACTATTCTTGGCTATTGCAATGACGTTCTCAATAAGCATGGTTTCGGCACCGCTTGCCCTGGCCGAGACGTTTGTCTTTACCGCCATTCCTGATGAGAACGAAACCCGGCTTCGTGAGCGGTTTGATAAAGTCGCTAAATACCTTTCCCGGTCGCTGGGTGTTGAAACGAAATATATTCCGGTGAAATCATACGCGGCGGCCGTAACTGCATTTCGCAACAATCAGGTGCAACTGGCCTGGTTTGGCGGCCTGTCCGGCGCGCGGGCCCGGCACCTGGTTCCGGGTTCGGAAGCGATTGCTCAGGGTTTCGAGGATCAGGCTTTCGAAACATATTTCATAGCCCATGCCAGTACGGGCCTGAAACCGTCCGATAAGTTTCCCGATGGCATTGCGGGCAAGACATTTACATTCGGGTCGAAAGGGTCTACCTCCGGTCGCCTGATGCCGGAATATCATGTGCGGCAGCATTTTAAGGCGGGACCAAAAAAGGTATTCACCAAGTTCGGTTTCAGCGGCAACCATTCCAAGACCATTGCATTGGTGCAATCGGGTGCATACCAGGTCGGTGCCGTGAACTTTAAAGTTTGGGAAAATGAAATAAAGGCCGGCAAGATCGATCCGGCCAGGGTCTCGATTATTTGGAAAACGCCACCCTACCCTGACTATCAATGGACCATACGGGGTGATGTGGACAAGCGCTGGAAGGCCGGATTTAAAAGCAAGGTCCGTGAGGCATTGCTGAATATGACGAGACCGGAGTTGCTGGCATCTTTCCCGCGCAAGAGCTTTATTCCGGCATCGAACAGCGACTACAAGCTAATATTAGATGTCGCGAAACTGATCGATTTAATCAGCTGACGGTGCTTTTCAAACTATCCAACGAGAACCTGGGTTACGATGGAGGCGCCGTACTGCACGGCATTTCCATTGAAATTTCCAAAGGGGAACGTGTTGCCCTTATTGGTGAAAGCGGGGCGGGCAAATCTACTCTGCTGTCTGTATTGCAGGATCGCCATGGCGGCAATACGGCGCTGATCCCACAACAACCAGGATTGGTGCGCAGCCTCAGTGTCTTTCACAATGTTTACATGGGCAGCCTGCACCGCCACGGCGCCGCCTATAATATTTTGAACCTGGTATGGCCGCGAAAATCGGAAATCGTCCGCATTCGTCCCATTGTCGAACGTCTGGGATTGGGCGACAAACTGTTTGAACCGGCAGGCGAGTTGTCCGGTGGCCAGCAACAGCGTACGGCCATCGCCCGAGCCATTTTGCAGGGCGGCGATGCTGTGCTGGGTGACGAACCGGTGTCAGCGGCGGACAACCATCAATCCCGCGTCATTCTGGCCGCATTGGCGGAAACTTTTCCGACCGTCGTTCTGGCCATGCATGACATCGATCTGGCGTTGGAGTTTTCGACGCGGATCATAGGCATCAAGGACGGCGGTATCGCCTTGGATGCTCCCGCCGCCGAATTGACCCGGTCCGGGCTTGATTTTCTATATCGGCAATAAGCATGTCCGAACCGCGAGCCTTTACCACACCGTCAACGCCCCGCTATTCGCCCGTGGTCAAAACAAGTATGGCTTTTGTAGTGATAGCATTGATCAGTCTGGTTTTTGCGGATATTTCCATCACCACGCTGGATCCCTGGTCGGAAATGGAACGAATGGCCTGGGGCGTGGCGACGCCGGATTTTACGGCCGTCACCGACATTGTCATGGTGATTATCCAGACCATTGCATTCGCCCTCTGCGGCGTCGCATTGGGCGCTGTCGGTGGTTTTCTGTTGGCCCAGGTCTTTCATATCGGTCCGATCCGATGGGGTTGTGCTGGCGTCCGGGCCATCCATGAATTGTTTTGGGCGCTGATCTTTTTGCAAATGCTGGGCCTGACACCGTTGACCGGTGTGCTGGCCATTGCGATCCCCTACGCCGGGATTTGTGCCAAGGTCTACGCGGAAACCCTTGAAGAAGCCGAACTGCCCGCATTGGCGGCGTTGCCTTATGGCACGGGAATAATCTCAGGCTTCTTTTATGCCCATTTGCCTGATGTTTGGGTGCATATCAAGAACTACACCTCCTACCGTTTTGAATGCGGTTTGCGATCCAGCACGGTGCTGGGATTTGTGGGATTGCCCACTCTGGGATTTTACCTGGAGACAGCCTTCAGTGAGGGCAATTATTCCGAAGCTGCTGCACTATTGATTATTTTCTATATTCTCATCGCAACCTTACGGTTCTGGATGCGGCCAAAATTGGTCGGACTGTATGTTTTGGTGGCGCCATTTCTGTTGGGTGGCGGGGCGGCGATCGATATGGCCAATATTGTGCGGTTCTTGACCGTGGATATCGTACCCGCGCCATTGCGAAGCGGCAGTATCACGGCGGTCGAGACATGGGAAAACACGAAAGACTGGGCCGGGATGCTGCTGTTTGATCAGGCCTTGCCGGGCATGGTCGCCACCTTGTTGTTGACCCAAATCGCACTGGTCGTTACCGGTGTTCTTGCTCTTATGCTGTTTCCATTGATTTCTAAAAAGTTTTTTGGCCGTGTGCCGCGCTTGATCGGGCATGTCTTTCTGGTTGTCCTACGCTCGACCCCGGAATTCATACTCGCCTACATTTTTCTACAACTTTGGGGGCCGTCCATGTTGCCGGCTATTGTTGCATTGTCGCTGCACAACGGCGCCATCATTGGCCATCTGGTCGGGCGGTTCAGTGACGAAATTCGCCTGCGTTCCGACAGCCCGCGTGGCCTGAACCTCTATGGCTTTGAAATATTGCCGAGGGTCTATGGCCAGTTCTTGGCATTCCTGTTTTACCGTTGGGAAGTCATCATGCGAGAGACCGCCATCCTGGGCATTTTGGGCATCGCGACCTTTGGCTTCTACGTGGACAGCGCATTGGCTGACATCCGTCTGGATCGGGTGATGTTTCTAATCGGGATTATGGTTTTTTTTAACGTGGCGGTGGATGCTCTGTCACGGCATATTCGCAGCCGATTGCGTTTGAGCACCCAGGCAGGACAAGCCTAGCAGGCTGCTAAAAAACCCGCCTCATAGTCTCTGATTTATGATTCAATGGATTATTGAATCGTTTGGAGATTGGCGATGCGTGGTTCTGACGGCAAGAGCGGCAGTTTTTTCAGTTATGTGGATCTTGATGAGCGCGTTCCCAAGAGGCATCCGCTGCGTTTGATCCGGGCCATCGTGAATGATGTCCTGTCTGATCTTTCGGGTGAATTCTCGTCGGTTTATTCGGCTCAGGGTCGGTCTTCGATTGCGCCTGAGAAGCTGCTTCGCGCCTTGCTATTGCAGGCCTTCTATTCGATCCGTTCCGAACGCCCGTTGATGGATCAACTGGACTTCAATCTTCTCTACCGCTGGTTTGTAGGCTTGGGGATTGATGACGGGGTCTGGGATGCCTCCACTTTTTGCAAGAACCGGGACCGTTTGCTGGAGGCGGAGATTGCCGCCAAGGTCTTGAGCGGCATCATCACCCATAAGCGGGTTTCCCGATTGTTGAGCCGGGATCACTTCAGTGTTGATGGTACGTTGATCGATGCCTGGGCCTCGATGAAGTCATTCCGGCCCAAGGATCAGGGTGGCGACGATATCGATGGGGGAAATGAAGACGGCGGCCCCCAAGACGATCACCACGGCGGTCGCAACCAAGAGCGGGACTTTCATGGCCAGAGGCGCTCCAATGAAAGCCATGCCAGCCTGACCGACCCGGACGCCCGGCTGCATCGCAAGGGCAATGGCAAGGAAAGCCGGCTTTGTTACATGGGTCATGCCTTGATGGAGAACAGACACGGGCTGGTGGTTGGCGGCGCCCTCACGCTGGCCTCGGGGACGGCGGAACGCGAGGCGGCGCTGGAGATGATCGACAAGCACCGCGCCCCGAGAGGCAAGGTCAGCGACAGGGCCGGCGGCAGGACCGGCAAGTCGGCCTTGCCACGACGGATCACCTTGGCTGGCGACAAGGGCTATGATGTCGCGGACTTTGTCGACGAGCTGCGGGCCCGCCAGGTCACGTCGCACCTTGCCGTACAGGATCATCTCAGCAAAACCGGCAAGCGGCGCAAGACCAGGATCAATGGCCGCACCACCCGGCACCCGGGCTATCAGATCAGCCAACGTATCCGCAAACGCATCGAAGAAATCTTTGGTTGGGTAAAGCAGAGCGCCGGCCTCAGGCAGAGCAAGTTCCGGGGCCGTGTGCGGGTCGATGCTCAGTTCACCCTGGCACTGGCCGCCTTCAACCCGATCCGCCTGCCGAAACTGCTGGAAGCGCCGCCATGACTAAGGCCGAAGTGTGTCTTGTGACAGCGGAAATGCAAAAAACACCCCGCCGCAACAAGGCAAACAGCACAACAAACCCAACTTCAACCTTGCCGCCGACAAATCAGGCAAGCAAAATCAAAACGTTGCTGACTTTTTCAGCAGCCTGCTAGGAACCAGTGGGACAGTATAGCTTATGAAATCAAGTTCGGACGCGGTCGTAAAAGATCTGGTATTAGTGGGCGGCGGACATAGCCACGTCATCGTCTTAAAGAAATTCGCGATGAAGCCGCTGCCCGGCGTGCGCCTGACCGTCATTGCTCGCGACGTGCATACGCCCTATTCGGGCATGTTGCCGGGATATGTTGCGGGTCATTATGATTTTGACGAAGTACACATTGATTTGCGGCCCTTGTGCCAGTTCGCCGGGGCCCGGTTGTACCACGACACAGCAAACAAAATTGACACGGTAAACAAACAGGTGATCTGCCAGGGCCGTCCGGCGGTGCCCTATGACGTGTTGTCGATCAACATCGGTTCTACGCCGAGTTTTGACGATACCGAAGGTGCCGCGGAAAATACGACTCCGGTAAAGCCGATCAATAACTTTATCAACCGGTGGCAACGCCTGGTCGATCGGGTCCTGAGCAGCCCGGGTCACCATCGCATTGGTGTGGTTGGCGCCGGCGCAGGTGGTATGGAGTTATTGTTGGCGGTGCAATATCGCCTGGGCAATCTACTGGCGGAACAGGGGCAAAGTGACGACGGCTTGGAATTTCACCTGGTGTCCCGGTCAGATCCCATCCTGCCGGATTTTGGATCGGGCGTACGGCGGCGGTTTGCGCGCCACATAGAGTCACGGGATATACATCTGCACAATGGCGCTGCCGTGGCGGAGATCGCGCCGGGTTTGCTGTCAATTGCGGGAGGCAAAACCATTGCGTTGGACGAAATTCTCTGGGTCACGGCTGCCGGCGCACCGTCATGGCTGGGCGAATCCGGACTGGATGTCGATGACGAGGGTTTTATCCAAGTTAAGGATACGCTGCAGTCCACGTCACATGACGACATCTTTGCCGTCGGTGACATTGCCGCCGTGATCAATCACCCCCGCCCCAAGGCGGGCGTATTCGCGGTGCGACAGGGCGCGCCATTGAATGATAATTTGCGGCGGGCCTTGATCGGCCAGACGACACGGCCGTTTTCGCCGCAGAAGAAATTTTTGGTCCTGATTACCACGGGCAATAAAAACGCGGTCGCGGCGAAATGGGGTTGGACGGCGGAAGGACGCTGGGTTTGGAAATGGAAGGATTGGATTGATCAACGGTTTATGCGCAAGTTCAATGAACTACCCGAAATGGCCGAAGAAGCCGCAGCGACCCTCAACCCTGGCCTGGCCGACAAAGCCACGTTGAGCGACATTTCGGCCATCGCGATGCGGTGCGGCGGTTGCGGTGCCAAGGTCGGTGCGGATATTCTGAACCGCGCCCTATCCGAGTTGGAACCGGTTGCCAACGAAGATGTCCTGGTGGGCCTGCACGCGCCCGATGACGCAGCCGTGGTGCAAATCCCCGATGGCAAGGTGATGGTCCATACGGTGGATTATTTCCGGGCCTTTATCGACGATGCTTATGTTTTCGGCCAGGTCGCCGCCAACCACGCCCTCAGCGATATTTTCGCCATGGGGGCAGAGGCGCAATCGGCCCTGGCCATCGCCACGGTGCCCTATGGCTTGGAAGCTAAGGTCGAGGCTTCGCTCAGGGAAATGATGACGGGCGCCATGGAAGTGCTGAACGATGCAGGCGCGACCCTGGTTGGCGGCCATACCAGCGAGGGACCGGAACTGGCGTTGGGTTTTTCTGTCAACGGCCTGGCGGATCGTCAAAGCATTCTGCGCAAGGGCGGCATGGCGCCAGGCGATGTCCTAATCCTGACGAAACCACTGGGCACCGGCACATTATTTGCCGCCGATATGCAGCAAAAGGCTAAGGGCCGTTGGATCCAAAACGCGTTGAAATCCATGGTTCAGTCGAATCGCAAGGCCGCGATTTGTCTATTCAGTCACGGTGCCAGTGCCTGCACCGACGTGACCGGGTTTGGTCTGCTGGGACATACCGTGGAAATGACCAAGGCCTCCAACGTGGATGTGGAAATTGATATGGCTGCTCTGCCCATTATGGATGGCGCCCTGGACACGGTGCGTCTGGGTATACTCAGTTCCTTGCAGCCAGCCAACGTTCGCCTGCGCCGCGCCATCCGCAACATGGACACGGTGCGGGATCACGAACGCTATCCCCTGATGTTTGATCCCCAGACATCCGGTGGCCTATTGGCCAGCCTTCGGCCAGAACGGGCGGAAGCATGCCTCCAGGCATTGCATGAATTAGGCTATGAGCAAGCCTCCATCGTCGGCAGGGTCAGCGCGGGAACTGACCACCTGGAGCCGATTACCTTAGTTGCGTAACCTGGTTGACGATCCGGTTGACGATTTGGTTCAGGCTGGCCTGTTCCCGGTCCGGCGCGAATAAAGGCGCAAGCTTCTGCCCATGCTGCATCAGTGAATTTAGGAACGCTGGCTCCGTCTCGGTCCGGTGCAGTAATTTGGCCAATGCGCCTTCATCACCAACGGCGAAATAGCCGGGGTAGTCCCGGCCCAGCAGTCCGATATTGCCGGCAATGTCACTGGCGATGATCGGCACCCCGGCGACAAGCGCTTCTGAAACGACATTGGCGCCGCCCTCCTGTAGGGAACTGATCACCATGGCATGGGTCTTGGAAAATTCCCGGCGTACGCGCCAACCCGGCCTTTCCCCGCGCCAGAAATAACGCGGGTTTCGGGCCATTTCGGCGGTTGCCCGGTCTGCGTATTCGGCGGTCGTCGCCTTGCCGAAATGAATAACCCGCACTCTGGAGTCGGCGGGCAAATGCCGGGCTGCCAGAGCGGCTCGAAATGGGTCTTTCTCATCACGCAGATGACCAATTACACAAATATCGACATGCTGCCTGGACACCCGTCGGGGAGACGGCAACGGCAAGGCAGATTGCCGTACCACGTGCAACTTGTTGTGAAAGGTGGGCGGCAGTGCCTCGTCGATCAGGTCATGCAGACAGATCAACGCATCCGCCATCTGCATCGCGCCATAAGTTCGTTCCGGCTCGGATTTCAAGAACGTATTGACGTCGGTCCCGCCCAGGCCAATCACCAGCGGCCCCATTGGCACAGCGACCCGATAACGATGTACTGCCGCCGCGCTGTGCCGCGCATGCAGGGCCAGCAGTAGATCAACCGCCCCGCCATCATAATCGGTCGCAACCCGGACCCGGTGACCGGCCCTGCGCAACAGCCGCGCCCAGCGCATGGCGGTAGTTCGGTTGCCATTTTTCAATTGTTTGCCGGCTGGGGTGATTAGGCTAATCTTCACGCACAAACTCCAATCCAGGGACCCATCATGACCCAGCCCGTAAGTACCGCACATTTAATCGCCAACATGCAAGACGCCCGCAACCGCACTCTGGAACTGATCCAGGACCTCGACGATCAGCAGCTTATGGGCCCCAAAATCCGCACCGTAAATCCCTTAAAATGGGAAATTGCCCATACCGCATACTTCTATGAGTTTTTCATCCTGCGTCAGCTGTACGGCCACGACAGTGTCATTGGCGATCGGGCCGATGAACTATACGACTCCATCAACGTTCACCACGACGTCAGGTGGGACCTGCCGCTACCGGACAGGCAGGGTACCTTGGCCTACATGCAGGCGGTTTTTGATCGCCTGTCCGAGCGTTTGGTCGGTAGCCAGAATGGCGGCATGGCGTCCGAACAGGACAGTTTCATCTATCAATTCGGCGTCTTTCACGAGGATATGCATACCGAAGCCTTCCTGTGGGCGCGCCAGACCCTGGCGTATCCGACGCCAAATCTGGCCGTTGCGGCAGACGTCTCTGCCGAGCGGGCGGCGGGCGGTCATCCAGGCTGGGCGATGGTGCCGGGAGGGCGGATTACACTGGGCGCGGACAGATCCGCACCATTTTTGTTCGATAATGAAAAATGGGCCCACGAAGTGGTGATCGCACCCTTTGAAATTGCCATGGCGCCCGTCACAAATGGAGAATTCCAGGCCTTTGTGGATTCGGGGGGTTACGAGACCGAAGCCTACTGGGATCAGGACGGCTGGGCCTGGTGTATGGAGGCAGATGCCAAGCATCCCGTTTATTGGCAGCCCGACGGCCCCGGCAATTGGCTGCTCAGACGGTTCGAAAAGGTTCTGCCTTTACCGCTCAATGAGGCTATCATTCACGTCAACTGGTACGAGGCCAACGCCTATTGCCGCTGGGCCGGACTACGCCTGCCGACGGAAGCGGAATGGGAGGCCGCCGCCCTGGGCGAGGCGGGTTCCGACGGCGACCTGGCGCCCCTCAAGCGGCACTACCCATGGGGCGAGGCGCCACCCGACCCGAGCCGGGCCAACCTGGATGGCCGGGCCCTGGGGCCCATCGACGTCGCGGCACTTCCCGCTGGTGACAGCGCGTTTGGCTGCCGGCAAATGCTGGGTAATGTCTGGGAATGGACGGCGGATACATTTCAAGCCTTCCCAGGCTTTTCAGCCGACGCCTACACGGAATATTCCACCATGCTGTTCGGCTCCACCAAAGTTCTGCGGGGCGGGGCGTGGACAACGCGCGGCCGCATGATGCGTGGCACCTATCGCAACTTTTTCGAGCCCCATCGCTTGAATGTGTTCAGCGGATTTCGAACCTGTAAACTTGTAACATCGCGTTCCTGAAAGGCCCATCATGAATCAAGAAGTTCGTGATCTGGCGTCATTCGAGGATGCGCGCCCGGATAACATTGAAATGTTGGCAGAGGTTAGGGCGGGGTTGTTATCCACGCCGAAGACCTTGCCCTGCAAATACTTTTACGATGAAAGAGGTTCAGACCTGTTCCAGAAAATTTGCGATTTGCCGGAATACTATCCGACCCGTGCTGAGACGGGTTTGCTGAAATCGATGGCAGGCGAGATTGCCGAACTGATTGGGCCTGGATGCCAGATGATTGAATATGGATGCGGATCATCCGAGAAAATGCGGATCGTGCTTTCCGCACTTATTGAACCAGAATCATTTACAGCGGTTGATATATCAAAAGAGCACTTGTTGGTGGTGACGGAAGCCCTGTCGCTAGAATATCCTGATTTGATGGTGCACGCGGTTTCCGCGGATTTCGTTAGGCCGTTCGCTGTCCCTGCAATGGTCGGTACCGGGCTGCGGGTCGGATTTTTTCCCGGCTCCACCATTGGTAATTTTACCCATGAAGGGGCAATAGAGTTTCTGATAGGTACGAAAGAGGTTGTCGGGCCAAACGGTGCCATGCTGATTGGTGTTGATTTGAAAAAGGACGAACGCATTCTTCATGCTGCATATAATGATTCCCAAGGTGTCACGGCGGCCTTCAATCTGAACTTGCTGGCACGCCTAAACCGTGAATTAGGGGCTACGTTCGACTTGTGTCGTTTTCGTCATGATGCCTTCTATAACGCAGAAAGGAGCCGGATTGAGATGCACTTGGTCAGCCTGTCCGAGCAGACGGTGACCCTTGGCGGCGAGGTGTTTTCTTTCCAGAAAGATGAGACCATTCATACCGAAAACTCCTATAAATACAGCCCGGGTGAGTTTAGAGCACTCGCAGCTCGTGCCGGGTACAAAACAACAATGACTTGGATAGATACCAACTCTCTTTTCGGTATATATTTTCTTCAGCCGCAAACTTAAGGGCATTTTTGCGTTCAACGGACTTAAGTGTATGAGGCCTGCATTTGGTCAACGAACTAAATCGCTCTCGCGATAATTTATATCGGCGTGTGGTGAGGACTGCGCTGTAACGGGCTGGCCTGTCCTGTGTTGAGATTTGTGGTTTCTGAACCTCACTCAACACAGGACATGACCGACCAAGCTATCAGCCCCTTGCGCCAGCGCATGATCGAAGACATGACGGTCCGGGGGTTTACACCGGGCACGCAGCGAGGATACCTTGCGGCGGTATCGAATTTAACGACATTTATTG
>JAPYUH010000136.1 GCA_029936195.1 Alphaproteobacteria bacterium
GCCGCCGCCACGCGCAGGCACTCCGCCATGTCCAGGTCGAATATCTCACCCCCGGCGATGACCAGAAACGGCCGCAGCCGTTTACCGCCGCCCAGAACCGTGTAACGCATGGCATCGAACAAGCGGTGTTCCAGCTCCTGGCCATGGGGCAACAGGTTATCCATCTCCTGGTCGACAGCCTTGGCCGCCTTGGCCAGTTTGGCCGCGAAATCCGTCATGAGGTCACTATTCGAAGTTGGCTGCTTCTGTGGACTGGGCATTGCCGGCGCTGTCGGCGACGATTTTCTCTACCTGTTCAGAAGCGGCGGTCAGTTTGGCCTCGCAGTGACGTTTCAGCAACGCACCCCGGCTGTAAAGCGCGATGGAAGCATCCAGATCCACCTGACCGCCTTCCAGACCCTGGACAATATCCTCCAATTCCGCCATGGCGGCTTCGAAGCTCAGGGCGGCGATATCGCCGGGGATCTCAGCAGGAATTTCGATTGTGTCTTGTTTTGCCATTTTCGCTATCCCCCAATGGCCGTCAT
Organism: Alphaproteobacteria bacterium; assembly: GCA_029936195.1. Classification (GTDB taxonomy): domain Bacteria; phylum Pseudomonadota; class Alphaproteobacteria. Next base: position 528 of record JAPYUH010000136.1, read on the forward strand.
CAATACCCGCACATGGGCCGCCACCGCCGCCGCCAGCGCGGCCAGATCATAACCCCCTTCCAATGAGGACACCACCCGGCCCTGGCAATGCCGACCGGCCATGGCCATTAATTCTTGGGTGATCCAGACATAGTCTTCCGTTTCGAAACGCAGTTGCGCCAGGGGGTCGGCGGCGTGGGCGTCGAAGCCGGCCGAAATCAGAATGAAATCCGGTTTGAAGGCGTCCAGGGCCGGCAGCAACCCATCCGCCATGGCATCGCGGAAGGCCATGCCGGCGGCACCGGGGGGCAGCGGAAAATTGTGAATATTGCCCGCTCCCGTCTCGGCTTCCGCGCCGGAGCCGGGGTAAAGCGGCATTTGATGGGTGGAGCCAAAGAACAGATCCTCGTCATCCCAGAACGCGGCCTGGGTGCCGTTGCCGTGGTGCACGTCAAAATCCACCACCGCGACCCGTTTCAGGCCATGGGCGGCGCGGGCATGCTGGGCGCCGATGGCGATGGAATTGAAAATGCAGAACCCCATGGAGCGTCCGGTTTCGGCATGATGGCCGGGCGGGCGCACGGCGCAAAAGGCGTTCTTGCCCATCCCCTCCATGACCGCGTCCACGGCGGCGCATACCGCGCCCGCCGCGCGCCGGGCCGCCCCCAGGGACGCCGGGTTCATGGCTGTGTCGGGATCCAGCTGCACGCGGCCGGTTTTGGGCGCCACGGCAAATATACTGTCGATGTAGTCTTGGCCATGGACCAGGGCAATTTGTGTCTTTTCCGCCAAGGGCGCCGCGCGGCGATCCAATCCGGCGAATTCCGGCTCTGACAGGGCCAATTGGATGGCGCGCAGGCGCTCGGGGCGCTCGGGGTGGCCTTCGCCCATATCATGAGCCAGGCAGATTTCGTGTTCGAACAATATGGTCATGAAATATCCTTCACCAACCGCGCCGTATTACTTTAACATCGCGCCGAAATAACAGTGAGGTAGTCATGCTGCAGGAACGTATCGAGGGCAAGTGGATTGATTGCTTCGCCCGTGTCTTTGCCAAGTGCAAGGTGGAACCGGGGGAAGCCGTGGCGATCCTGTCGGAAAGCCAATCCCGCGCCATCAATGTGCAACTGGCGGAACTGGCCTTGCACCAATTGGGCGCCCAGCCATTCCACATCGTCATCCCGACGCCGGCGCAATCGGCCCCGGTGCCGGTGCGTTCCACCGGCGCATCGGAAGTCATACAGAATATCAGACCCGTCGTCGGCGCCTTGGCCAGCACCGCCTTTGTGGTGGATTGCACGGTCGAGGGGTTGTTGCATGCCCCCGAGCTGCCGGAAATTCTGCAAGGCGGCGCCCGGGTCCTGATGGTTTCCAACGAACATCCGGAGGCTCTGGAGCGGCTGGCCCCCGACGATGCCCTGGAAGGCAAGGTCAAGACGGGGATGAAAATGCTGCGCGGCGCCGGCGCCATGAAAATAACGTCTGCCGCCGGCAGCGATCTGTCGGTGGACCTGGACGGCGCCGTGGCGGGCGGCGGCTGGGGCTGGGTGAGCCGGCCCGGCATCATGTCCCATTGGCCGGGGGGGCTGTGTCTGTGTTTCCCCGCTGCCGGAAAGGTCAACGGCACTTTGGTATTGGACCGGGGCGACGTGAACCTGACTTTCAAGCGTTATCTGGATGCGCCGATCCACCTGACCATTGAAGACGATTATGTGACGGCGATCGAGGGCGACGGCGTGGACGCAGAATTGATGCGCAGCTATTTCGAGGCCTGGAACGAACGGGACGCCTATGCCACGTCGCACATCGGCTGGGGCATGAACCCCGGCGCCCGCTGGGACGCCATGACCATGTACGACCGCAGCGATTTCAATGGTACCGAGCTGCGCGCCTTCGCCGGCAACGTGGTCTATTCCACCGGCGCCAACGAGGTTGCGGGACGGCAAACATTGGGGCATTTCGATCTGCCCATCCGCAACTGCACGGTCGAGCTGGATGGCCGGGCCGTGGTCAAGAACGGTATCCTGCAAGGCGAATTAGCGTGAGAGTTAGCATGAGTGATATTCCCAACTACGCGAGCCAGGGCGAGGGGCCTGTTCTGCTGTTTCTGCATGGCATCGGCGGCAATCACCAATCCTTCGATTGGCAGCTTCCCGCTTTCGCCGACCGTTGGCGGGCGGTGTCCTGGGATATGCCGGGATACGGCGCCAGCGCGCCCCTGACCGAGATGACCTTTGAAAACCTGGCCCACGCCGTGGCCCGCCTGCTGGATCATCTCGATGCCCCCACGGCGGCCATTGTCGGTCATTCCATGGGCGGAATGGTGGCTCAGGAATTCATGGTGCATTACCCAGGCCGTACCTCGGCCGTGGTGCTGTCGGGCACCTCGCCATCGTTTGGCAAGCCCGGCAAATGGCGGGACGATTTTCTGGGTCAACGCCTGGTACCCCTGGACAAGGGCCTCAGCCCGGCGGATTTTGCCGGCGACCTGGTATCAAACATGATGTCGGAAGATGCCCTCGAGGCGGCGAAAGTGTCGGCCATGGCCTCCATGTCCGCGCTGCCGGCGGCGACCTACCGCTCTGCCCTGAACTGTTTGGTGACCTTCAATCAGCGGGACAAGCTGGGCGATATTTCCTGCCCCACCCTGGCCCTGGCCGGCGAGTTTGACGAGGCCGCGCCGGCACCCATGATGGAAAAGATGGCCAGTCATATTCCTGATTGCCGCTACCACTGCCTGCCCGGCGTGGGCCATCTGGCAAACCTGGAGGACCCGGAACAATTCAACCGTGCGATCCGCACATTTCTTGACGAGGTGGCCTGATCATGGCAACACAGGAAGAACTGCTCGCCACCGCGCAACGTCTGGGGCGGGAGAAATTCCTGCCCCGTTCCGCCGGCTATGACCGGGAGGGGCGCTTTCCCACCGAAAATTATGCGGATCTGCATGACGCCGGGTTTCTGGGCCTGGTGATCCCGGAACGTTATGGCGGCCTGGGCGTCGAATATGGCCGCTATATGGAAATCTCCGCCGAACTGGGCCGCTGGTGCGGCGCCACGGCCCTGACTTTCAATATGCATTGCGCCACCATGCTGTGGTCCAGCCAGATGGCCGATGACCTGGAAATGACGTCCGAACAGCGCCAGAACCATGAACAACGGCGTATCGGCATCTACAAAAAGGTGATCGAGGACGGCGCCATCTTTGCCCAGCCGTTTTCAGAACCCAACAGCGCGGCGGCCGCCGGCAAGGCGCCGTTCGGCACCACGGCCAAAAAGGTCGGCGGCGGCTGGATGGTCAACGGGCGCAAACATTTCGCCTCCCTGGCCGGTTCGGCCAATTATTACGGGGTGCTGTGCACGGAAGCCAAGGAGGAGGGCGAGGCGGATGTGCGCGACACCATTTATCTGGCCATCGACGGCATGGCCGACGGTTTCAAGATCACCGGCGACTGGGATGTCCTGGGCATGCGGGCGACAACCTCGAACAATCTGGAACTGACCGATGTCTTCGTGCCCGACGAACATCAGTTGATGCCGCGCGGCAAATATTATGAAGCCGCCCTGAACTGGCCCCATATGTTCATGAGCCTGTGCCCCACCTATATGGGCATCGCCCAGGCGGCGTTCGACTTCACTTGCCAGTATCTGCGCGGCGAGGTGGAGGGCGGCCCCCCCGCCGGCAGCGCCCGCCATAGTGCGAGCAAACAACTGGCCGTGGCGGAAATGCGCATCAAGCTGGAACAGGCCCGCGCCCTTTTCCAACGGGCGGCGGGCGAGGCGGCCATGAACCCGAGCAAGGATGAACGCCTGCGCGCCTATGCCACGCAATACACGGTGATGGAGTTTGCCAACGACATCTGCCGCCTGGCCTTGCGCGCCTGCGGCGGCCGGGCCATCTTCAAGACCCTGCGCCTGGAACAGCTGTACCGCGACAGCCGCTGCGGTTCCCTGATGCTGCCCTGGACGCCGGAAATCTGCATGGAACGCCTGGGCCGGGAGAGTTTGTTCGAGCCGGGTGAAAAGTAGGTGTGAGGGGTCATCGCCCATGGATGTCTCTCACTGGATCAGCCATTGGGCCGATTGGCAAGGCGACAAGGTGGCCGTGCATTTTGAGGACCAGGACATTTCCTACAGCGCCATGGATGCCCGTGTAGGCAACCTGGCCGCCATGCTGTCGGGCCAACTGGGCGTGGGCACGGGTGACCGGGTCGCGCACCTAGGCTACAACAGCCCGGAACTGTTGGAGCTGCTTTTTGCTTGCGCCCGCCTGGGCGCCATGCTGGTGCCCCTGAATTGGCGCCTGGCCGCACCCGAGCACGCCTGGATCCTGCAGAACTGCGAACCCAGGGCGGTTTTGGCGGAGCCGGACTTTTTCGACCATTTGGATTCTATCCGCGCCGAAGTGCCCAATCCGTCGTTTGTTGCTTATGGCGCCCATGACGGTTGGCGGGCCTATGACGATCTGCTGCGGGCTGGCGGCGCCGATGCGGGCGGCGGCGCCATGGAAGACCCGGTCACCATCGTCTATACCTCCGGCACCACGGGCCGCCCGAAAGGCACGGTGCTGACCCAAGAGGCCCTGTTTTACAATGCCGTCAACGCCATCGCGGCCCAGGACATCACCAACCGTGATCATGCCCTGACCGTGCTGCCCATGTTCCATGTAGGCGGCATGAACATCCATACCACGCCGGCCATCCACGCCGGCGCCACGGTCACCATTCAGTCCCGTTTCGACCCCGCCGCCACCCTGGCGGCGATCGGGGCGCGAAAGCCGTCGATCTTCCTGGCCGTGCCCGCCATGTGCCAGGCCCTGATCTCGCATCCCGACTGGGACGGCACGGATTTATCCAGCCTGCGCATGGTTGGCCTGGGTTCGTCCGCCGTACCGGAAGTGGTCATTCGCGCTTTTCTGGACCGGAGCCTGGCCGCCCCACAGGTCTATGGCCTGACCGAAAGCGCGCCGGTGGCCATCTGCCTGCCCCTGGCCGACGTGGCAAGCAAACTTGGTTCGTGCGGCAAACCGGCGCTGCACACCCAGGCCAGGATCGTGGACAATGATGGTCACGAGGTGGCGCGGGGCGAGGCTGGCGAGATCATGCTTCGCGGCAAGAACCTGTTCCGGGAATATTGGCGCAACGAGGCCGGCACGGCGGAGGCTTTCTCTGGCGAATGGTTCCACACCGGCGATATCGGCCATCAGGACGCGGACGGCTATTTCTACGTGGATGAGCGCAAGAAGGACGTGGTGATCTCGGGTGGCGAAAATATCTATCCGGCCGAACTGGAAAACATTCTAGCCGATTGTCCGGACCTGGCCGAGGCCGCCGTGATCGGCCAGCCCGATGACCGCTGGGGTGAAATCCCCGTGGCCTGCGTGGTGCGTCAGGCCGACAGCACCATCGAGGGCGCCGATATCCTGGCCCTGTTCGAGGGGCGGCTGGCCCGTTTCAAGCATCCCCGCGGGGTGATATTCATGTCTGCCCTGCCCCGCAACGCCATGGGCAAGGTGGAGAAATTTACCCTGCGGGCACAATTGGCCGCGGATGACCAATAATTTTTTGCCATTGCCGCCCACCGCCGCCACAAATTCGCTATATTTCGGTTCTAGATTCGCCGGAATTCTGGAGGCCATGCGGGGAATGAGTGTGATGCGGATAATTTTCGGACCTTTAATTCTGATTTTTTTGGCGGCCACCTTTCAAGGTGCCGAGGCGCAGGCGCAGATCGAAACGCCGGCCAAACAGGCGATCCTGATCGACCACGCCACGGGCACGGTGCTGTTTGCCAAGAACGCGGAGCAGTCCATGCAGCCGTCGTCCATGTCCAAACTGATGACCCTGTACGTACTGTTCGACCGCCTGGCGGGCGGTGGGCTATCCATGGACGATACCTTCCCCGTCTCGAAAAAAGCCTGGCGAATGGGCGGTTCGAAAATGTTTGTCCGGGTCGACACCCAGGTCACGATCGCCGATCTGATCCGGGGCATCATCATCCAATCGGGCAACGATGCCTGCATCGTGGTGGCCGAAGGCATTGGCGGCGACGAGGCTTCGTTTGCCTCCCTGATGAACGAAACAGCGCGGCGGATTGGCATGCTGGACAGCCATTTCGTCAACGCCTCCGGTTGGCCCCATCCCGACCACGTCACCACGGCCAAGGATTTGTCCCTCCTGGCCCGCCAGCTGGTGGACAAGTTTCCGCAATATTATCCCATCTTCGCCGAACGCAGTTTCACCTTTTCCAAGATCCGCCAGGGCAACAGAAACCCGCTGCTGTACAAGAACATTGGCGCCGACGGCCTGAAGACCGGCCATACGGTGGCCGCCGGATACGGCCTGGTCGCCTCGTCCCAGCGCAAGGGCCGGCGCCTGTATCTGGTGGTCAACGGTTTGAAAAGCGTCAGTCAACGCAGCCGGGAATCCCAGCGGCTGCTGGCCTGGGGCTTTCGCGAATTCGGCAATTATGCCCTGTTCAAGGCCGGTGAGCAGGTTGCCGACGCCAACGTCTGGCTGGGTGACGAGGGAAAGGTGACATTGCTGATCGAGGAACCACTGACCATCATCATCCCGCGCAAGGCGCGCCGCGCCATGAAGGTCAGCGTCAATTATATCGGCCCCCTGCCCGCGCCCATCGCCAAGGGAGAGCAGGTCGCCACCCTGCGGATCGAGGCGCCGAACATGGCAACCATCGAACGCCCTCTCATCGCCGGCGCGGATATTGCCCGCAAGGGCTTTATCGGCCGTCTCGGCACGGCGTTGGAACATTTGATGTTCGGCAGCGTATCGAAATAGCCGCAATGGCCCTGAAAACCGATCCCCAATCTGACGCGCCGACCGGCCCGGTCGCCACCGCCGGTCTGATCGGGCATGGGGGCGGCGAACAGGCTTTCTTGGAAACGGCCGCCGCGCGACGGATGCCCCATGCCTGGCTGATTTCCGGGCCGCGGGGCATTGGCAAAATGACCCTGGCCTATCGCATGGCCCGGTTTCAGTTGTCACGAGAGAATGGCGGCGGCTTGTTCGGGCCGCCCGAAGATTTGTATATGGCACCGGAAGATCCAATCTTCCGCCGCATCCTGGCCGGTGGCCACGGTGACCTGCGGGTGATCGAGCGGGAAGTGAACGAGAAAACGAAGAAGCTGCGCGGCGATATCGTGGTGGATCAGATCCGGGCCTTGGGCCGATTTTATACCATGACCGCGGCCGAGGGCGGCTGGCGCGTCGCCGTCATCGATGGGGCCGAAGAGATGAACCCCAATGCCGCCAACGCATTGTTGAAATTGCTGGAGGAGCCCCCCGGAAACAGCCTGCTGTTGCTGGTCAGCCATGCGCCGGGCCGCCTGTTGCCCACCATCCGCTCGCGCTGCCGGCATCTGCCCCTGCGCGCCTTGCACGAGGATGACGCCATGGCGGTGTTGGCCCAACAAATGCCGGAACGGGACGAAACCGAACGCCTCGGCTTGAGCCGTTTGGCCGAGGGCAGCCCCGGCCGGGCCATGGCCATGGGCGCCGAGGGCGGCCTGAAAGCCTATGGCGAATTGCTGGCCATGGTGGCCGACCTGCCCGAGCTGGATTTTGCGGCCGTGCATGCCCTGGGCGACAAATTTAATCGCGCCAACAACGAGGGCGCCTACCGGGTTTGGATCGATTTGCTCCGTTTGTGGCTATCCCGCCTGGCGCGCAATAGCGCCATGGGCGGTGTCGCGGGCGGTAGCATGATCGGCGCCGTGGCCGGGGAAGCCGAATTGTTCCATCGTTTGACCAGCTCCGTGGGTCTTGATCGCTGGGTCGAGCTATGGGAAAAGGTCGGCGGTTTGGCCATGCGGGCCGAACGGGTCAATCTGGATCGCAAGCAGGTGGTGATCAGCGCCTTCATGGCGCTGCAAAGCACGGCTCTGCAAAATACGGCGCGCCAGTAAGCCGAGACTTACAAGAATTGGATTAACGCGATGGCCGAGGCCGAAGCCTATTACATCACGACGCCCATCTATTACGTCAACGACAAGCCCCATATCGGCCATGCCTACACGACGCTGGCCTGTGACGTAATCGCGCGCTTCATGCGGCTGGACGGGCGCGACGTGATGTTCATGACCGGCACCGACGAACACGGCCAAAAGGTGGCACAATCGGCCGAGGCGGCGGGCATCGATCCGTTGGCGTTTTGTGACCGGGTCAGCCAGAATTTTCGCGATCTGACGCCGTTGATGAATTTCTCCAACGACGGTTTCATCCGCACCACCGAAGAGCGCCACACCAAGGCCTGCCAGGCCATTTGGCAGGCCATGGTGGACAGCGGCGATATTTATCTCGACAGCTATGCCGGCTGGTATTCGGTGCGTGATGAAGCGTTCTACGGCGAGGACGAGCTGGTGGACGGCCCGAACGGCGAGAAAATGTCACCTTTCGGTGCGCCGGCGGAATGGGTGGAGGAGCCCAGCTATTTCTTCCGCCTCTCCCAATGGCGGGACCGCCTGCTGGCCTATTACGATGAAGATCCCAACCGTATCCTTCCCATCAGCCGGCGCAACGAAGTGCTCAGTTTCGTCAAGGGCGAGTTGCGGGATTTGTCGATCTCGCGGACCTCGTTCGATTGGGGCGTGCCGGTGCCCGGTGACGACAAACACATTATGTATGTCTGGTTCGACGCCCTGACCAATTATCTGACCGCCGTGGGCTATCCCGATACGGAAGACGAGAGTTTCAAGACGTACTGGCCGGCGGACGTCCATATGGTCGGCAAGGATATCCTGCGCTTTCATGCGGCCTATTGGCCGGCCTTTTTGATGTCGGCGGGATTGGCGCCGCCAAAGCGGATATTTGCTCACGGCTGGTGGACCGTGGAAGGGCAGAAAATGTCTAAATCCCTGGGTAACTTCATTCCGCCGCACGATATGGTCGAAAAATACGGCCTGGACCAGACTCGCTATTTCATGATGCGGGAGCTGCCGTTCGGCAATGACGGCAATTTTTCCCACACGGCCATGGTCAACCGCATGAACAGCGACCTGGCCAACGATTTCGGCAATCTGGCCCAACGGGTGCTGTCCATGATCAACAAGAACTGCGAAGGGTTGGTGCCGTCACCAGGATTGCTGACCGTCGATGACGGCGCCCTGCTGGTTCCGGCCCGTGAGCTGGTGGACAAGATGCGTGCGCGGATCGATGTGCAGGCGATCCATCTTTCCCTTGCCGCCCTGTGGGATGTGGTGGGCGAGGCCAACCGTTATGTGGATACCCAAGCGCCCTGGGCCTTGAAAAAAACGGACCCCGAACGCATGGCCACGGTGCTTTATGTGCTGGCCGAGGTGATCCGCCATCTGGCTATCCTGGCCCAGCCGGTGGTGCCCGAGGCGGCTGCGAGGATGCTGGATCAATTGGCCGTTCCCGAGGATCAGCGCAGCTTTGCCGCGTTGACCGAGGCGGGCATGTTGCGGCCGGGCACGGCCCTGCCCAAGCCGCAGGGTGTCTTCCCCCGTTACGCCGGGCCGGAGGAAGACACGTGAGCCTGCTGGTCGATAGTCACTGCCATCTGGATTTTCCCTCTCTGAGGGAAGATTTGGATGGCGTGATGACGCGGGCCGCCGCCGCCGGGATTGGCACCATGGTGACCATCTGCACCCGCGTCGACCGCTTCCCCTCGATCCTGGAAATCGCCGAGCGCTTTGACAATGTCTATTGTTCCGTTGGGCTGCATCCCCATGATGCGGCGGAAGAACAGGGATTGACCACGGAACGCCTGGTGGAGTTGGCCGGGCATGACAAGGTTGTGGGGATTGGCGAGACCGGTCTGGATTTCCATTATGATCAAAGTCCGCGCGACATCCAGGCAACGCTGTTCCGCCGCCACATCGCCGCCGCGCGCCGGACCGGCCTGCCGCTCATCGTCCACGCCAGGGCGGCAGATGACGAAATGATCGCCATATTGCGGGATGAAACGGCCAAGGGCGCCTTCCCCGGCGTTCTGCATTGTTTTTCTTCCGGCCCGGCCTTGGCCCGCGCGGCGCTGGAAATCGGTTTCTATATTTCCTTTAGCGGCATCCTGACCTTCAAGAAGGCCGACGAAGTGCGGGAGGTCGCGGCCGAGGTGCCCCTAGACCGTCTGTTGGTGGAAACCGACGCGCCCTATCTGGCCCCCGTGCCGCACCGTGGCAAGGACAACGAGCCGTCCTTCGTTGCCCACACGGCGGCAAAACTGGCTGAGATGCGGGGCCTTGGCAACCAAGAGATAGCGGCGCTGACCACCGCGAATTTTCGCCGCTTATTCAACAAAACGACATAAAAAAAACGCCATTCCCGATATTTCGGAAATAGCGTTTTTTCATGTTCTAGAGCATATACAGTGCAGTCTGAACCACCCGCTCCCCCGGCCCCCGGACTCTATTGGCACCCACAGGGTACCATATAACGAC
>JAPYUH010000137.1 GCA_029936195.1 Alphaproteobacteria bacterium
GATCTGGGCGGCGGCCACAACATGATCTGGGCCGGGCGGGCCAATCCGGCCGTGGCACCCCTGTTCGAGGCGGAGGCGCGATTGGTCGCCGAATTCGACCAGGCCAAGGCGGATTGGATGCTGCGCCGGGGGCGCAATCTGTATCTGTTCCCCAATGTGCAATTGATGGACCAATCGTCGACGCAGATCCGTGTCTTCCGCCCTCTCTCGCCCGACCGCACCGAGGTCCGCGTCTATTGCATCGCGCCCAAGGGAGAGAGCCGGGCGGCGCGTGTGGCAAGGCTGCGCAAGTTCGAGGATTTTTTCATGGTCACCGGCATGGCCACCCCGGATGATCTGGCCGCCCTGGAAGATTGCCAGATTGGCGCCCAGGGCACGCATGCCCAGTGGAGTGATATGGATAGGGGCTTGTCCGCCATGCGGTTGGGTCCCGACGATCTGGCCCGGGGCCTGGGCGCCGAGGTGGTCAGCAGTGCCCCCCGATGGGACCATGAAACCCTTTACCATGGCTATTTCCGCCGCTGGGCCGGACTGATGGGCGATCATGACGGATAGCCTGTACGCCGAAACCCGTGACCTGCTGTATCTGGAGGCCGACCTGCTCGACCGCCAATGCTGGGACGAATGGCTGGGCCTCTATACCGATGATTGCGTCTATTGGGTGCCGAGCTGGCTGTCCGAGGACCAGTTGGGCGATGACCCGGAGATGCAGGTCAATATGATCTATATCGTGGGCAAGGCGGGTTTGTCGGCCCGTTTGCACCGCATATCTTCCGGCCAGGCCTATGCCGAGCTGCCCCTGTCGCGCACTACCCATCTGGTCAATACGGTGCGGCTGCTGGCGCATGGCGAAGGGTCAATAACGGCCTCCGCCAAATGGATGACCTTGTCTGTCGATAGCCGCCTGGGCAAGCAGGTTCGGGGCGGCTGGTACGAGTATGAATTGCGGCGGGCGGATGACGGCCTGCGGATCGGCGCCAAGAAAATCGTCTTGCTGGAAGACGTCGTCGACGGCGCCGTAGATATTCACCAAATCTGAGTGGTTGGGGACATGTTCGGATTATCCAAGGTTGAAGCGGGCGCGGGCGGCATCGCCCTGACGGAACATCCCGAGCCACGGGCGGGGCCGGGGGAAATCCGCCTGAAAGTCGCCGCCGCCGGGATTTGCGGCACGGATATGCAGATCTACCACTGGGCCCCGCGCATGGCCGGGAAAATGCAATTGCCGCGTATCCTGGGGCACGAGGTGAGCGGCGTTATCGATCAGATCGGCCCAGACGTGGAAGGGAGCCTGGAAGCGGGTGTGGACAGTCTGTCCGTGGGCGATCATGTCTCCCTGGAAAGCCATATTTTTTGCGGCACCTGCGTCCCCTGCCGCCGGGACCGCGCGCATCTGTGCGAGAACACTACATATCCCGGCATTTCCATTGATGGCGCCTTCGCCGATTATGTAGTGGTGCCGGCACGGATCGCCTGGCGCAATCCCGCCGATCTGCCCCACGAAATTGCCGCCATGCTGGAACCATTTGGAATTGCCGTGCATGCCTGCCTGGAAGGCAGCGGCGTGGCGGATCAGCGCATATTGATTAACGGCTGCGGTCCCATCGGCCTGATGGCGATTGCGGCCGCCTGCGCTCTGGGCGCCCGTCAGGTGATCGCCGCGGACCCCAACAAATTGCGCCGGGACCGGGCGCGGCAAATGGGCGCCGACCATGGTTTTGATCCGGCGGAGGTTGATCTGGCGGCCGCCGTGGCCGATGTGTCCATGGGCGCCGGCGCCGATGTCGCCATCGAGTTTTCCGGCCAGGCGGCGGGCTTTCACGGCGCCATGGCGTCCATCTGCAAAGGTGGTGACTTCCGCCTGGTCGGCGCGCCCGCCCACCCGCTGGAGCTTGACCTGACTCAATGGCTGCTGCGCTGCCCCGTCGTCATCAATATTCACGGCCGGCGTATCTGGCGGACCTGGGAGCAAGCGACGGAGCTGGTCTATAACAATAAGGTCGACCTGTCCCCCGTGATGAGCCATCAGTTGCCGTTGTCCGACGGCGCGCGCGGGTTCGATCTGATTTTGCAGGGAGACGCCTTGAAACCCATATTGTTGCCCGGGACATAGGAAGACCCATGACCGAGACCGAGCACAGGCTCCTACCGTCCGGCCTGAAAGTTCGCGAGGCAAGGGAATACGACGTCGACGCCCTGGCCCGTCTGATGGGCGGGCAGAACGCCTATCATGCGGATTTGGTGCCCCATATCGTCAAGGCCGTCTCTATCCAGGGGACTAGGGCATGGTGCAAGGCGCAACTGGCCGATCCCGCAATGACAATATTCCTAGCTGATACAGAACAGTCTCGAGCGGTCGGCGCCCTGATGCTGCACATCAAGATCTATCCCGATACGCCGGTGATGCACGGCGTCAAAATTTGTTTTATCGACGAACTGTTCGTCCTCGCCGATGTCCGCCGCCGGGGCATCGGCAAGGCATTGATAGCCAGGGCCAGGGCACATGCCGTTACCGCCGCCTGCGATGGCCTTAGCCTCAATGTCTGGAGCGCCAATACAGAGGCAATCGAGGCCTATGAGGCCCTAAATTTCGAAACGGTCTATCAACGCATGACCTTGTCCCTGGACCCCTAAATGGAAGCTATCATGAATGCCGCGAGCCGAAACCACGACCGCTGCATCAACTACATCGAATTCAATGTTTCGGACATGGCCCGGACGAAAGAATTTTATGGCCGGGCGTTCGGATGGACCTTCACGGATTACGGCCCCGACTACTGCGAATTCACCGACGCCCGCATGAAAGGCGGCTTCGATGCCACGGCCCCCGTCACGCCGGGCGGCCCGTTGGTTGTCCTTTACGGCGATGATTTGCCGGACATTCAAGCCGGCATCGCGGCGGCGGGCGGAAAGATTGTCAAACCTATTTTTGAATTCCCCGGCGGCCACCGTTTTCATTTTTTCGACCCGGACGGATATGAACTGGCGGTTTGGAGTGAGGTCTAACCGCCCGTTTTCAACTCGGCCTGGATCACGGTCCAGGGAAAACGCCATGCGGCATGATTTTCCAGGTCCACGCCCTCGGCCTCTTGAAAGGGGATAACCTTGATATTGGTGAAGCCCTTGTCCGAGAGGCTGGCATGGATATCCATTTCTGCCCAGGGCTGCATGAAGGGTTCGTTGTTGCGGAGGCCGTGGCCGTAATGCATGAAACGGGCAAACGGGCCGTCGATGGCATGGAAATCCAAATGAACCATCCGGCCGCCCGGCGCCAATATCCGGGCCGCCTCGGCAAATAGCTTTTCGATTTCCCCGGGCGGCAATTCGTGCACCAACATGGTTGAGGTCACCAGATCGAAACTGTCGGGTTCATAGTCTGTGGCGCAGGCATTCATTTGACGAAAACGAACCTTCGGCGAACTTCTGCTCGGGGCCTGATGGGCGGCCAGGGCAAGGCAGGGGCCTGATAGGTCGATGGCATCAATCCGTGCATCCGGATATGCCTCGTGGAACGGCTGGGTGCTTTTGCCAAAGCCGCAACCCATGTCGAGAATACGCCCATACAAAACCCGTTCCGCGTCCTGGGCCGCGACCAGGTCGGTGAAGCGGTGATGCAGGTCGGCGTGGCTGGCACCCATCAACGGAGTGGTTGAACGCGCGCCCCGTTCGTAGACATAACCATCCAGTTCGTCGCTCATAACGCCGCCAGGGTGCTGGTGGATATCGACCCGGCGATAATAGCTGGGCATTTCCAATGTGGGCGACAGCTCGGCCCCGGTATCACGCAGGGGCGGGGCCAAGACCGATCGGCGCTCGTCGTGATAGGGCACCAGGCCATAGCGCCCGGCGTACTTAAGGCGCTGCAAATGCCGTTCCAGCCAGGCAAAATACCGGTAAAGCGTGTCGCCTTCCAGGATCGCGGCGACGTCGGCCGGTGTCGTGGGGGTCTTGCCGGATCGCGCCACGGCGTCCTCGTAGGTTCGTTTTAGGTCCTCATAAATTTGTTTGGTCCAGAACGTCTTGCTGGACAACAGAAAATCTTGTGCGGCGACAAAGCTGCGGTCGTCCATTCCCTGCTCCCTAATTGGCCTTAACTGGCACCCTTGGCCTGTTGTTTGCCTAGCAGATTGATCATCAATCCTTCGACAAAAGCCTCCCGGTCCTCGGCATTGGCCTGGCGCTCGTCCTCGCTGGGTTCGCGGTCCATGTCGGCGCGATCAATGATGCCGGCCGCTTCCAATTTTCGTTCCAGGGCGCGCACGCGGTCCCGTTGAACATAGACTTCCGTCGCCAGGGCCATGACCACGCCAAACGCGCGGTCCAGTGCCGGGTCCGCAAAGAAGTTCTGCTCGGGCCGGTCGAGAATTAAGCTGTCCGATATGCGCACGCCGAAGCTCCTTCGTAATTATGTACCGTTTTCAGTGCGATTTGGTATACCAGTGATCATAGTACGAATATGGGAGCGTGGAGTATTCATCATGACCAGCGGTATGGTATCGGCCCCTCAGCCCGAGGCTGTGGAGACGGGATTGGACATCCTCAAGGCGGGGGGCAACGTGGTTGATGCCGCCATCGGGGCGGCCCTGGTGCAGACGGTGGTGGATCCGCAAATGTGCGGCATCGCCGGGTTCGGCTCCATGCATTTGTATCTGGCCGACAATGATCCCACCAATGGGGGCGTTCACACTTGCATCGATTTTCATGGCCGCGCGCCTCGGGCAACCCGTCCCGACATGTGGGAGCCATTGATCCTTGGTGAGTGCGAGGACGGTTTTGGTTTCCTGCTAAAAGATCAAGTCAACGAAATCGGCTATCAGTCCATGACGACCCCCATGACCCTTTTGGCCTTTGACGAGGCCATGACGCGCTTTGGCAGCCGGTCTCTGGCCGATATTTTTGGCCCCGCCATTCAAATTGCCGAGGATGGCTTCCTGGTGCGCCCGGCCGTGCATGGTTTCTGGACCCGGGGCAGCGAAAGTGGGCGGGTACCCCGAATTCGCGGCCTGACGGACGATCCTGCCACCGCGAAGATCTATACCAAGGCGGACGGCAGCCTGTACGGCATTGGCGAAGTCTTCCGCAATCCCGACATGGGCCGGACCTATCGCCGCATCGCGGAACGGGGCGTGGCGGATTTCTATAGCGGCGAAATCGCCCAGCAAATTGCCGCCGACATGGCCGCCAACGGCGGCTTGCTGAGCTTGAATGATCTCCAGGAATGCCGCACGACGGATGCCGAACCCCTGTGGACAACCTATCGCGGCTTTCGCGTGGCCACCAACCAACCGCCCGGCGGCGGTCTGATGATTGTCCTGATGCTGAATATTCTAGAGAATTTTGATCTTGCCGCCATGGGCCATAATTCACCTGACTACATCGCCACCGTGGCCGAGGCCATGAAGATCGCCACCGTGGACAAGGATAACCGCATGGGCGATCCGAACTTCTTTGACATCCCCCTCGATGAATTGATGTCCAAGGACTATGCCAAACTGATGGCGGACCGCATCCGGCGCGGCGAAAAGACCCCGGTTCCCCGTCTGAACTTGGGCGGGGCCGAGAGCAAGGAAACAACTCATATCTGCGTTGCCGATAAAATGGGCAATTGCGTCACCATGACCCATTCCCTGGGCTCCTCCTCCGGCGTGGTCACGGACGGGCTTGGCTTCATGTATAACAATTGCATGATGGTGTTTGATCCGCGCCCTGGCCATGCAGGCTCTCTCGAACCGGGGAAGGCGCGCTTTACCGCGTTGTCACCGACCATTGTATTCAAGGATGACAAGCCGTTTTTCCTGGTCGGCTCGCCGGGCGGGACCACCATCACCATGGGCAATCTGCAGGCAATCCTAAATGTGATGGATTTTGACATGACGGCCCAACAGGCGGTGTCCGCGCCGCGCTTCATGGCGACGTCGGACAAAATTGAGGTCACCAACCGGATCTTCCGTTCCACCGAACGAGAACTTCGGGCGCGCGGTTATCCCACCCACCGTCACGCCGTCAGTCACATGATGCCCCATTTGCACGGCATCCGTATTGTCGACGGCGTCCTGGACGGCGGCGCGGATCCATCCAATGACGGCATGGCGGCGCAGGTTTAGTTGATCGCGAAAAGCACGCCAGGGGCCATCAATCCCGCCGGGTCCAACAGGCGCTTGATGGCCTGCATGGTCTCTTTTTGGACCGGGTCCAAGGCTTGTTCATAGGGATATTGACGGCCGATTTGCAGATGTTCGGCGCCGGCTTTGTGCAGCACGTCGCCCAGCTCCCGGCGTAGCTGATGGGCGAAAGCGCGGGTCTCCGGCCGTTCGGGGTGGTCACCGTGGCGGCGCAATTGGTTGGCCGTGACATGTCGGCGGTGAAAGCGGTGCAGGCTGTCGGGCCAAAACAGATGTGGTTCCAAAACAATTGAATCGCCACTGCTGACCGTCAGCAGGCTGACCGTCATGCCGTGTGCGGCCATTTCGGCCTTATGACCAGCTAGTGCCGTCGCCAGGGCAGCGTGCCCAGCGGCCGCCTCGGTCAAGCGAAAGACGCCATGAAAGGGCAGCCAGCGCTCGCCGCCGGGTCCCAGCAGGGCCTTGATGGGGCGAAACGGGCGCGAGCGGGTAACACGGGGAATGGTGTCG
Organism: Alphaproteobacteria bacterium; assembly: GCA_029936195.1. Taxonomy (GTDB): domain Bacteria; phylum Pseudomonadota; class Alphaproteobacteria. The sequence continues at coordinate 6,633 of JAPYUH010000137.1, forward strand.
GGCACCGCTTCGCCGCCCGCGCCCAGGGCCGCCAGGCTCGCCCTGGCCAGGCGGGCCTGGGCATGAGCTTCATCCTCGCCCTCGATGCAGAGATGCAGGGAGCATTGTAATTCGCCGACCTTGCGCCGGCCGTCCCGGAACAATTGCGCCAGGCGGCCCAGGCGTTGCCCGGTGCTGCCCGCCTGGCGCAGCACATCAGTGGCCACTTCGGCGCCTTCCAGCAATTCGAATCCCCCTTTGGCCAGGTTGATATGGGCCTGTCGGTCAAAGCCGAAACATTCTGCGATACCTCCCAAAGCGCGCAGAGCCACCTGCCCGGCCAGCAAGGAAGACATGTCGGGAAAGGAGAAGGAGGCAAATGTTTCCGCGCCCGGCCATGGGATCAGGCTCAATGTCGCCTCCGCCTTGATGCCCAGGGCGCCGCAATCGCCCAGGAACAACGCGCCCAGGTCAGGCCCGCCCGGTTGGGGGTGGGGCCGGCTATCGTGGCCCACGCCGGTGTTCAGGATGCGGCCGTCGGCCAGAACGATGGTCTGGCCCATGACGCTGGCGTCGGAAAATCCGTGCAGGGCGGAACCAAAGAACGTCGCCCGCTGTGACAGCGCGCCGCCGATGGTGCTGGTGTAGCCGGAGAGGGGGCCGAAGAACGGCGTCCTGAAGCCCAGGGGCGCCAGCGCATCCAGCAGCGTGGCCCAGGTGCAACCGGCCTGAACGCGGACAAAGCGGTTGGCGGCATCAATTTCGATAACCCGGTCCATGGCGGACATATCTATCAACACCGAGCGCGCTGATGTGGGAACCGCGCCGCCGCTGTAGGAATGGCCGCTGCCCCGCGGCACGATGGCATGGCCCAACCCCGTGGCGGTCGAGACAGCCTTGGCCAGTCCCGACGTGCTGGTGGGACGGACGACGGCGGCGGCCACCGCATCACCGCCGGCGATGTCATGGGAATAGTCGGCCCGCAATTCGGGTTCCGTCAGCACATCGTCATTGGGCAGATCTTTTCGTAATGCGCGCCACAGATCGTCATGCACCATGAAGCTCTTCCTTCGCCATCGTTACAGCGCCAAAACCTATGCAATAATAGTCGGAAGACTTGTAGGAGAAAGAGGTAGGTTCATGGGTGCGATCGATATTGTCTGCAATCTATTCACGGAACGGGAGGTGGCCGAGGGGCGCACGGGTCTGGACGAGACCTTCAAGGCCCAGATCCGGATGCCGGAGGAGATGCGCGGCGGCGTGTCCATCCCCCGCTATCTGGAAAAAATGGATGCCGCCGGCATCGACCGTACCCTGCTGGTGGCGGTGCGCGCCGGCGACTTGGCGGTCAAGGGCTCGTTTGAGATTGAATATTCGCGGGTGGCGGAGGTTTGTGCCGAGCATCCCGAACGATTTTCCGGGTTGGCTGGGGTCGATCCGTTTCGCGGCATGGCGGGGATTTATCAACTGCAAGAGGCGGTGGAGGATCTGGGCTTTGTCGGCGCGCATCTTTACCCACATTGGTTCGGCCTGGCGCCCAACGACCGCCGCTACTATCCCTACTATGCCAAGTGTTGCGAGTTGGATATTCCAATCATGATGCAGGTGGGTCATAACCTGATCTATTCCCGCGAACGCCGCCTGCCCAGCGTGGGCCGGCCCATAACGTTGGATGAAGTGGCCATCGATTTTCCCGAATTGAAATTGATCGGCATCCATATCGGCGTGCCCTGGACGGATGAAATGATCTCCATGGCCTGGAAGCACGAGAATATCTTTATCGGCGTGGATGCCTATGCGCCGAAGCATTGGCCGCCGCAGATCGTGCATTATCTGAACAGCTACGGTCAGGACAAGGTGCTGTTCGGCACCGACTGGCCGGTCATCGACCCCGAGCGGGCCATGGCGGAGGTCAACGAGATGGATCTGCGCCCGGGCGCCAAGGCGAAGTTATTGCGCGACAACGCATTGAAATTATTCCGCCTGCCGGAAAGCGAAGCTTGATGAATAGGCCGGCCTTTCAGGTCACGCCCGAACTGGTCGGGGCCGATATCTCATCCGGCGTCATGGCGGGGGCCTTGAAACATCCCGCCAAGCCGGCCCTGTTGTTCGAAGGGCGAACGTTGAGTTTCGCCGAACTGGCTGATCGTATCCAGCGGGTCGCCGCCCTGGCGCGGGATGAACTGGGCCTGCGTCCAGGCGACTGCGCGGCAATTTATGCGCCTAATTGCCTGCCCTATATTGAACTGGTCGCCGGCCTGTCCCGTGCCGGTGTCATGGTTGCGACGCCAACCCACCGTGCCGTGCGGGCGGAGCTGCGGCAGATCTTGGACAATTGCCAGGCCAGGGTTGTGTTTTGCCCCGACGCATTAATGGATGGGCCATCGGGCGTCAAAATACTGTCCTTGGAAACCGGCTACGAGGCGATGCTGGCGCGGCAATCCCTGGCCGATCCGGTGCCGCCCAGCCCCCGCGAGGCGACGTTCTGCGTGCCCTATACATCCGGCACCACGGGAGAGCCCAAGGGCGTGATGTTGTCCCACCATTGCCGCAGCCATCTGTTTGGCGCCATGGCCCATCATTTCCGGTGCTTGGGGCCCGACGACCATCACCTTTGCTTTGCGCCCCTGGCCCATGGCGGGGGCTATGGTTTCGCGATGGCCGCAATTTTTAACGGCGGTACGTTGGAATTGCTCGAAGCCTTTGATCCCGACCACGTCCTGGCGCGGCTGGGCAGTGGCGAGGTCACCTCCGTCTTCATGGTGCCGACCCATGTACATCAGATCCTGGCGTTGTCCCCGGATCAATTGGCCCAGCGGGACGGCTTCCGCCTGAACGGCATCGTCGTCAACGCCGCGCCGTTTGCCCATGCCCTGAAACAGCGGGCTGTGGAATTCTTTGGCGACGGCATCATCCATGAATGCTACGGCTGTACGGAAGTGGGCGTCGCCACCTCCCTGGCCCCGGAATTGTACCGGGACAAGCCCGGCTCCGTCGGGCCGGCCATAAGGGGGACCGAAATCGTCGTGCGGCGAGAAGACCGCCGTCCGGCCGACCCAGACGAGATCGGCGATTTGTGGGTGAAGTCACCCACTCTGTTCAATGGTTATTGCCGTAACGAAGCGGCCACGGCCGAGGCTCTGGACGGTGAATGGTTGTTAACCGGGGACATGGGCGCCATGGACAGCGACGGTTTTGTCTCCATCATGGACCGGCGCAAGGATATGGTCATCTCGGGCGGAATCAATATCTATCCCCGCGAGATCGAAGAAGTCTTGTTGCGCCATGTCGGGGTGGCCGAAGCGGCCGTGGTCGGCATTCCAGACGAGAAATGGGGCGAACGGTTGGCCGCCGTTATCGTTGCCCGCACGGACCGTGATGTTACAGTTGACGAGATCGTGGCTTATTGCCGGGAGCATTTGGGCGGCTACAAGGTGCCGCGCCAAATTTCTTTTGTCGATGAATTGGTCCGCAACCCGGCCGGCAAGGTTATGAAGCGGACCATCAGGGAGCAGTTGTCGATAACGCCGTAGCATTTGTCTCCAAACTCAGCCAATTGCGGGCATCTTCTATCTCGCGAAAGACGCTGAATTTTCGTCCGGGGACGTCGTCAAAGGCGCGGTATATGCGGACGATACCGAATAAACAGTCATCTTCGGTGACGGCTGCCCGCCGGGCGCCCGCGCCGAAAGGAGATGCCCGGACCAAATTTCGGAGGTCAGGCGGCGATAGAGATACCGTAGTGACGCCGCGCAGGTCCAGGAGCTGCAATAAGCTGGGGTCGAATTCCGGTTCCTGGCGAAGCCGTTCAATCCCACCCTTAATCATCGCCATGTTTAGTTCGCCCGTAACAACGACTGAAACCAATCGTTGGCCCGGATCTATTTGGTAGCGGTAGGTCATGCTCCCCCCATTGGTGCTGGCGGTGCTGTTCGCATGGTTTTCAGTATCGCATAACAAGGTTTAAATTTACATAATAATGGTCGACGTGAAAAATATTGGGAGCGCCCAAAGCTGCACGCCCCCAAATTCAGGGTCAAATATTTCTCCTAATTCGTGGGATTATCGGCCGCGCCTTCGGGTTTTTCGCGTCCCTCCGTCGGGGCGCTCCGGTCGTCCATGAATTGGTCGAATTCAGCCTTGTCCTTGGCGTGTCGCAGGCGTTCTAGGAAACTTTCGAATTCGATCTGTTCGTCTTCCAGGCGCTTCAAGGTCTCCTCGCGGTAGTCATCAAAGGCGGAATTGCCGCTGGAGGTTTCGTAGTAACGATTTTTGCCAAATTCGTGGCGGTGTTC
>JAPYUH010000138.1 GCA_029936195.1 Alphaproteobacteria bacterium
TGGCGGGGACCGACAAACAGGCCCTTGCCGCCGTCGCGGCGCGACGGCCGTCCCTGGTCATCCTTGATATCTGGTTGCGCGGCAGCAAGCTGGACGGCATCAAAATTTTGCAGCGTATGCGCACCCTGCATGGGGATCTGGCGGTGGTCATGATCTCGGGCCATGGCAATATCGAAACAGCCGTTCAAGCGATAAAATATGGTGCCTACGATTTCATCGAGAAACCGTTCGAGACCGACCGCCTGCTGTTGATTGTCCAACGCGCCATCGAAGCCGCCCGTCTGACCCAGGACAACCGGGAATTGCGCCGCCGTGCCGGGCCGGAGACCCAGATCATAGGCAACAGCGTTGAAATTGCCGCCATGCGCTCGGCCATTGAAAAGGTCGCCCCCACGGGAAGCCGTGTCATGATCGGAGGCCCCGCCGGTTCCGGCAAGGAGGTCGTGGCCCGCGCCCTGCATGCCCAGTCGAGGCGGGAAAAGGGCGCCTTCGTGGTGTTGAACGCCGCCACGATGGCACCTGAACGTCTGGAGGATGAGTTGTTTGGCGTCGAACGCAGGGATGGCCGGGACAGCGACGGCGTAGGCCCCAGTGGCGCCAATGGCGCCAATGCACCTGACCGGGTCGGGGTATTCGAGCGGGCCCACGGCGGTACATTATTTTTGGATGAAATCGCCGACATGCCGTTGGAAAGCCAGGCCAAGGTCTTGCGGGTGCTGGTCGACCAAAGTTTTCAGCGGGTCGGGGGCCAGCAAAACGTCGAGGTTGATGTGCGCGTGGTCTGTTCCACGACGCGGGACTTGCGCGAGGAAATCGCCCGCGGCAATTTTCGCGAGGACCTTTATCACCGACTGAACGTTGTTCCCTTGACCGTGCCGCCCCTGCGTGACCGTCCCTCGGATATTCCGATTCTGGTGGAGCATTTCATGAACCGTTCGGCCGAGACCCTGGGCCTGCCGCCGCGCTTGGTATCGGCGGATGCCATGGCCGCCCTGCAGCGGCACAACTGGCCGGGCAATGTGCGCCAGTTGCGCAATATTGTTGAAAATCTGGTGATCATGGCACAAGAGGACGAGGCCACGATCTCCATCGACATGCTGCCCATGGAGATCAGCGCCCCGACCCCAACAGCCATGCGCGATAGCGGCGAGACGGAAGTCATGTCACTGCCGTTGCGCGAGGCGAGGGAGATATTCGAGCGGGAATACCTGATGGCCCAAATTGGCCGCTTTGGTGGTAACATTTCACGCACTGCCGAATTCGTCGGCATGGAGCGTTCCGCCTTGCATCGAAAATTGAAGTCGCTTGGAGTGGCGACGCGGACCTAGGCGAGCGGCAAAGTTGGAGTGGGAACCGAAGTGGGTACGTCATGAAAGTGATCGTTTGCGGCGCCGGCCAGGTTGGCTTCGATATCGCCCGGCAATTGTCCGGCGAACATAATGACGTGACGGTGATCGACCAGTCCCCAGAGCAGGTCAGGCGGATCAACGACAACCTGGACGTCCACGGCCTGGTCGGCCTGGCTTCGCACCCGGATGTGCTGGAGGAGGCGGGGGCAGGCGAAGCGGACATGATCATCGCCGTGACCTTCACCGATGAGGTCAACATGGTGGCCTGTCAGGTGGCCCATTCCTTGTTCAATGTCCCCACGAAAATAGCCCGGGTGCGGGCGCAAAGTTATCTTCGCCCAATCTGGGCCGACCTGTTCAGCCGCGACCACATGCCCATTGATGTCATTATCTCGCCGGAACTGGAAGTCGCCCGCTCCGCCAAGCGGCGCCTGGAAGTGCCCGGTGCCTTCGATATGATTCCCTTTGGCGACGACAAATTACGCCTGATCGGCGTGCGCCTGACCGACGAATGCCCCATCGTCGATACCCCCTTGCGGCAATTGACCGAGCTGTTCCCCGATCTGAATATCGTTGTGGTGGGTATTGACCGCGCCGGTCAAATGATTGTGCCCACGGGGGATGATCAGATGCTGGTCGGCGACGAGGTGTTTTTCGTATCCGACAAGGAGCACGTTTCCCGCGCCCTGAGCCTGTTCGGGCACGAGGAAAAGGAGGCCCGGCGGCTGATCATTGTCGGCGGCGGCAACATCGGCCTGTTCCTGGCCGAAAGCATGGAGCGCGATCACCCTTCGGTGCGGGTCAAGGTGGTGGAGTTAAACCGGGAGCGGGCCGAATACGTCGCCGAACGTCTGGAGCGCAGCGTGGTCATCAACGGCGATGCGCTGGATAGCGACATCCTGATCGAGGCGAATGTGGCCAATACGGAAACCGTGGTCGCCGTGGCCGATGACGATGAAGTCAATATCCTGGCCTCGCTGCTGGCCAAGCGCAATGGCTGCCAGCGGGCGGTGACCCTGATCAACAATGCCGGTTACGGCCCCTTGCTGGCATCCCTTGGTATTGACGCAGTGGTCAATCCCCGCGCCTCCACCGTATCGACCATTCTGCAGCATGTGCGCCGGGGCCGGATACGCGCCGTCCATAGCCTGCGTGATGGCGTGGCGGAGGTGATCGAGGCGGAAGCCCTGGAAACCTCGCCCCTGGTGGGTGTGCCCCTGCGCGAGGTAAAGCTGCCCGTGGGCATGATCATCGGCGGCGTTCTGCGCGGCGACAACGTCATTATCCCCCGCGGCGACACCGTTGTGCAGGTCAAGGACCGGGTGGTGATTTTTGCCTTGGCCGACGTGGTCAAGAAAGTTGAAAAGATGTTCTCCGTCCGCCTCGATTTTTTCTGAGCGCGACTGTTTCAGATTATGTCCTTCACGTCCGTTATCCATTGCCTCGGCTGGAGCATTGTGTTGTTGGCCGCCCTAATGTTGCTGCCGGCGATGACGGCAATTTTTGAAGGCAATACCCATCTGGCCTGGACTTTTGCCGCATCATCCGTGTTGAGCGGTTTTTTTGGCGCGGGTTTCGCGCTTTCCACATGGCGGACTTCAGCCGAGTTCGGCAAGCGGGAAGCCTTCATGTTTTTGGTCCTGGTCTGGATCGTGCTGGCCTTTTTTGGCGCCTTGCCGCTGCATTTTTCCGGTATTCCGCGACACCCCCTTGATGCCTATTTCGAAGCAATATCCGGTCTCACCACCACTGGGGCCACGGTGTTTGTCGGCCTGGATGCCATGTCTCCGGCAATCCTGCTGTGGCGGGCGCTGCTGCAATGGTCTGGCGGATTGTTGAGTATTGTCCTCGCCGTTAGTCTGATATCGCACCTGGGTATCGGCGGCATGGCGGTATTTCATAGCGCCCTGCCGCGCGGCGAAGGCGGCAGCCTGCCAGCCAGAATGTTGCAATCGGCGCAGGATTTGTTTTGGGTCTATGTGGTTTTGACCTTGCTCGGTGCCGTGGCGTTGTGGGCTGGCGGCATGTCGGCCTTCGATGGCCTTTGCCATGCCTTTGCCGGCATATCGACGGGCGGCTTCAGTACCCGCGATGGCGGCATCGCCTCCTTTCGGGCGCCCTTGGTCGAATTGGTTCTGATGGGTGTAATGTTGTTGGGTGCCTTGAATTTCACCGTGCATTGGGCCGCCCTGAACGGCCATTTTCGAGCCTTTCGGGAAAATATCGGAATCTATTATCTGGGTCTTGCCTTGGCGGCACTGACATTGATTGTTTTGACAATGGGAGCTTTTGGCGGTTCGGGTCAGGATTTCGTTTCCATGTTCCGGGTTGGAATGTTCACCGCCGTTTCCGCCCTGACGACGACCGGTTTCACCAACAGTCCGGCAGGCGAAGACGTGGCGATGATGACCGCCCTGCCGCCGATCCTGATTATCGGCCTGGTCCTGGCCGGCGGCACTCTGGCCTCCACCACCGGGGGCATCCGGCTGAACCGGATTGCCGTATTGTTCAAGCAGGCACAGCGGGAATTGTTGCGCCTCGCCTATCCCCATGGTGTCCGCGTCCTGCGTATGGGCAACATGCGGATTGAAAACAACATCATCTGGAGCGTTTGGAGTTTCTTTTTTGTCTTTGTCCTTGCCCTCGCCGCCCTCGCCCTGACTCTGGCCTCCCTCGGTCTGGACCCCGAGACGGCCATTGCCGCCGCCACGGTGTCGGTCGCCAATGCAGGGCCATTGCTGCATGCCATCGTGCCCGGCGCGCCGGGCTATGACGAGATGTCTCAGGGTGTCAAGACCGCGCTGATTGTCGGCATGCTGGCCGGCCGCGTGGAATTGCTGGCATTGCTAAGTTTGCTGAACCCGGCATTTTGGAGCCGATAGCACGTGGAAGGGGAGCTGTCATGAGTCGTATAGCTTATGTAAACGGGCGGTATGTCCCCCATGGGGAAGCATCCGTTCATATCGAGGATCGGGGCTATCAGTTCGCCGACGGGGTCTATGAAGTCGTCGCCGTTCGGGACGGCGCCTTGATTGATGGCGCGTGGCACATGGAACGCTTGCAGCGGTCCTTGTCCGAATTGCAGATAGCCATGCCCATGTCGGCGGCGGCAATGAACGTGGTGTTCCGCGAAACGGTGCGCCGCAACCGCTTTCAAACAGGTATCGTCTATGTTCAGATCAGCCGTGGCGTGGCCCGGCGCGATCACCCGTTTCCCAATCCGGCCGTTCGGCCCGCCCTGGTGGTCACTGCCCGGCGCACGCCGCTGCAATCCGACAAGGTGATCGAAGAGGGTATCGCGGTTATTTCCCAAGCCGACATCCGCTGGCAACGGTGCGATATCAAATCCATCTCGCTGTTGCCCAATGTGCTGGTCAAACAAGCGGCGCGCAGCCAGGGCGCGTTCGAGGCTTGGCAGGTGGACGGCGATGGCTACGTCACGGAAGGCGGATCCACCAACGTCTGGATCATCAATGGAGATGGCCATTTAATCACCCGGCCGGTGGAAAACGCCATTCTAAACGGCATCACCCGGCGGCGATTGATCGAACTGGCAAAGGCCCGGGGCATCATCGTTGAAGAGCGCTCCTTTACCCTGGAAGAGGCGAAATCCGCGCGGGAGGCTTTTCTAACCTCCACCACATCTTTCGTCACGGGCGTGGTAAAAATTGACGATACCGTCCTGGGCAATGGACGGCCGGGCATCCGAACCCGGGAATTGCGCGGGCTGTATATGGAATTCATGTCGCAAAACGGGGATAAAGTGCCCTCATCACATCTCTGAGATAACTACGTCACTTGCTGAATGGGTGATCGACCCTATTTGTGTAAACGGGTATCCTAAGCGAACCTGCGGCGGCCTGTGCGCGGTGGTGGGTAGTACATTAACAAGCCAGCGGATGCTGTCAGGGCGTAACAAAATCAAACCGGCATCCCAATAATGAAACGCTGCCCCGGGCAATTGTTTTGCCGGGTTGGCAGTTCAAAAAATGGAGCCCAACATGGCGAACGAAAAACAAAACGTGCAGGACGTGTTTCTCAATCATGTCCGCAAGGCAAAAACTCCAGTCACCGTGTTTTTGGTCAACGGCGTAAAGCTGCAAGGGTTCATCTCGGGATTCGACAATTTTTGCGTCCTGTTGCGCCGGGATGGACATATTCAACTGGTTTACAAGCATGCCATTTCAACGGTCATGCCGGCGCAACCGGTGCAATTGTACGATGCTTCAGAGGATGAAGGTTAAGCGTGGGCGGATCGAAGACCGAACAAGGCAGTCATAACGCGGGCGGCTCCGGCCGGGCGCTAATCATTCATCCGCAGATAAAGTCGGCCGGCGAGGCCACGGCCCGTTTGCCCCTGGCGCAATTGGACGAGGCCAAGGGCTTGGCCCATGCCATCGGCCTGGACGTGCGTCTGGCCGAGGTGGTGGTGGTCAACCGCCCCCGGCCCGCGACCCTGTTCGGCACCGGCAAGGTGGAGGAGCTGGGCATTGTCATCCGCGCCGAAGAGATTGAAGTCGCGGTGCTGGATACCGCGCTATCTCCCATACAGCAGCGCAATCTGGAAAAGGCCTGGCATTGCAAGGTGATCGACCGCACCGGGCTGATCCTGGAAATTTTCGCCGACCGGGCCCAGACCAAGGAGGGCCGCCTGCAGGTGGAGCTGGCGCAACTGACCTATCAGCGCAGCCGGCTGGTCCGCTCCTGGACCCATCTGGAGCGGCAACGGGGCGGCATCGGCACCGTGGGCGGTCCCGGTGAAACCCAGATCGAGGCGGACCGCCGGATGATCGACGACCGCGTGGTCAGCCTGCGCCGGCAGCTTGACGCCGTGGTGCGGACCCGCGAGCTGCACCGCAAGACCCGTTCGGCCGTGCCCTACCCGATTGTCGCCCTGGTGGGCTATACCAACGCCGGCAAGTCAACTTTGTTCAACCGGCTGACCGGGGCCTCGGTGATGGCGGAAGATCAATTGTTCGCCACCCTGGACCCGACCATGCGGGCGGTGGATATTCCCGGGCGCGGCGGGCGGATCATATTGTCCGACACGGTCGGCTTTGTATCTGCCCTGCCGACGCAATTGGTCGCCGCATTCCGTGCCACTTTGGAGGAAGTCCTGGGCGCCGATGTCATCGTGCATGTGCGCGACATCATCCATCCCGACAGCGAGGCGCAAAAACAGGACGTCCTGGCCGTGCTGGCGGACCTAGGCGTCGATGATGCCCGCCGCGACGGCATGATCGAGGTTTATAACAAGATCGATCAGGCCGACGACGATGGCCGCCGGCGCATCGCCAACATGGTTGAACGCACCCCCCTGGCCGCCGCCGTTTCCGCCCTCGACGGGGAGGGGGTGGATCATCTCCTGGCTCAGGTGGCGGCGCAGGTGAGCCGGCATGACCGACCCGTGCGTCTGCAACTGCCCCATGGTGACGGTGCCACCCTGGCCTGGCTGTATCAAGTGGGCGAAGTGATTGAACGCCGCGATGACGAACAATCCGCCTGGCTGGTGGTGCGCCTGGACGCGGCCAACGCGGGCCGCCTGGAAAAGCGCCTGGGCAGGTCCCTGGCTTGGGCGGATGAAGAGATCAAGGCGGCGGAATAAGCCATGAAGCTGCGTCTGCATACCCGCTATCAGAATTCGGCTGGCGAGCGGGTTCGCATCGTGCTCAATCTGAAGGGGGCGAATTATGAATATATCCCCATTCCCTCTCTGAATGATGACGCCTACAGGGCCCTTAATCCCCAAGGCCTGATGCCAACCCTGGAAATCGACGGCCGCGTGGTCAGCCAGTCCATGGCGATCATGGAATTGTTGGAGGAGTTATTTCCCCACCCGAGCATCATTCCCGACGATGCCGTCTTGAAAGCCCAGGCCCGTGCTTTTGCCATGGTGATCGCCGCCGATCTGCATTCCGTCGTGGTCGGCCGGGTGCGGCGCTATCTGGACGACCCGGTCGGTGCCCATGCGGCCCAGGACGATGCCTGGTTCGCCCACTGGCTGGCCCAGGTCGTTTCCACCCTGGAGGCGCAGCTATCCCGCCGCACGGCGCAATTTCCGTTCTGTTTTGGTGACCAACCGGGCCTAGCCGAGGCCTGCCTGGTGCCGCAAATGGCCAATGCCCGGCGGGCCAATTGTGATCTGTCCTCCTACCCCCAACTCGTCGCCATCGATGGGGCCTGTCGGAACCTGGACCCCTTCATTCGCGCCACACCGGCGGCGCAGCCAGATTTCCCGGAGGCCTGACGGCAACACCCATGAATTTCGACGCACCACAGGAACATGATCTGCTGCGCCATAGCGTGGCCCGGTTTTTCGAGCGCGAACTGCCGGAGGAGCGGATCAGGGAATACGACCGGGCGCGCGCTATCCCACACGAAATTTGGAGCCACTTTGCCGAACAAGGCTGGCTGGGTCTGGCCGTAGGCGAGGAGTTTGGCGGCAGCAATGCGGACGCCATGACCGGTTCGGTGTTCTGCGAGGAACTGGCGCGGCGGTTTCCCTCTCTGGCCATGGACTGGGTCTTGTTATCCATGACCGCGCGGCTGTTTCAGGAACATGGTACCCCGGCGCAGCAAGCCGAGTATCTGCCTCGCCTTGTGCGCGGTGATTTCATCATGGCCTTTGGCATGACCGAACCCAGTGGTGGCACGGATATTTTGGGCCTGACCACCAGGGCGGAGCTGGCGGACGGTCAATGGACGGTGAACGGGCAGAAATTGTTCACGACCTTCGCCGGGCAGGCCAACGCGATCCTGGTGCTTTGCCGCACGGACCCGGTGGAAGGGGGCAAGCGGGCGCGAGGCCTGTCCCTGATTCTGACGCCGCGGCAACAAAGCGGCGTCGAGGTGCGGGGGCTGGACCTGATGGGCATGCGGGCGGGGGGCACATCGGAAGTCTTTTTCGACGGGGCTGCCGCGCCGGAGGACAGTCTGGTTGGCGAGAGGGGCAGGGGTTGGTATGCCTTGCTGTCTTCGTTGGATGAGGAGCGCATTTTGTCCGCCGCGATCTATGTGGGTATCACCGCCGCCGCCCTGGACATCGCCCTGCAATATGCCAAGGACCGGGAAGCATTCGGCCGCCCCATCGGCGCCTTTCAGGCGGTGCAGCATCCATTGGCGGATGTGGCGACGGAGCTGGCCCAAATCAGACTGCTGACTGAAAAAGCCGCCTGGCTGCTGTCCCAGGGCCGGGATTGCGCCAACGAGGCCGCCATGGCCAAGCTGGCCGCTTCGGAAACCGCCATTCGCTGTACCGACCGCTGCATGCGCGTCCTGGGCGGATACGGCCTGGTCGAAGCCTCGCCCCTGGAACGCCTGTTCCGTGACGCCCGTCTGGGCCCCTTCAGCCCCATATCCAACGAAATGGTGCGCAGTTTTCTCGGCGAACGCATGGGGTTGCCGCGCAGCTATTGAGACGACTTGAAGCTCGAATCTATTTCAAATATTCCAAATCCTGCACCAGGTCCTCAAAGCTTTCCTGGATTTCCATCAATTCGAAATCCGGGTTCAGGGCGGCGTCCATGGCAGCCCCCAGCCCCAGCAATGAGGGCTGCAGGCCATTGCCCGGCAGAACAGGCCTAACCCCAGAAACAGCACCCAACTGTATGCGACGACCTGAAACAACGTATCAATTTTGCCATAGAAGGCTGTCGAATTTTCGGGCTAATGCGTGAACGGCTAGGCCCCACAAGGCCCGGTTTTTGTACGGGTCTTCCCAATTCTGCCATTCATGTGGGATAATGACGAAAATAGCCGCAAGGGATTGGAACATGAGTGAGCAAGAAGGCTGCCCGGTCAAGAATTGGGCGACGGACTATGACGTCCTCGACGAGGAATATGTTCGCGATCCGGTGCCGCTCTGGAAAGAACTGCGGGAATCCTGTCCGATTGCGCACACCACCCGATGGGGCGGCAGTTGGCTGCCGACGAAATACAAGGATCTGCAGGCCATGGTGCGCATGGTGCCGGAGCTGTCTTCCCGGGCGCCGAATGTTATGCCGCCGTCGCCGGAACTTCGCGCCGAATTGATTGCCGAGGCCAAGCAGTACGGCTCGGAAAGCCCGCCCATCACGGCCGACCCGCCGGAGCAAATCGCCTATCGGCGTATGATCCTGCCGTTTTTTAACCCCAGGGAGGTGGAGAAATTCCGGCCCTCCTCGGAGCAGCTTTGCCATGATCTGATCGACCGCTTCATCGCCAATGGATCAGCCGATGCCGCAACCGATTATGCGCAGCAAATTCCCCCCCGCGTAATCGCGGCCATGCTGGGGATCGACCCGGCGCGCGGCGATGATTTTACTGAATGGACGCGGGGCGTATTGGAGTTGGGACAAACTCAGCCGGAGTTGCGCACCAAGTATCGCAAGATTATCAGGGAGTTTTTCGCCGAACTGGTGGTGGAACGACGCCGGAATCCGGGCGACGACATGATCTCGAAACTAATTGCCTCGGAGATCGAAGGCCAGCCGTTGAGCGACTATACGGTGATCGGCATGTGCAACCTGTTGTTGGTCGCGGGCATCGATACCACGTGGAGTTCCATTGGTTCGGCCTTGTGGCACTTCGCCTCTCACGGCGACGACCGGCGCCGCCTGGCTGGCGACGCATCGTTGTTCGGCACCGCGATCGAAGAGATGTTGCGGTTCTATTCCCCGGTAACCATGGCCCGCAAAGTGACCGAACCTGTCACCATGGGCGATGCCCAGTTTATTCCGGGTGACAAAGTCCTGCTTAATTTCCCCGCCGCCAACCATGACCCGGAAATCTTTGACCGTGCCGACGAGGTGGTGATCGATCGGGAAAAGAACCGTCATATCGCTTTTGGCGTCGGGATCCACCGTTGTGCCGGTTCCAACCTGGCCCGCATGGAAATGGACGTCGCCCTGCGTGTCTGGTTTGAGCGTATTCCGGAGTTTGAACTTTCCGATCCGGACTCGGTTACCTGGGTCGGCGGCCAGGTTCGCGGCCCCCGCAGTGTACCGGTGTCGTTCGCGGTCTAGCTTTTGGAGGCCGTACCGGCAAAAAAGTCCGCCGGCGGGACCGGTCGCCCAAAGTAAAAGCCTTGGGCGCAATCACAGCCCGCTTGGCGCAAGTGGTCGGCTTGGGCGAGCTCTTCCACGCCCTCGGCGATGACTTCGAGTTTCAGGCTTTGACCCAGGCTGATAACCGCGTTGGCGATGGCGGCGTCTTCGGCGCTGAGCAGGATTTCTTTGACGAAGGAGCGGTCGATTTTCAGGGCCTGTACCGGGAAGCGCTTCAAGTAGGCCAGTGATGAAAATCCGGTGCCAAAATCATCCATGGCCAGGCGGGCGCCGATCTCGCGCAGGCCCTGCATTGTCGCGATGGCCTTTTCCATGTCTTCCATAATGGCGCTTTCGGTGATCTCCAACTCCAATTTCTGGGGTTGAAGGCCACTTTCGGCCAGGGCGCCGCGCACGTTGTCCAGCAAGTCGTCGCTCATGAATTCCACCGCCGACAAGTTTACGGCGATGCGAAGATCGCCATGCCCGGCATCCGCCCAGGCCCGCCCTTGGACACAA
>JAPYUH010000399.1 GCA_029936195.1 Alphaproteobacteria bacterium
CCCACAGGGTACCATTAATGGGTGGTTGGGACGGGGGAGCGGGTGGCTTGGCGCGCCCAATCATATCGGAAAAACCTAATCCTTCTTGCTATCCGCGTAGCCCTGCATGGCCTCGTCCATGCGGCCCGAGGCGGCGATCAGGGCGTTGCTCAGCTTGCCCATCTCCAAGGCGTCGATCAGGGGCATGTTGCGGGCGGCTCGGTGGCCGTCCTTGGTCATGCGGACCGCATCCGCGTCCAAGGCGCACAGATTGCCGACGAACTGTTGGGTCACCTGGTTCAAGGCTTCCGCGCCCGCCACCAGACGGTTGATCAGGCCGACGTCGTAGAGCCGCCGGGCCGGGATCAGGTCGCCGAACATAAGGAACTCCAACGCCAGGCGCGGGCCGACCAGTTGGCTCAAAACCGGGGTGTTGATGGCGGCGGGAAAGCCCCGGCGCATTTCCAGGGCGCCGAACTGCGCCTCTTCCTCGGCCAGCACGAAATCGCAGATCATCGCCAGGGTAAAGCCGCCGGCCACCGCATAGCCCTCCACTACGGCGACGGTGGGCTTGCTCAGGCGGTGCAGCAGGCGGATCACCTTGGTCCAGGTTTCGTCCGCGGCAAGGGCGGCGGAAAGGCTGCGGTCGGGTGAATTTGTCAAGTCGCGCCCGGCACAAAAATTGCCGCCCGCGCCGCGAATGACCAGACAGCGGGTGGCGCTGTCGGCCTCCGCCTCTTCGATGGCCTGGATCAGGCCGTCGATGACGCCCGCGTCCAGCGCATTGCGTTGTTTCGGGCGGTTAAGAATCAGGGTCGTCGCACCGTCCTGCTTGCCGATTTGTACCATTGCCCACCTCCTTGTTTGAAATATCCTGCCCTCATGGCGGGGCGCTGGCAAGGTTTCGCTGTCCAGGTCCGGCGAAGCATGGAATGATTGGCGCTCCGTAACAGTGATTCAAAACATGCCAGAAAAACGACTTTACCTGATCCGCCACGGCCATACGGTTTGGAACGGACCACCCTTGCGCTTTCAAGGTCAAATGGATAGCTCTCTTTCCGAAATCGGCCGGGCCGATGCCGTCGCCCTGGGCAAGCACATGCCCTATCAGCCGGACCGGGTGATATCCTCGCCCGCCCTGCGCTGCCGGCAGACGGTGGATTGCCTGTTCAACCGCAAACCCGATGTCATTGAGCCGCGCTGTATCGAAATCGGCCTGGGCCGGTTCGAAGGCCTGTTGGCATCCGAAGTGGCCGAGCGGGACCGCGAGGCCCTGCGGGTCTGGCAGGAGAGGCCTTGGGACGGCGCACCATGGCGCGGCGAAAGCCTGGAAGATCTGCAGCAACGGGTGGTCGCTGGGGTCAGGGATATCGTCGCCTCGATTGAACCGGGGGAAAAAGTTTTCCTGGCCGTGCACGGCGGCGTGCTGCGCACCTTGATCTGTTTCATCAATGACCGGCCCTTGAAGGATTATGCTGAAATCCCCATGGCCAATCTGACCTTGCTGGAACTGGCCGCGGATGAGGTTGTGCGCGGCGGACAAAATATCTCCAATGTCCGCCCCGAAGACATGTTGTAGACAAGAAAAGGTTTGAACCAATGGCAAAAGGCTATTTAGTTGCCCAAATTGACGTGCACGACACGGAAACCTACGCCAAGTACACCGCCCAGACCCCCGGCATCGCGGCGTCCCATGGCGGCCAATTCATCGTTCGCGGCGGCAAGTTCCAGGCGTTTGAAGGCGATGCACCCAAAGGCCGGATCGTCGTAATTGAGTTTCCAAGTTATGATCAGGCGGAGAAATTTTACAATTCAGACGAATACCAAGCCATCATAGGCATTCGTCATTCGGCCACCACGAGCAGCGTGTTCCTGGTCGAGGGGCCGTAGAGCGCGTTTTACGAATATGGACTCGGAATATTTTGAATAGGGCCATTGAACTAATTTCATAGGCCGTCAAGGCGGCCCGGATCAATTGTAAATTGCCCTAAGCACGGGGAGCTGCGGCCATGAAAGCGGTGCGGGTACACGATTTCGGCGATGGGTCGGTACTGCGTTACGAGGACGTGGCGGACCTCGTCCCCGCCCCGGCCAGGCGGTGATGCAGGTTGAAGCCATCGGCGTCAACC
>JAPYUH010000139.1 GCA_029936195.1 Alphaproteobacteria bacterium
ACGCCGGAAGGCCCGAATATCGGCCTGATCAACTCGTTGGCGACCTACGCCCGCATCAACCGCTATGGCTTCATCGAGACGCCGTACCGGGAGGTCACCAATGGCCGGGTCGGTAAAGAGGTGCTGTATCTCTCGGCCATGGAAGAAGGCAAGTACACCATTGCCCAGGCCAACGCGGAACTGGACAAGAAAGGCAAGTTCGTTGCCGATCTGATCAGCTGCCGGGTTGGTGACGATTTCCAGATGACGGCGCCGGAAAACATCCACTACATGGATGTATCTCCGAAACAGCTGGTTTCGGTCGCCGCGGCCTTGATCCCGTTCCTGGAAAACGATGATGCCAACCGGGCTCTGATGGGGTCCAACATGCAGCGCCAGGCGGTGCCCCTGCTGCAGGCCGAGGCGCCCTTGGTGGGTACCGGCATGGAAGCAATCGTGGCGCGGGATTCAGGTGTTTCCATCGTGGCCCGGCGTTCGGGCATTGTTGATCAGATCGACGCCACCCGCATCGTGGTGCGGGCGACGGATGAAACCGATCTATCGGTCAGCGGCGTGGATATCTACAATCTGTTGAAATTCCAACGCTCGAACCAGAACACCTGCATTAACCAGCGCCCCCTGGTGAAGGTGGGCGAAGTGGTTTCCGCTGGCGATATTATTGCCGATGGCCCTTCAACGGAATTGGGCGAACTGGCCCTGGGCCGCAATGTGCTGGTCGCCTTCATGCCGTGGATGGGTTACAATTTCGAGGATTCCATCCTGATCTCGGAACGCATCGTCCGCGACGATGTCTTCACCTCGATCCATATCGAGGAATTCGAGGTCATGGCCCGCGACACCAAGCTGGGGCCGGAGGAAATTACCCGGGACATCCCCAATGTGGGCGAAGAGGCCCTGCGCAACCTGGACGAGGCGGGCATTGTCTATATCGGGGCCGAAGTGCACCCGGGCGATATTCTCTGCGGCAAGATCACGCCAAAGGGTGAAAGCCCGATCACGCCGGAGGAAAAACTCCTCCGCGCGATCTTTGGCGAGAAAGCCTCGGATGTACGCGATACTTCCTTGAAACTGCCCCCCGGCGTCGCCGGTACGGTGGTCGAGGTGAGGGTCTTCTCGCGCCATGGCGTCGACAAGGACGAACGCGCCCTGGCCATCGAACGGGACGAAATCGAACGTCTGGCCAAGGACCGGGACGACGAAATGGCGATCCTGGAACGCAACACCTATGCCCGCCTGCATGAATTCCTCATGGGCAAGACGGCATCGGGCGGACCCAAGGGTCTGAAGGCGGACAGCCGCATCACGGATGCGGTATTGGCGGACATGAGCCGGGGGCAATGGTGGCAGATCACCCTGTCCAATCAAAAGGCCATGGACGACATCGAACAATTGAACAAACAGTTCGACCTGGCCCGCAAGGAGCTGGAAGACCGTTTCGACAACAAGTTGGATAAATTGCAGCGGGGCGACGAGTTGCTGCCCGGCGTGATGAAGATGGTCAAGGTATTCGTGGCGGTGAAACGCAAGCTGCAGCCGGGCGACAAGATGGCCGGCCGTCACGGCAACAAGGGCGTGATTTCCAACATCGTGCCGATCGAGGACATGCCGTATCTCGAAGACGGCACCAACGTCGATATCGTGCTCAATCCCCTGGGCGTGCCCAGCCGCATGAACGTGGGCCAGATTCTGGAAACCCATTTGGGCTGGGCCTCGGCCGGCCTGGGACTGCAGATCGGCGACATGGTTGACAAGATCCGGCGCGGTGCCAAACAGGATGAACTGAAGAAACAATTGAAGGTGGTCTATGGCGACGAGCAGTATAAGGCCACGGTGGCCGAGCTGAATGACGATCAGATCCTGGAGCTGGGCGACAACCTGCGCAAGGGCGTGCCCATGGCCACGCCGGTGTTCGACGGTGCCCACGAAGTGGACATCAACAACATGCTGGACCTGGCCGGTTTGGCCACTTCCGGGCAATCCACGCTATATGACGGCCGCACGGGTGAGGCATTCAAACGTCAGGTGACCGTGGGTTACATCTACATGTTGAAACTGCACCATCTGGTGGACGATAAAATCCATGCCCGCTCCATCGGCCCCTACAGCCTGGTCACCCAGCAACCCCTGGGCGGCAAGGCGCAATTTGGCGGCCAGCGGTTTGGCGAGATGGAGGTCTGGGCCCTGCAGGCCTATGGCGCGGCCTATACCTTGCAGGAAATGCTCACGGTCAAATCGGATGACGTGGCCGGGCGGACCAAGGTCTACGAAGCCATCGTCTGCGGCGATGACGCGTTCGAGGCGGGCATTCCGGAATCCTTCAATGTCTTGGTGAAGGAAATGCGGTCGCTCTGCCTGAACGTGGAACTGTCGCAGAACACTTACTAAGCCGGGACGCATTCGCCTCCGGTATATTGATGTCACAAGGCCGCCCGCCAAGTTTATTTTGTGGGTTGCCGCAATGGGAGATTGACCCATGAACGAACTGATGAGAATTTTTGGCCCGGCCACCACCTCGGCCGCCGACAACTTCGATCAGATCAAGATCTCGATCGCCAGCCCGGACCGCATCCGGTCCTGGTCATTTGGCGAAATCAAAAAGCCCGAGACCATCAACTACCGTACCTTCAAGCCGGAACGCGACGGCCTGTTTTGCGCCCGCATCTTTGGTCCCATCAAGGACTACGAATGCCTGTGCGGCAAGTACAAGCGCATGAAGTTCAAGGGCATCGTCTGCGAAAAGTGCGGCGTTGAGGTGACCCTGTCCAAGGTGCGGCGGGAGCGCATGGGCCACATCGAACTGGCCTCTCCCGTGGCGCATATCTGGTTCCTGAAATCCCTGCCCTCCCGCATCGGCCTGCTGCTGGACATGACCTTGCGGGACCTGGAGCGGGTGCTCTATTTCGAACATTACGTGGTGGTCGAGCCGGGCCTGACGCCCATGGAGCACATGCAGCTGCTGACCGAGGATGAATACCTCGACGCCCAGGACGAATATGGCGAGGATGCATTTTCCGCCGGCATCGGCGCCGAGGCGATCAAGGAAATTCTCGCCGTGGTCGATCTGGAGGCCGAGCGCATCAAGCTGCGTGAGGAGCTGGCCGAGACGACCTCGGAACTGAAGCCGAAAAAGATCGTCAAACGCCTGAAATTGATCGACGCCTTCATCGAATCCGGCAACCGTCCGGAATGGATGATCTTGGAAGTCGTGCCGGTCATCCCGCCCGAGCTGCGCCCCCTGGTACCCCTGGACGGCGGCCGCTTCGCGACGTCGGACCTGAACGATCTGTACCGCCGGGTGATCAACCGCAACAACCGCCTGAAGCGCCTGATCGAATTGAAGGCGCCGGACATTATCGTCCGCAATGAAAAGCGCATGTTGCAGGAATCCGTCGACGCTCTGTTCGACAACGGCCGCCGCGGCCGGGTCATTACGGGCGCCAACAAGCGGCCCCTGAAATCCCTGGCCGATATGCTGAAGGGCAAGCAGGGCCGCTTCCGGCAGAACCTGTTGGGTAAGCGCGTTGATTATTCCGGCCGTTCGGTGATCGTGGTCGGGCCGGAATTAAAATTGCATCAGTGCGGTCTGCCCAAGAAAATGGCGTTGGAGCTGTTCAAGCCCTTCATCTATTCCAACCTGGAAGTGGACGGCACCGCCGCTACCTTGAAGATGGCCAAGAAACTGGTGGAGAAAGAGCGCCCGGAAGTTTGGGACATCCTGGAACGGGTGATCCGCGAGCATCCGATCATGTTGAACCGCGCACCGACCCTGCATCGCCTCGGAATTCAGGCGTTCGAACCGGTATTGGTGGAAGGCAAGGCTATTCAGTTGCATCCTCTGGTTTGCGCCGCCTTCAACGCCGATTTCGACGGCGACCAGATGGCCGTGCATGTGCCCCTGTCGCTGGAGGCGCAATTGGAAGCCCGGGTTTTGATGATGTCCACCAACAACATCCTCTCGCCCGCCAACGGCAAGCCGATCATCGTGCCGTCTCAGGATATCGTGCTGGGCATCTATTATCTGACCACGGAAATCACCGGCGGCGCCGGCGAGGGCATGGCCTTTGCCGACATGGCGGAGATTGAGCTGGCGCTCGAAGCAAAAGCGCTCGCCATCCATTCCAAGATCCGTGCCCGCTATGACACAGTCGACGCGGATGGGGAGCCGGTGACATTGTTGCTGGAAACCACCGCCGGCAGGATGATGATCGCCAATATTCTGCCCCGCAGTCCCAATGTGCCCTTTGATCTGATCAACCGCCTGCTGACGAAAAAGGAAATCAGCCAGGTGATCGACGAGATTTATCGCCATTGCGGGCAGAAGGACACGGTGATCTTTGCCGACCGGCTAATGCAGCTCGGATTCCGTCATGCCTGCCTGGCCGGTATATCGTTCGGCAAGGACGACATGGTCGTACCCGACAGCAAGGAAGCCCTGGTGGACGAGACCAAGGACCTGGTCAAGGAGTACGAGCAGCAGTATCAGGACGGCCTGATCACCCAGGGCGAGAAGTACAACAAGGTGGTCGATGCCTGGGCGACGTGCACCGACAAGGTGGCCGACGAGATGATGAACTTGATCTCGTCCATGGGCCAGGAAGACGGCAACATCAATTCGATCTGGATGATGGCCCATTCGGGCGCCCGTGGTTCCGCTGCTCAGATGAAACAGCTCGCCGGCATGCGCGGCTTGATGGCCAAGCCCTCGGGCGAGATCATCGAAACGCCGATCATTTCCAACTTTAAGGAAGGCCTGTCGGTGCTGGAGTATTTCAACTCCACCCATGGCGCCCGCAAGGGCCTGGCCGATACCGCGTTGAAGACCGCCAACTCGGGCTATCTGACCCGCCGGCTGGTCGATGTGGCCCAGGATTGCACCATCGTCGAAGAAGACTGCGGTACCGAGGACGGCATCACCATCAAGGAAGTGATTGAGGGCGGCGACGTCGTTTCCTCGCTCACGGAGCGGGTTTTGGGCCGCACGGCGGCAGTGGATGTGATCGATCCGGTCTCGAAAAATGTTTTGGTTTCGGGCGGCACCATGATCGAGGAGGTGGAAGCCGAAGTTCTCGAGAACGCGGGCGTCCAGGCCTTGTTGATCCGCTCGGTCCTGACTTGTGAAAGTCTGGCCGGTGTTTGCGGCAAATGTTACGGGCGTGATCTGGCCCGCGGCACGAAGGTGAATGCCGGCGAGGCCATCGGCGTCATTGCGGCTCAGTCCATTGGCGAACCCGGTACCCAGTTGACCATGCGCACCTTCCATATCGGCGGCACGGCGCAGGTGGCCAACCAATCCTCTATCGAGGCTTCGTATGACGCCACGGTGAAAATCGAAAACCGGGATGTGCTGACCGACTCGACCGACCGGCTGGTCGCCATGGGACGGGCCATGGAGCTGTTGCTGATCGATGCCAATGATCGCGAGCGGGCCCGTTACCGCATCCCCTACGGCTCCCGACTCATGGTGGATGACGGCGATCAGGTGGCCAAGGGCGACAAGCTGGCGGAATGGGATCCCTACACCCGGCCGATCATGACCGAACGGGACGGCATCGTGAACTATCGCGATCTGGTCGAAGGCACGACCATGCGCGAGGAAACCGATGAAGCCACGGGCATCTCCTATTGGGTGGTGGTGGATCATCGCGTCGCGAAGAAGGAAACCGAACTGCGCCCCCGTATCACCTTGCGCGACAAAAAGGGCGAGGTGATCACGCTGCCGAACGACATGGAAGCACGTTACTTCCTGCCCCCCGACGCCATTCTATCGGTGGATGATGGCAGTCAAGTTCATGCGGGCGACGTTCTGGCCCGTATTCCCATGGCCTCGGCCCGGACCCGCGACATCACCGGTGGTCTGCCCCGGGTGGCGGAGCTGTTCGAGGCCCGACGTCCCAAGGATCACGCCATTATCTCGGAAAGCGACGGCTATGTGGAGTTTGGCCGCGACTACAAGACCAAGCGCCGAATCATCGTCCGGCATGAGGACGAGGGCGTGGAGCCGACCGAATATCTGGTGCCCAAGGGTCGTCACATCACGGTCCAGGAAGGCGACTTCATCCGCAAGGGCGAATACCTGTTGGACGGCAATCCGGCACCGCACGATATCCTGAAGGTGGAGGGTATCGAGGCCTTGGCGGCCTATCTGGTCAACGAGATTCAGGAGGTCTACCGGCTGCAAGGCGTGAAAATCAACGACAAGCATATTGAAGTGATCGTGCGCCAGATGCTGCAAAAGGTGGAGATCGAGGATGGCGGCGAGACCACCTTCCTGAAGGGCGAACAGGTTGACCGCTCCGAGTTGGACGAGGTCAATGCCCGCGACGTGGCCGAGGGGCGCAAGCCCGCGACCGCTTCGCCGGTCCTGCTTGGCATCACCAAGGCGTCGTTGCAGACCCGCTCCTTCATCTCGGCCGCATCCTTCCAGGAAACCACCCGTGTCCTGACGGAAGCCGCCGTTGTGGGCAAGGCGGACGACTTGATCGGCCTGAAGGAGAACGTCATTGTCGGCCGCCTGATCCCGGCGGGCACCGGCGCGCACCTGAACGTGCTGCGCACCATCGCCCAACAACGGGATGAGGAAATCGAAGATGCCCGCACCGAAGCCTTGCCCGAGGGCGAGGAGATGGTAGTCGCCGCCGGCGACGATTAGCGGCTGAAATTTGGCCCGGATTTGGCCGGTGCCGGCGGTTTGCCGGCACCGGCCTTTCTTTGCCCTTCGGTATTTGGCTGATTTCCGCCTTTTTTCGTTTCATGTTGCGATGCAAAAAAAGCGGCCGGCAGGACCAGTTTTCGGTTGACGTACTGGGGCTGCATAAATAGTATCCGCCAACCATTTCGCGGCAGGTGGTAGCCGGTTTTTCCGATGGCTCAGCGCTTAATTCGCTGTGTCATTCGCGGCTAAACACTGCGGCGGGTATTACGGAAGACGAATACGAAGACATCGCAAAAGTCGTTGGCCAAGGTCGTTGATCAAGGTCATTTACGAGGGCGGTTGATTGTTAAGGCCAGTATGAACTGGGCGGGGCCGATACGCGGCTGACCGCCGGTTTCTTGTGTGGTGTTTGTCTTTCGTGTTGAATTTTTTGACGGCCTAGACGACCTGAACATAGTCAAAGGACCCATAACGCATGCCGACGATCAACCAATTGATCCGCAAGCCGCGGCAAAAGCCCAAAGGCCGCAACAAGGTACCGGCTCTCGAAGCCTGCCCGCAAAAGCGTGGCGTTTGCACGAGGGTCTATACCACCACGCCGAAAAAGCCGAACTCGGCCCTGCGTAAGGTTGCCCGCGTGCGCCTGACCAACGGCTACGAGGTCACGTCGTATATCCCGGGCGAGGGTCATAACCTGCAGGAACATTCCGTGGTGATGATCCGCGGCGGCCGGGTCAAGGATTTGCCCGGCGTTCGCTACCATATCATTCGCGGCGTACTTGACACCCAGGGTGTCAAGGACCGCCGCCAGCGCCGGTCGAAATACGGCGCGAAACGTCCGAAATAGGGAAAAGATAATATGTCCAGGCGACATCGCGCGGAAAAACGCGACATTTTGCCCGACGCGAAGTTCGGCGACCGGGTTCTGACGAAATTCATGAACAGCCTGATGGTGCACGGCAAAAAGTCGACGGCTGAAACCATTCTCTATGGCGCCCTCGACCGGATCGAGGAAAAGGCGCACCAGGATCCGGTGCAGACCTTTCATCAGGCCCTGGAAAATGTGAAGCCGGCGATCGAAGTGCGTTCACGCCGGGTTGGCGGCGCCACCTATCAGGTGCCGATCGAGGTGCGCTCGGACCGTAGCCAGGCTCTGGCGATCCGTTGGTTGATCTCCGCCGCCCGCGCACGATCCGAGAATACCATGGTGGAGCGCCTGTCGGGCGAGCTGCTCGATGCCGCCAACGCCCGGGGCAACTCCGTGAAGAAGCGGGAAGACACCCACCGCATGGCGGAGGCCAACCGGGCCTTCTCCCATTACCGCTGGTAATAGCGGTCGCTAGGACGCAGTAAGGACACGACGAAGATGGCCCGAACCACACCTCTTGAACGATACCGTAACATCGGCATCATGGCGCATATCGACGCCGGCAAGACCACGACCACTGAACGCGTGCTCTATTACACCGGGCGCAGCCACCGCATTGGCGAAGTGCATGATGGCGCGGCGACCATGGACTGGATGGAGCAGGAGCAGGAACGCGGCATTACCATCACCTCCGCCGCCACCACATGCACCTGGCGCGACCACCGCATCAATATCATCGACACGCCGGGCCACGTGGATTTCACCATCGAGGTCGAGCGCTCCCTGCGCGTCCTCGACGGCGCCGTCGCGGTCTTCGATTCCGTCGCCGGGGTGGAGCCGCAGTCCGAGACCGTCTGGCGCCAGGCCGATAAATACGATGTTCCGCGCATCTGTTTTGTCAATAAGATGGACCGCACGGGTGCTGATTTTTACCGCTGTGTCGACATGATGGTCGACCGTCTGGGCACCACGCCCCTGGTATTGCAGCTTCCCGTTGGTTCGGAGTCCGAATTCGCCGGGGTGATTGATCTTTTGAACGACCGGGCAATCATTTGGCAGAACGAGAACTTGGGCGCTGAATTCGACTATGTTGATATCCCCGATGACATGAAGGACGAGGCCGCCGATTACCGCTCCCGTCTGATTGAAACGGCGGTGGAGCAGGACGATGATGCCCTGGAAGCCTACCTTGATGGTACCGAGCCAGATGCCGAGACCTTGCAGCGTTGCATTCGCAAGGGCACCTTGAACGCCGACTTCGTCCCGGTATTGTGCGGCAGCGCCTTTAAGAACAAAGGCGTGCAGCCTCTGTTGGACGCGGTGGTGGACTACCTGCCCGCCCCGACGGACCTGAAGGCCATTATTGGCAGCCATCCCGACACCGAGGCCGAAGTTATCCGCAGTTCCTCCGACGAGGAGCCATTTGCCGCACTGGCCTTTAAGGTCATGACCGACCCCTTTGTGGGGTCGTTGACGTTTGTGCGGGTTTATTCCGGTACCCTGGATAGCGGCAGCACGGTCCTGAACTCCATCAAGGGCAAGCGCGAGCGCGTTGGCCGCATGCTGTTGATGCACGCCAACAGCCGCGAAGATATCAAGGAAGCCCGCGCCGGCGACATTCTGGCGCTCTGCGGCCTCAAGGATAGCACCACGGGCGATACCCTCTGCAACCCCTCGAACCTGGTGGTTTTGGAGCGCATGGACTTTCCCGATCCGGTGATCGAAGTGGCGGTGGAACCCAAGACCAAGCAGGACCAGGAAAAGATGGGCGCGGCCCTGAAACGGCTGTCCGACGAAGACCCCTCCTTCCGGGTGACCTCCGATACGGAAAGCGGCCAGACCGTGATCAAGGGCATGGGCGAATTGCATCTGGAGATTTTGGTCGACCGCATGAAGCGGGAGTTCAAGGTTGAGGCCAACGTGGGCGCCCCCCAGGTGGCCTATCGCGAAACCATCGGCAAGCCGGCCTACCTTGACTACACCCATAAAAAGCAGACCGGCGGTTCGGGCCAGTTCGCCCGCATCAAGCTGGAGCTGGAGCCAGGTGAAGTTGGCTCGGGCGAGATATTCGAGAGCAAGATCGTTGGCGGCAATGTGCCCAAGGAATATATCCCGGGCGTGGAAAAGGGCATCATGTCAATTGCCTCCGGCGGCGTCCTGGCCGGATTTCCCCTGATCGACTGGAAGGTTACCTTGGTGGACGGCGCCTATCATGATGTTGACTCATCGGTCATGGCGTTTGAGATTGCGGCCCGCTCCGCCTTCCGCGAACTGGTGATGTCCGCCAAGCCAAAGCTGTTGGAACCCATCATGCGGGTCGAGGTTGTCACGCCGGAAGATTACGTTGGCGACGTGATGGGCGATCTGAACCGCCGCCGCGGTCATATCACCGGCACCGAGCCGCGCGGCAATGCGCAAGTCATCGCGGCCATGGTGCCCTTGGCCAACATGTTTGGCTACGTGAACAATCTGCGCTCCGCCACCCAAGGCCGGGCGCAGTTTACGATGCATTTTGATCACTACGAACAAGTACCGCAGGCGGTGTCGGACGAAGTCCGCGCCAAGCTAGCTTGATAACGCGCTGACACTAAAGGATTAGGCGAATGGCGAAGGCAAAATTTGAGCGTACGAAGCCCCATTGCAACGTTGGCACGATTGGCCACGTTGATCATGGCAAGACGACGCTGACGGCGGCGATCACCAAGGTTCTGGCGGAAGCCGGCGGGGCCGAGTTCACGGCCTATGACGACATCGACAAGGCGCCCGAAGAGCGTGCCCGCGGCATCACGATTTCGACCGCGCATGTTGAGTACGAGACCGAGGCCCGCCATTACGCCCATGTGGATTGCCCGGGCCATGCGGATTATGTGAAGAACATGATCACCGGCGCGGCGCAGATGGACGGGGCCATTCTGGTTGTTTCGGCGACGGACGGCCCGATGCCCCAGACCCGGGAGCACATTTTGCTGGCCCGTCAGGTGGGCGTGCCGGCGTTGGTGGTCTACATGAACAAGTGCGACCAGGTTGACGACGAGGAAATTCTTGAGCTGGTGGAGATGGAAGTGCGCGAGCTGCTCGACAGCTACGAGTTCCCCGGCGACGACATCCCGGTCATTCGCGGTTCCGCCCTGATGGCGCTGGAAGATGGCGACGAGACCCTGGGCAAGAACTCCATTGCGGAGCTGATGAATGCGGTTGACGCGTATATCCCGCAGCCGGAGCGTCCCAAGGAC
>JAPYUH010000140.1:0-2957 GCA_029936195.1 Alphaproteobacteria bacterium
AAACATCAGCTTTTCAGAAGAGGATCGAATGAACAACCTCGTGAGAACTCACATCTAGAGCCCGTCGTTACAGCACTTCAAGCCTATACTAGTTCGGCTGGCGCTTGTGGCACGGTCCGCCAAAATTCCGGATCGGGGCCGTAAAAGATGCGCGCGCCGGCCTTTTTCAAGATCCGAATACGCCCCAGACTTTCCAACATCTCTTCCGCATTGTGGACCACCCGGGGCAGGTGCAGGTTCTCCAACGTCTGGCGCAGATAACAGGCATCGCCCGTCAACAGTACATCGCCGCTGCCCAGGCGCACCTTGAGGGACTGATGCCCCGGCGTGTGGCCGTAAGTAGGCACGCAGAGTACGGTGCCGTCGCCGAACAGGTCGTGCTCGCCATCCAACAGTTTCAGGTCATGGCCGTGGTCATAGTCGGCTTGATGGTAACCGTTGGCCTGGATCAGGTCGTCGTCGTGGCCGGCCCGCCATTCCCGAGCCTGCACCACCAGTTGTGCATTTTTGAACTGATGATTGCCGCCCACATGATCGAAATGCAAATGTGAATTGACCAGATAACGCGCCTTGTCCACGTCCACGTCGCAATATTCCAGACGGGCGCCCAATTCTTCGCCGACCTTGAACTCCGTTTTGAAACGCTTGGCCAGCAACGCCGTGTGGTCATCCAGATATTCCGCCGGGGCCTGCAAATCCGCATGCATGCCGCTATCGAACAGAACCTGGCCCTTGGGATGGTCGATCAGATAGCAGGGGACGGGCATGCGCAACTCGCCCGCCTCGCCATCAAGCACAACCTTCAAGGGCAAGGTCAGCCAACCACAGGTCATGGCGAACAGGCGCACGGTAATTTATTTCCGTTCCCATATACAGCTTGATCGAACAAAAGCGAGACTCCCTCTGAATTTGCTTTTATCTTCTGTCGAAATGGATGTTTTAGATAGAGGAATTCGTAGAATGCGTGGACTAAAGGGCAAGAATGTAATCATAACCGGCGGCGCCAGCGGTATCGGCCAGGCGCTTAGCCTGCGCCTGGGCGAGGAAGGCTGCAACGTCGGTATCTTTGACTTGAACGGCGACGGTGCCAACAAGGTCGCCGGCGACATCAATGCAGCGGGCGGCACGGCCCATGGCTACGCCTGCGACGTCAGTGATTACGCGGCGGTCGAGGCCGCGGTGGCGGCCTTCGAGGATGACTGCGGCCCCGTCTATGGTTTGGTCAACAACGCCGGCTGGGATCAATCCATGCCCTTCCTGGAGACCACCCTGGAGCTTTGGCACAAAGTGGTGGCCATCAACATGTACGGGCCATTGAACCTGTGCCATGTGGTCCTCAAGGGCATGTCCGAACGGGGCGAGGGCCGGGTCGTCAACATTTCATCCGATGCCGGGCGGGTCGGTTCCTCGGGCGAGGCGGTCTATTCCGCCTGCAAGGGCGGCCTGATCGCCTTTGCCAAGACCATGAGCCGGGAATTGGCGCGCAAGGGCGTCACCTTGAACACGGTTTGCCCAGGCCCCACCAACACCCCCCTGTTGGCCGAACAGGGCCCGAAACTGGTTGCCGCGCTGGAGCGCGCCGTACCCATGAAGCGCGTCGCCGAGCCCGAGGATTTTCCCGGCCTGGTCTCCTTCTTCCTGTCCGACGATGCCGCCTATATTACCGGTCAGACCATTTCAGTATCCGGCGGCCTGACCATGCACGGCTAGCGGCGCCGCTTTTATGAGCAATCGGGATGGCTACCGCTTCAAGGCGGATCCAATTCGCCGCCATGCGCGCGATCACGGCGACAGTGTCGCGGTGATCTTCCAGGGTCGGGAGACGACCTACGGGCAGTTGGATCAACGCTGCAACCAGGTCGCCAATGGCCTTGTCGCGGCGGGCATCAAGCGTGGTCAACGGATTGCCATCCTGGCCAAGAACACGGATCTGTTTTACGAGCTGCTGTACGGCGCCACCAAGGTCGGCGCGGTGTTGGCCCCGATCAATTTCCGCCTGGCCCCGCCGGAGGTTTCCTACGTCATCAACGATGCCCAGGCCCATTTACTGTTCGTTGGCGAAGGCTATGATGATCTGATCGCGGGCATTTCAAGCGAATTGACCAGCGTGGCGCAAACGATCTGCCTGCATGACGGCAGCTACGAAGCCTGGCGCGATGGCCAGTCCGACGCAGACCCAAGGGCCGAGGTGTCCGAGCATGACACCATCATCCAGGTCTATTCCTCCGGCACCACCGGCCATCCCAAGGGCGTTGAGATCAGCCACGACAATTTCATCCAGTATCTGCCCAACGCCATGGACGAATGGGGGACCTGGGACACGGGCGATGTCTGTCTGGTCACCAACCCGCTGTTTCACGCGGCCGGATGCATATGGTCCTACACCGCGTTTTATGTAGGCGGCACCAACGTGCTGATGCCCGAGGTCGACCCCGCCCTGATTTTGAAAACCATCGAGCGATACAGGGTCACCCAGGCCTTGCTGGTGCCGGCGGTGATCTTGTTCATGCTGCAAACGCCCGGCGTGGAGGAGACGGATGTATCCTCCGTCAAGATGATCATGTATGGCGCCTCGCCCATTCCCCTGCCGGTGCTGGAGCGGGCGGTGGCAATCTTCGATTGCGGCTTTGGCCAGCTTTACGGACTGACCAAAAACCGCCGGCGCGGTGACCTATCTGCCCCCCGGCGACCATGATGGCAGCGACAAGATGAAGTCCGTGGGCAAGGTCATGAAGGGGGCGGAAATCCGCGCCGTTGATGAGCATGACCGGGATTGCCCGGTCGGTACCGTTGGCGAAATCATCGTGCGCGGCAAGACCGTCACCAAAGGCTATTGGAACCTGGATGACGAAACAGCCAAGGCGATCCGGGACGGCTGGCTCTATACCGGCGATGCCGGTTACTTCGATGGGGAGGGCTATCTTTATATCTACGACCGGGTCAAGGACATGATCGTC
>JAPYUH010000140.1:3057-10736 GCA_029936195.1 Alphaproteobacteria bacterium
CGGCGGAAGAGGTCATGGCCTTTGCCCGCACCCGTATCGCCGGCTACAAAATTCCCCGCTCGGTGGATTTCGTGGATGAACTGCCGCGCAATCCCTCGGGCAAGATCTTGAAACGCGAACTGCGCCGGCCCTACTGGAAAGGTTATGACCGCCAGGTGAATTAGCCCAGGTGAACGAGCATGTACAATTCTGAAAACTACACCTACATGGCGGACCCGATCCGCCATCACGCCAAGGTGCGCGGCGACAAGGCGGCCCTGATCTTCGAGGGCCGGGAAATCAGCTATGGGGAGCTGGACCGGCGCGCCAGCCAGGTTGCCAACGGTTTGATCGCCGCCGGTGTCGCGCCAGGCCAGCGTGTGGCTATTCTGGCCAAGAACATTGATCTGTTTTTCGAAATCTATTACGGCGCCACCAAGGCCGGCGCCGTGCTGGTGCCCATCAATTACCGCCTGGCCCCGCCCGAGGTGGCCTACGTGCTCAACGACGCCGAGACCAAGGTTTTGTTCGTCACCGATGATTATTACGATCTGATGGCGGGCGTTGCCAGTGATCTGAGCACGGTAACCAAGACCATCGCCTTGCATGGCGGCCATGACCACTGGCCCGCGCACGATGCCTGGCGGGACAGCCAGGATACGGCGGATCCCAATCGTGAAGTCAATGAAGAGGCGACCGCGCTGCAGGCCTATTCCTCGGGCACCACGGGCCATCCCAAGGGCGTGGAGATGATGCATCGCAACTTTGTGCCATTTGCGCCCCAGGCGTTGGAGGATTGGGGCGGTTGGGTGGCGGAAGACGTCAACCTTGTCGCCATGCCGCTGTATCATGTGGGTGGCTGTATCTGGGCCTTTCTTGGCCTCTATGTTGGCACCACCAACATCCTGCAGCCCGAAGTCGACCCGCCGGTGATCCTGGAAGTCATCGAACGATACAGGATCACCCAGGTGTTTTTTGTTCCCGCGGTAATCCTGTTCCTGCTGCAAACGCCCGGTGCCGCGACCACGGATGTCTCCTCCGTCCGCCATGTCATGTACGGCGCCTCGCCCATTCCCTATCCGGTGTTGCAGCGCGCCGTGAAAATGTTCAATTGCGGTTTCGCTCAGCTTTATGGCCTGACGGAGACCACGGGCGCGGTAACATATCTGGCGCCCGAGGCCCATGACGGCAGCGAAAAGATGAAGTCCTGTGGCAAGGTCATGAGTTCGGCAAAGGTGCAAGTGGTCGATGGGAACGGCCAGCAGTGCCCGCCCGGCGTGGTGGGCGAGATCATTATTTCCGGCAATCAGGTCATGAAGGGCTATTGGAACCTGCCCGAGGAAACCGAGAAATCCATTCGCGACGGCTGGTTCCATTCCGGCGATGCGGGCTTTTTCGACGCGGACGGCTATCTGTATATTCATGACCGGGTCAAGGACATGATCGTTTCGGGTGCGGAAAATATCTATCCGGCTGAAGTGGAAAGCGCCCTGGCCGGGCACGAGAGTATCGCCGATGTCGCCGTGATCGGCGTGCCGGACGAAAAATGGGGCGAAACGGTGAAGGCCGTCGTGGTCCTGGTGCCGGGCGCGGCGTTAAGCGAGGGTGAGGTCATCGCCTATGCGCGGACCCAAATCGGCGGCTTTAAGATCCCCCGCTCCGTGGATTTCATGGATGAATTGCCGCGCAATCCATCCGGCAAGATTCTGAAACGGGAATTGCGCAAACCCTATTGGCAGGGCCATGATCGCCAGGTGAATTGATCCAGTGAACCAGGCCGGAGGCAATGGCGATGATCCCTACCGACGAACAAATCATGATCCGCGACATGGCGCGGGCCTTTGCCGCCGAACGAATTGCCCCGTTCGCGGCTGAATGGGAGGAGAGGGCGCATTTTCCCCGTGATGTATTCGCGGCCATGGGCAAGTTGGGCCTGATGGGCATGACCATCCCCACCGAATGGGGCGGGGCGGGCCTGGATTATGTCACCTATGCCATTGCCCTGGAGGAGATCGCGGCCGGCGACGGCGCCGTGGCCATCGTCATGAGCGGACATAATTCCGTGGGCTGCATGCCGGTTCTGGAATACGGCACGAGATCGCAAAAAGACCGCTACCTGCGCCGTCTGGCGCAAGGCGAATTGCTCTCGGCCTTTGCCTTGACCGAGGCCAAGGGCGGCTCGGACGCCGGTGCGTTGACCACGCGGGCGGCACGGCGGGACGGCGGCTATGTCATCAACGGCGGCAAGCAGTTCATTACCACGGGCAAGAACGCCGATCTGTGCCTGGTCTTCGCCGTCACCGACCCCGACCAGGGCAAACGCGGCATTTCCGCCTTTGTGGTGCCCACTGACACGCCGGGCTACGAGGTGGTGCGGGTGGAAAAGAAAATGGGCCAGAACGCCTCCGACACAGCGCAACTGGCCTTCAACGACATGGCCGTGCCCGGGGATGCGCTGCTGGGTGAAGAAGGCCAGGGCTATCGCATCGCGCTGGGCAATCTAGAGGGCGGCCGCATCGGCATCGCGGCACAAGCGCTCGGCATGGCGCGGGCGGCTTACGAGGTGGCTTTGCTCTATGCCCGGGAACGGGAAGCTTTCGGCAAGCCTATTTTCGAGCATCAGGCGGTCGCCTTCCGCCTGGCCGACATGGCGACGCAGTTGGAGGCCGCGCGGCAATTGATCTGGCATGCCGCCGCCCTGCGCAGCGCCGGGCAAAAATGTTTGAAGGAGGCTTCCATGGCGAAACTGTTCGCCACCGACATGGCCGAGGCGGTCTGTTCCGACGCCATCCAGACCCTGGGCGGCTACGGCTATTTGCAGGACTTCCCCGTGGAGCGCATCTATCGCGGCGTGCGCGGCGCCCGCATTTATGAAGGCACCAATGATATACAGAAACTGGTCA
The DNA here is from genome assembly GCA_029936195.1 of Alphaproteobacteria bacterium. Classification (GTDB taxonomy): domain Bacteria; phylum Pseudomonadota; class Alphaproteobacteria. The sequence continues at coordinate 5,940 of JAPYUH010000140.1, forward strand.
TCGCGCGGGAACTGACGGCCGAATAATAGCAACAGGGCTGGGCGGCGCCGGGCTGGCCGGACGCATGACCGCTTCCGACCATGTCATCAACTTCAGAAAACCCCGCAAACACCGGGCCGTCCGCACATTACCCGATGAATATCAAAAAAAGGCTATAGCTCCACATCTCCGCCCAGCAGCCGATGGGCGATGGTCCGGCGCAGGATCTCGTTGGTACCGTCAGCGACGTTGACCACGCGGACGGTGTTGTAGGCCTCGGCCAGGCCGAGCTCATTGGTGAAGCCCATGGCACCGTGGGTCTGGATGGCCCGGTCGATGGCGCGGGCGCCGACCTCGACCGCGTAGGCCTTGGCCATGGACAATTCCTTGATCGCCAATTCACCCTTGTCCAGCAGCATGGCCGCGTTCAGGCCCATTAAATGGGCGCCGTGCAGTTCCATGGCCGATTCCGCCAGGGGAAAGGTCACGCCCTGATATTCCGAAATGGTTTTGCCGAACGCTTGCCGCGTGCCGGCATAATCCAGGGCCAGCTCCAGTGACCAGCGCGCCAGACCAAGGGCCCGGGCAGAATTGTAAATCCGCCCCATGGACACACCAAACACCGCGTTTTTGAAGCCTTCATGCAATTCGCCCACCAATTGGGACGGCTCCACCCGGATGTCCTCGAACACCAGTTGCGCCTCGTTGCCACCCACGGCGCCGTGCATGGCAATAATGCTCTCCACCTCAAAGCCCGGCGCGTCGGTGGGTACCAGGAAGGCCGAGATGCCGCCCTTGCGCGCCGCCGCCCGTTTCGGGTCGGTCTGGGCAAAGATGATGCAGTAATCTGCAATGGGTGAATTCGTGGTCCAGATCTTGCGCCCGGAAATGCGCCAGCCGTTGCCGTCGGGAACCGCCTTGGTGGTCAGGGCGGCGGCATCGGACCCCGCCCCCGGCTCCGACAGCCCAAAACACATGGAGGTCCGCCCTTCCAGCATGCCGTCCAGGATTTCCCCGCGGGCCTCCTCCGTGACCCGTTCCAGCAGGCGCGAGGGGCCAAAGGCCCAATGGCTGATGGCATACACGGCCATCCAGTTGTGCGGCCCACAGATGCGGAAGGCATGTTCCCAGGCCACGTAGTAGGCCAGCATCCCGAGTCCGCTGCCGCCCAGATCCTCGGGCACGCACATATTGTAGTAACCCGCCTTGGCCGCCGCCATGCGAACCTCGCGAATCAGACCGATCACCTCCTCGGTGTAGCGGCCGTTTTCGTCATAGGTGTTGCGGCCGTTGGAGAGGAGGGCATGGTGCTTTTCATGCCGGGCGACAACCTCCGCCTTCAGGAAGTCTTCAAGGCCATCGCACAGGGCGCGGATTTCGTCGGGAATGTCAAACGCGATACTGCTCATTACAAATGTAGCCTTTCAGGTGGGTATGGAATCCCATTGTGCGGCCCGCGCGCCGATGGGTAAAGGCCGATGGGCAAAGAGTGTGTGGCGCCGCAACGTTATTTTGAGGCGGCTCAAGGCTGCCCAACGCACCCGCCGTCTTGCCCGCCCGCGGCACTGGGAACTATGATCCAGTCTGGAAAGAGCTTTCCGCCAGGAGGGAAACCGGGAATTGCGCCATGAATAATGAACGACAAAAGCCCCAAACAATGCCCGAAGCAATGCCGTTGCAAGGCTTGCGCGTGATCGAGGCGGCCAGCGTAATCGCCGGGCCCACCATCGGAATGCACTTGGCGGACTTTGGCGCCGATGTGATCAAGATCGAACATCCCGCGGGCGATGCCCTGCGTGCCACGGGGGCCCAAAAAGACGGCGTCGGTCTGTGGTTCAAGATGGCCAACCGCAACAAGCGCCTGATCACCCTGAAACTCAGCACGCCGGAAGGTCAGGCAATTTTCAAGGATCTGGCCCGATCGGCGGACGTGGTGATCGAAAATTTTCGCACCGGAACCTTTGAGAAATGGGGCCTGGGCTGGGAGGTTCTGAAAGCCATCAACCCCGGCCTGGTGATGGTGCGGGTCACTGGCTTCGGTCAGACCGGCCCCTACAAGGCGCGCCCCGGTTTCGGCACCATCGCCGAGGTCTTCAGCGGTTTTGCCGCCATCACGGGCGAACCCGACGGCCCGCCCACCCTGCCCAGCTTCGGCCTGGCGGACGGCATCGCGGCGGCCTATGGCACGTTTGCAACCATGTTCGCGCTCTATCATCGGGATGCTCAAGGCAGCGGCGAAGGCCAGATGATTGACCTAAGCATTTACGAGCCGATCTTTCAGGTTTTGGGGCCCCAGCCCTTGCAGTTCGATCAACTGGGACAGGTGCAACAACGCTGGGGCAACCGCTCGAAAAACAATGCGCCGCGCAATACCTACCGGACCCGCGACGGCCATTGGGTGGCGATCTCCACCAATTCGCCGGCTATTGTCACCCGCGTTCTGCGCCTTTGCGGCGGCGAGGCGGCCGCCAACGACCCCCGCTTCGCCACGCCGCAAGGCCGGGTGGAGCACATTGACGAAGTGGACGGCCTGGTCGCCGATTGGGTCCTCGGTCGGGACCTGGACGATGTCCTGGCCCAGTTCGAAAGGGCGGAGGCGGCCATCGGCCCGGCCTATGATATCGCGCAGATATTCGAGGACCCGCAATACAAGGCGCGCGGCGATATCGTGGACATGGAGGACGAGGATCTAGGCCGGATCAAAATGACCAATGCCTTTCCCTTTCTGTCCAAAACCCCGGCGCAATTGCGGCATGGCGGCGGCCGCAAGGGCCGCCACAACGAAGAGGTATTGGGTGGCGAACTTGGCCTGGACGCCGACGCGCTGGCGGAATTAAAGGATAAAGGCGTGATCTGAACGTCTTTCCCAATCAAGACTTAAAATGTTCTTCAGGTCTACGGCGCAACGTCCGTTTCGCTTTCAATTCGGGCAAATAAATCCGCTAGGCCACGGGCGGCGACAACGGTGCGGGCGCGGTCCATTTCGTCGTCGCTCAGGCTTTGCCGGCCCAGGCCGATCCGGTCGCCGCTCAAGGGTTGGGCGATTTGCTCCAAGGTGGTGGAGGAATGGCCGGTCAAACTCAGCACCCGGTCATGTTCCTCGGCCTTGCCCGCGAACTGGCTGACGGCGTCTTCCCAGTCTTCGCCCAGAAAATCCAACACTGTGGCCATCTGCGCCGTTGGCGACCGCACCAGGGCCTCGTAACGCAGTTCAAGGTAGCTGTCGGGGTTCAGAGGCAAGTCCCGTTTGAAGCGTTCGACCCGGCCCAGATAATCGCACCACAGGGCGGCGTAGTCTTCCACACCGCCGTACTTCGCGCTGCGCCGGAAGGAGGCAAAGATATCGCGCGGGTCGCGGATGATGTGGACAATCCGCCCTTGAGGCCAATGGGACAGAATGCGGTCCAAATGCAGGATGTTGCCCGTGGTCTTCTCTGCCCAGCGCCGTTTGCCGTCACGTCGGGCGACCGCGCTCATGAATAAGTCCAGATAGGCCTCGGCGCTGGCGGCGGCGGCCATGTAGCCGTCAACCTCGCCGGCACTGATTTCAAAAAACGCGCCGATACGGTACAAATAATCTCCTAATGGTTCGCCGCCGCGGGCCTGTTGGTTTGGCCAATCGATATCAAACCAATGGGTTTCCAGACCGGAGGCAATGGCCGAATGCTGGGCCAGCATGGCCCGAAACAGCGTGGTGCCCGAACGCATCAGGCCACCGATGAAGATGGGTGCCGTGGAGGACAATATGAGAGGCCTTTCTGTTCCGGTAACGATTGGCGGCGCGGGTTCATTCGGACTATACAGACCCATGTCCTGGATCAAGCAAAAACTCGCCATCGCCTACCGCAAGGCCGGTGTCGCCGTATTGAACCACAGAGGCCGCCGCGCCCTCGGCCGGCTGGGTTATCTGTCCCTGTTCGATGCCCGCCCCGCCGATGCAAAACCCCCGGTCTGGTCCGACTTGTGGGCCATCTACAGCCAGGTGCGGGAACGCAAGCCCAAGGTAATGCTGGAGTTTGGCAGCGGCTGTTCCACCATCATCCAAGCCCAGGCCCTGGCCGATAATACGGCGCAAGGCGCGCCGGGCTTCCTCCACTCCCTGGACGCGGACGCCCGTTGGGGCCAGGTGACCATCAATTCGATGCCCGAACACTTGCGCCAATATTGTGACATCACCTTGACGGAACGGGTGGAGGATATGCTGGGCGATGTCCCGGTCTGGCGCTTCGCCCAGGTCCCCGATGTCATACCCGACATGATCTACCTGGATGGCCCGGCCTTGACGCCGGAACGCCGCGCCGCCATCGACGTACTGGATATGGAAGAGCGGTTTCCGGCCGGCTTCCGCCTGTTGGTTGACGGCCGCAGTTTCAACCGCGCCTTGCTGGAAAAACATTTCAAGCGCCGCTACGACCGCCGGCACCGGCCCATTTTGAAAAGCACGACCTACGACCTGCTGCCCGATTGATGCCAACCGCGGGGCGAACAAAACGGGGCAGGACACTGGCGGGCAAACCATGTCATAGTAGCCGCCAAAACATAAAGGTCGGCATGGTACAGGAACTACAAATTGAGGATCTGGCGGCGGCGGAGGATGCTGCGGCAACGCCTGCGTCAGACGATGATGGCATGGCCGACGCAGCCGCGACGATTGTTCAACGCTTCACGATGGCGGTGGAATATCCGGTCGCTTTCACCTCCCGTATGTTTGATCACGGCAATACGACCCTGGTCGATCTCATCGCGCGTCACGAACCTGAAAAACGCCATCGCCTGTTCGTGGTTCTGGACGGTGGGGTTGCCGAGGCGCGGCCGGAA
>JAPYUH010000400.1 GCA_029936195.1 Alphaproteobacteria bacterium
TCCGATTCCGTCGGCTCGATCAACATCGCGCCCGAGACCACCAGGGGGAAGTACATGGTCATGGGATGAAACCCTTCATCGATCATGGCCTTGGCGAAATCCAGGGTGGAAACGCCCGTGTCATTCAGGAAGCCATCGTCGAACAGCACTTCATGCATGCAGGGTCCGGGATAGGGCAGGGAAAAGATGTCTTGCAGACGGGCCAGGATATAATTGGCGTTCAGCACCGCATCTTCCGATGCCTGGCGCAGTCCATCGGCACCATGGCTAAGGATAAATGCCAGGGCGCGGACAAACATGCCCATCTGGCCGTGAAACCCTTTCAGGCGGCCAAAACTCTCTTCGACGCCATGTTCAAGCAGCTCCAGGCCGTCCGCGCCGCGAACCACCTTTGGCAGTGGTGCAAAGGGCGCCAACGCTTCCGCCAGGACCACCGGGCCGCTGCCGGGGCCGCCGCCGCCGTGGGGGGTGGAAAAAGTCTTGTGCAGGTTCAGGTGCATGCAGTCGATGCCCAGATCGCCGGGCCGAACCTTACCCACGATGGCGTTGAAATTGGCGCCATCGCAGTAGAAAAAAGCCCCCGCTTCATGCACGGCCTGGCCAATTTCCATGATCTGGTTTTCGAACAGGCCGCAGGTATTGGGGTTGGTCAACATGATCGCCGCCACGTGGGGTCCCAGTTTTTCCTTAAGTGCCGCGAGATCTACGCGGCCCCGGTCGTCGGCCGGAATCTGTTCCACGCGATAGCCGCAAATGGCGGCCGTGGCCGGATTGGTGCCATGGGCGGATTCCGGTACCAGGACCACTTCGCGGGCATCGCCCCTGGCTTCCAGCGCGGCACGGATACACATCAGGCCGCAAAGCTCCCCATGGGCGCCCGCCGCAGGCGACATGGCAATGGCCGACATGCCGGTCAGGGTCAACAACCAATCCGCCAGACTGTCGATCAATTCCAGGGCACCCTGGATAGTTTCCATGGGCTGCATGGGATGCAGATCGGCAAAACCCGGCAGACGGGCCAGTTTCTCGTTCAGGCGCGGGTTGTGCTTCATGGTGCAACTGCCCAGGGGGTAAAGCCCCGCGTCGATGGCGAAATTGTTCCGCGACAGACGCACGAAATGGCGCACCACCTGGGGCTCTGAAAGACCGGGCAGGCCGATGTCGGCATTCCTCTCCAAACCGCCAAGGCGGTTGACGACGTCCGGCGGGTCGGGCAGGTCGACGCCGCTGCGCCCGGGGCTGTCCAACTCGAATATCAAGGGCTCAGCCAGGTCCAAGCCGCGGTGGCCGCTGGAGGTCTGAAAGCTATTTCGATCCGTCATCACAGAACCTCCCGCAAGCCGTTGCTTAACGCGGCGACATCTTCGTCGGTGTTGGTTTCCGTGGTGGCGACCAACAACAGGTTCGCCAGATCGGGGGCATCGGGGTGCAGTCGGCTGACCGGAACACCGGCCATGATGCCCTTGCCGACCAATTCGGAAACAACGGCAGCCGCCGGCCGCGACAGACGCAGGGTAAACTCATTAAAAAAAGCTTGGTTCACCACTTCGATACCATTCACCGCCGCCAATTGATCCGCCAACCGCACAGCCTTGCCGTGATTGATCCGGGCCAATTGGCGCAGCCCGGCCTCTCCCAACAGGGCCAGATGGACACAGAATGCCAGGGTGCATAAACCGGAATTGGTGCAAATGTTGGAGGTCGCCTTTTCCCGTCGGATGTGTTGCTCCCGGGTCGACAGGGTCAAAACGTAACCGCGCCGTCCGGACGTATCCACGGTCTGACCGCACAGGCGGCCCGGCATCTGACGCACGTATTTTTGCCGCGTGGCGAACAGACCCAGATAAGGCCCGCCGAAATTCAGGGCATTGCCCAGGGATTGCCCTTCACCCACCACGATATCGGCGCCCATTTCGCCCGGCGAGGTGACGGCGCCCAGAGAGACCACTTCTGTAACCACGGCGATCAACAGGGCGCCCTTGTCATGGGCCGTATCGGCCAGGGCGCGCAGATCATGCAGGCGCCCGAACAGATCGGGGGTTTGCACCACGACGCAGGCGGTCTG
>JAPYUH010000141.1 GCA_029936195.1 Alphaproteobacteria bacterium
GATTGACGCCAAAACGCCCGACGGCGACTAAGCGAGAGAAAGCCTGTTCGATGACCTAAACCTACGAAACCATCACCTATGCGCAGCCCCTGCCAGGGGTAGCCCAGATCACCCTGGACCGGCCCAACTTGCGCAACGCCCAGGATCTGCAGATGACCTATGATCTGAACAGCGCCTTTGACCGGGCGGCGGCGGATGACGGCGTCAAAGTGATTATCCTGGCCGGCGCCGACCCGCATTTTTGCGCCGGTCACGATCTGTCGGGCGATAGCGACAAGACCTGGGAGGATTTTCCCCAGGTCACCACTTGGGGCAGTTTCGATCCGCCCGGCGCGGAGGGACGCTTTGCCCGGGAATCGGAAATTTATCTGGGCATGACGGAGCGCTGGCGCAATTTGCCCAAACCCACCATCGCCGCCGTACAGGGTAAATGCATCGCTGGCGGCCTTATGCTGGCTTGGGCCTGCGATATCATTATCGCCTCCGATGATGCGGAATTCCGCGATCCGGTGGTAGAGATGGGCGTCTGCAGCGTGGAATTCTTCGCCCATCCTTGGGAAGTGGGCGTACGCAAGGCCAAGGAATTGCTGTTTACCGCCGATGCCTAATCCTCGCCTCGATCACCCCAAAATAGGCCGACCAGAGTCTCGCGCGGCACATTGGTATCAAGTCGCGAGGCCAAATAGGCCAACAATGCCTGGGTCTTGCGGCCGGCAAGCCGCACATCACCACCTGCATTTTGTATCCGCATCGGGCCTAGCAGAAAGAGGCTCAGCAAGGCGCCTGCTGCAATTGAAGTGTGTGATTGTCGGTTTTGCATTTTATTCACGTTCGCATCAACAGAGCACTCACGCCAATAGGGGAACATGTTTGCATCATTCAAACAGAAAACCTGGAGATTGGACAATGTGTTTTGAGATGAACTCCCTCGCGAGCCAGATATATTCAACCGAGCGCGGCAATGGTATCGGCCCAAACCGATATGTACAGTCATTGCGCGCCAATGTCGGCTGGCGAGCCGAACGCGAATATTGCCAACAACGGACAATTCATACCAAGGCCAATGGAAAGACTTCGACTTCGCCAAAGAATATTTCCACTTTACGCACAAGATCAAATTTTCAAATCCAGGCAACGTTCGCAATTGCGGCGTTGCTGATGCGACCTGTCAGATTTGTCCGTGGTTTCAAGGATTTTTTTGCCCGTCGATTCTACCCATATAACGCTGGTCGCCCAAATTTGGTTCAATCACCCGACACTCTGTAAATAGGCGGTCCCACATTGTTGGAGGGCTTGTCGGCCAGTCTAAGGTGTGTGCCGCCGTCTGATCATGCCGCCAATTTCTTCTTCAATTTGATGGAATCTTGCAACAGTTTCCGGCCATATGCAGGGCGCGTCCATTCGCGCCGCACGGCGAATGCGGGGCGGCGGGGCGGATGATCGGCGAGGAGACTTTCGCGCTCAACGCCGGTCAGGCAAAATCGACGATATAACAGTGCCCGGAGTATCCTGGCACTGAACTTTGCTGTTTCCCACCAGACATTGTATTCTAGCAAAAAGCCAATTGGAGGAAACACCTTGGATTTTGACTATATCGTTGTGGGGGCTGGCTCGGCCGGCTGTGTGGTGGCGAACCGGTTGACGGCTTCGGGCAAGCATTCGGTGCTGGTACTCGAAGCCGGCAAGGCGTCCAATTTTTGGTCGCAGTTTCCGATCAGTTTCGCCCTGCTGCTGGATGACCCGGTAGCCAACTGGCGCTTTCGCTCCGAGCCTGAAAAGGGCACGGCCAACCGGGCCATTCCGGTTCCGCGCGGCAAGGTTTTGGGGGGCTCTTCCGCCATCAACGGGTTGGTTTATGTGCGCGGGCAGCCGCTGGACTATGATACCTGGGCCCAGCAGGGCAACCGGGGTTGGGATTTCGATACGGTCAAACATTTTTTCCGCAAACTGGAGGATTTTGAGCGCGGCGACGACGGCATTCGCGGCGAAGGCGGCCCGATCCATGTCTCGGAATGCAAGGACGAGAGCCCGCTCTACGATGCCTGGATCGCGGCGGGGGCCGAGATCGGGGTGCCCTACAACGATGACTACAACGGCGCCACCCAGGAAGGCATGTGCAAGACCCAGACCACCATTCATAACGGCAAGCGGGCCTCGGCCGCCGCCGGGTATTTGCGCCCGGCCATGAAGCGGCCAAATTTGCGGGTCGAAACGGAGGTGCTGGTGGAACGCGTCCTGCTGGAGGGCAAGCGTGCCGTGGGCGTCGAATACAGCGCCAACGGCCAGCGCATGACGGCACGGGCCGGGCGCGAGGTAATCCTGTGCGCCGGCGCCATAAAATCGCCGCAGGTGTTGGAACTTTCGGGCATCGGCCAGGCGGACCGTTTGCGGGACCTCGGGATCGAAGCGCACCATGATCTCTGGGGCGTGGGGGAAAGCCTGCGCGACCACATTGCACCACGCATGAAATGGAAAGTGACACAGCAGAACGTCACTTTTAATGGCAAGGTCAATGGCTTGGGTCTGGGCTGGCAGATGCTGCGCTATGCCTTTACCCGGCGCGGCTTTCTCGGCATGCCCTCGGCCCCCATGCTGGCCTTTATGCGCACCCGGGAGGAAATGGAAAGCCCCGATATCCAGTTGCATCTGGTGCCCTTCCGCTATGACGATCCCAACAAGCGGCGACTGGGCAAGGAACCGGGCATGATCGCCACGATCTATCAATGCCGGCCGGAGAGCATGGGGCATATCCATGCAAAATCCGCCGATCCCAACGATCACCCGGCGATCAATTTCAATTTTCTCGATGCGGAGCTGGACCGGCGCTGTATTCTTGATGGCGCGCAAAAGGTCCGCGATCTGATGAACGCCTCTGCCCTGGACGCCTATCGCGGGGTGGAGGAAGCACCGGGGGAGCATATTCAGGGCGATGATGCCATGCTGGACTGGATCCGCCGCACGGCCGAGACCACCTATCATCCCACCGGCACCTGCCGCATGGGCCCCGCCGACCGCAACGTGGTGGACGAGCGTCTACGGGTTCACGGCATCGCGGGCCTGCGCGTGGCCGATGCTTCCATCATGCCCACATTGATCAGCGGCAACACGAATGCCGCCTGTCTGATGATCGGCGAGAAGGCATCGGACATGATCCTGGAGGATGCGGTGTAGGGGTCTATTGTTCCTTATTGGCGATTTTGGCGTGGCGCAATCCTGTCAGATTTCAATACGCAGCGGGATGGTGAGACCCCGTGTCCATTTGAACCTTGTGTGTGATCCGCTGAATATGTCCTAGTCAGCCATTGAAGGCCGGGATCACTTGCTCGGCATAATCGGCAATTATTTTTTCTTCGTGGCCGCTGTCCAGATAGATGTTGAACTGCGTCACCCCCGCTTTTTGCAGCTGCCGTAATTTTTCGACATGGCTGTCAGGCTCTCCTAGAACGGCAAATCCCTTGACGATATCCTCGGTGATGAAATCCAGGTAAGGGTTGTCGCTCTGCCCATGCTTCGAGTAGTCATAGCCCCGGCGTTTTTCGATATAGGCGGTCAGGGACTGGGGCATCAGATCGCTGTCGGCGCCGTATTTTTCGACAATATCGGCGATGTGGTTGCCGACCATGGCTGGGAACCATTTGGTCCGCTCGACGCAGTCATCCATGGCCCCCGTCATCGCCGGTGCCGCCGCCATGATGCGGAATTCCGACATATCCCGCCCCGCCGCCAGGCCCGCCGTAACGGCCTGATCACCGAGCCATTTGCAAATGCCGGGTTCGGCGATCTGCAGGACCAGACCATCGCCGTTTTCGCCGGCGCATTTCAATGCCATGGGACCATAGGCGGCAATCCACACTGGCAATTCATATCCCGTGGCCCAGGTGAACCGCACCGGCTCGGCACATTCGCCATACATAACCTCTTCGCCGCGCACCATGGCCTTCACTTTATGTGTGAACTCGGCCACCCGGCCAAGCGGCGCCGGTTTCTGCCCCATGACCCGAACGGCACTATCGCCCCGGCCCAGGCCGATATCGAACCGACCCCCCGATTGATGCGCCAACGAGGCAAACATGGATGCCGCCACCGACCAATCCCGCGTATTGGGATTGGTCACGCAGGGGCCAAAACGCATGGTCGTGGTATGTTCCATGCACATGGCCATGGCCATGAAGCTTTCCCGCCATAAAATGTGACTGTCATAGAACCAACAATAGGTGAATCCCGCCGCCTCGGCTTGGCGGACCAGATATCGGGCCCGTTCCGGTTGAACAAATCCCTTGAAACAGATTGCGAATTCCATTGCCTGATCCTCGGCCATGAGTGGTCATTGATTTTCAATGGTGCAATGAAATTGACCTCTTGCACCGGCCTTTTGATAACGAAATGTAACGCTATCGAGTTTGTCTTGTTGAATAAAGGCTCTTCTTCGCGCCCCGTGCGGTAGTCTAGTGAAAAGTCTCCTCGGGCTCGGCTGGCGGGGTCAGACTGAAAGAAAACAGGCGGCTCAAAAAAGAGCCCTTTGTCGCGCTTTCGGAAGGCTGTTTCACAACCCCTTCGGGCGCCGCCGCCGTGGTTTTTCCTGGCCCGGACCGGGCCGTCATTGGCCGGTCAAGGTTCCGCGCCATTTCCTTGTTCCACCATTGGCAATCGGGCGCCTTCATTTCACCCGAGGGCATGATGGTCCGGCAATATGTCACGCCGCGCAGATCGGCGCCATGCAATGACGCCTTTGTCAGATTGGCTCGGCTCAGATCCGCGCCACGAAGATCGGCCCGGCGCATATCAGCACCGGTCAAATCGGCCCACCACAGGCTGGCGTCTTGCAAATTGGCCCGGCGCAGATCGGCGCCTCGCATGAATGCGCCCTTCAATTGGGCGCGGGACAAATTAATCTGCCTCAGATCAAGGCCGCGCATATTGACCCGGCGCAAATCCGCCGAACGTAGATCCAGCTTTCGCAGATCCGCACCCAGCAAATTCGCCCCAATCATCTTCAACGGGCCAGATTGGCGCGGCTGCAACAAATGACAGCCCGCGCAAGTCTCCATGGATTTAAACCGCCTCTGGTCGGTTTGCTCCACCTCGTCAAAGGCCGCCGCCGCAAGGGGCGTCTGTGCGGCAATCAACAAGGCGATGGCCAGGGGCAGTTTCACTTCTTTTACCCGGCGAGGGCCCTGAGCGCGCCCAGCAATTGGCCGATCAAACCCTTTGCGGCCTCATCGTTCAGGTCACCATTTTCATTGAAGGCCCGCGTGGCGCCCGAGACATAGACTTGTGGCTGGCTGACGATCCGGCCATTCAGGCCGACCAGCGCCTGCCGCAATTGCTGCTGTGCCAGGGCCGTGCCCAGCTTGCCGGCGCTGGCCCCCATCAGGGCGATCGGCTTGCCGCTGAAGGGCTGGTCGGGCGGACGGGAGGCCCAGTCGATGGCGTTCTTGATCACGCCGGACATGCCGTAGTTATATTCCGGCGTGGCGATCAACAGGCCGTCGGCGGCATTGATCTGTTCCCGGAGGGTGGCGACGGCGGCCGGAAAACCATTGGCGTATACATCTTCGTCATAGACGGAAAACGCGGAAATATCCGCGATGGTGATTTCCATGCCATCGGGGGCCGCTTGCGCGGCAATATTCAGCAGCAAGGAATTGAATGATCCCTTCCGCAGGCTACCCGATATACCCAATACGTTCACGTTGTCGTTCCTCCAAATTGTTTGATTAAAAATCCAGCGGTAAACTCAAGTGCCGGTCATACACCCTGTCCCGATGAATGATCAATATCGGGTCCACGGACAGGCTTGCGGGCGCCTCATAGGCCGTTCGCAATAGGGGCGGCATAGGGTTCATACCGGGCCCCATTGGCACCAGTAATTGGGAAAAACAGGCCCAGTACAAATCGGCGGCGGTAAAATCATTGCCGACAAAATAATCACTGCCCAGATTTTCCTGTGCCCGCAATCTTTCCGACAGCATGGCCAATATCCGCGCGCAACCTTCTTCCGCGGCATCCGCCGCGCCGGGGGCGTGGCCATAGCGGTTGGCCAGGATATCGGGTCCCCGCCGGGCCTCTGTCGCATCGGCGACGCCGTACAGAATATCAATCAAGCGCAAACGGCGCAGCCAGGCAAAACCGCCCTCCGAGGCAACCTCGGTAATCAGGCCAAACATCTCCACCCTGGCTTGGGCACCGGTGGGAAGCAGGCTGGGTTCGGGTGCCAAGCGTTCGGCCAACATGATAATTTCGTGCCAGCCCGCGCGCGGCCGCTCGTCTTCATAGACCGCGACCGGTGCATTGCGATGGCCGGTCCAGTCGAACAGTTCGGGGTTTTCCCGCCCACCCTTCTGACCCACCGCCAGAAAGGGGATATTCTTGTATTCGAAGATGTATTTCGCCGCCTGGCTCCACGGCCCCGGCACCCCCATGGTCAGCGCCAGACGCAGCCCGCCCTTGTCCTTCGCATCTTCAACCCTGGCGAAATCCACCCAAGACCTCCATTCATGGAATCCGTAATTTCCTTGGGCCGAAGCATATGGCATTCTTAGGCCTGGAGAAATCGGATTATGAGCCCATGAGCCCATGAGCAAGGCATTCACCAAGGAGACCGATGGCGAGGACGAGGACCTGTCCGAGGTTACCGCCCCCCTGCCCGCCGGCACCAAGAATTATCTCACCCCGGGGGGCCATGCCCGCTTGGTGAAAGAACTGCGCCAGTTGCGCCGGGTCGAACGGCCGAGAATTGTCGAAGTGGTTTCCTGGGCGGCGGGCAATGGCGACAGATCGGAGAATGGCGATTACCATTACGGCAAGAAACGCCTGCGCGAGATCGACCGGCGGATGCGCTATTTGATGAAACGTCTGGAAATCGCCGAAGTGGTCGACGTGGCGCGCCAAAAGAACCGCGAAAAGGTTTTCTTTGGCGCCACGGTCACCTACCAGGACGGCAAGGGCGCCGAACGCACGGTACGCATCGTCGGCGCCGACGAGGCCCGCCATGATCAGGGCGAGGTCAGCTGGATTTCCCCCATCGCCCGCGCCCTGCACAGGGCCGCGGAAGGTGACGTCGTCAAACTACGCACGCCGTCGGGCATTGAAGAGATCGAAGTGATCGAAATTTTCTATTCATCGTAACAAGAGCAGTAATTCCATGAGCAACCCTCTACCTTTGACCGGCGTGTGCGTGTTCGAATTGGGCAGCAATGTGTCCGGCCCCTACGGCACCTGGATTCTGGCCGCTCTGGGCGCGGAAGTAATCAAGGTGGAGCGGCCCGGTACCGGCGACGATGCGCGCGGCTGGGGCCCGCCGTTCTGGCGCGAGGCGGCAACGGTTTTCCAAGTCGTCAACCGAGATAAAAGTTCGATCTCGGTCGATTACAAGGACCCCGCCGCCCTGGCCGAATTGCGCCGGCGCATTACGGATGAAGCGGATGTGGTCTTGCAGAACCTGCGCCCCGGGGTGGCGGATGGTTTGGGCTTGGGGGCGGCCCATATGCGGGCCCTCAAACCGGAACTGATATATTGCAACCTGTGGGCTTTTGGCGCCACCGGCCCGTTGTCGGAGCGGCCGGGCTTCGATGCCTTGATGCAAGCCTTTGGCGGCATCATGGCGGTGACCGGCGAAGATGGGCAGGCGCCGGTCAGGGCGGGAATTTCCGTGGTCGACATGGGAACGGGCATGTGGTGCGCCATTGGTATTCTGGCCGCCTTGAACCGCCGCCACCTTACCGGCACCGGCGGCGTGGTCGATGCCTCGCTGTTCGAAACCGCTCTGGGTTGGACGGCCTATTACAACGCGGATGTCCAGGTTACGGGGGAACCACCAAAACGGCATGGCTCGGGCGTGCGGGGCATCGCGCCCTATCAAGCCTATGACTGCGCCGATGGTTATCTTGTGGTGGCCGCCTCCAACGACCGCCTGTTCGCCAGCCTGGCGCGGGAATTGGGACATCCCGAATGGCTGGACGACCCCCGCTTCACGGATAATCCGGCCCGCGCCAGCCACCGCGAAGACCTCAACGCGCTATTGATCCCACTGTTCAAGGGACAGCCGCGGGACCATTGGCAGGATCGCCTGGACCAGGCCGGGGTGCCCAATGCCCCTATTCAGCATGCCGGCGAAGTTATCGCCCATCCGCAAACCCAGGCCCTGGGCATGCTGCAGGATACGGGCGCGGGCATCAGTCTGACCGGATTGCCTTTGTCATTCGACGGCGAACGTCCCGCCCTGCGCAATATCGCGCCCGATCTACCAGACCGGAACAAGAATTAGCGGGTGGTTAGAGCGTGTCGCGGTTAGACTCGAAAATAGTCTAGCCGACTTCGCCTTGCAGCCAGGATAGAAAGTCCGGATTGCCGCCCTGGATCGGCAGGCTGATCACGCACGGCAGATCATAGGAATGCAGGGATTTTATCCGCTCCGTCACCGCATCCGTCAGATCACGCCGGGTCTTGAGCAACACGGCAACTTCTTCTTGCTCCTCGAGGGCGCCTTGCCATTGGTAGATGGAGGTCATTTCCCCCAGAATGTTGGCGCAGGCCACCAGACGCTCGTTGACCAGGGTCCGGGCGATTGCCTTGGCCTCCCCCCTGTCGCCGCAAGTCATATATAATAACGTCAATTCTTCCATACTCCATCGCCTCCCATTCTTACCGCAAGCGATGGGCCAGCAATAAGCTCGCGGAAAATAGCGACAAGGCCCCCCCTTGATGCAGCACCGCGAGGGGTACGGGCACGCCCCATAACAATGTCGCGATACCCAAGGCCAATTGCAGCACCAGGGCGGCGGTGGTCAGGTACAAGGCCAGGCGGACGGACGGGCGAACGGCCGCGCCGGTGGCCGCTTGCCACAATCGCCACCACAGCCCGGCGACCAGCGCGGTGCAAAGATAGGCGCCGACGCGGTGGTCAAATTGCGCCGTGACTGGATTCTCGAACAGATTGCGCCAAGTCGGGCGAAGCGTGGACAACTCCGGCGGCAGCCAATATTCATTCATCATGGGAAAACTATTGTAAACCAGACCACCATCCAGCCCCGCCACCAGGGCGCCGGAGAGCACTTGCATGAAAACAATGACGACCAGCAGACCTGCCAGATGGCATCCAACGGCCGGCTGGCCGCGTGCCGGTTTGGTCGAGAGGTCGAGCGCAAGCCAGATCAAACCGGCCAGAATGGCAAACGCCAGGCCCAGATGCGCCGCCAGGCGATATTGGCTGACGTCGGGGTGATCCACCAGGCCGCTCTTCACCATCCACCAGCCGATCAAACCCTGCAGCCCGCCAAGCAGCAACAGCCCCGCCAACGGTAAACGCCGCCGCCGTTCCAGGCGGCCGGTGACCAGAAACCAGAAAAACGGCAGCGCGAAAACCAAGCCGACCGTCCGACCCAAAAGCCGATGCGCATACTCGAAATAGAAAATACTTTTGAATTCGTCCAGGGTCATGCCCCGATTGATTTTTTGGTATTCGGGGTATTCTTTATAGAGATCGAACACCTGCCCCCAGGCAATCTCGTTCAAGGGCGGCAGGATACCCATGAGGGGCTGCCATTGCACCATGGACAGCCCCGAATGTGTCAACCGGGTGGCCCCGCCCAGCAGCACCATCGCACCGACAATGACGGCCACCACCAATAACCAGCCGGCCACCAGAGGGCGCGCGCCAATGGCCCGAAAATTTTCAGATCCAGAAGTTGATATATGTTTCATTACAATAAGTTAGTTTAATTATTTAACTTAACGTATGAATAAAAAGAAAAGGGATCGATCCCGCTGGAACCAATCCCAATTCTCGAACAAAAAATTGGTCGGAGCGAGTGGATTCGAACCACCGACCCCCACACCCCCAGTGTGATGCGCTACCAGGCTGCGCTACGCTCCGACGGGTTCACGCTAAATATCGACCAGCGCGAATTGGGGTGGAATATAACGACGCCGGCCTTGGGAGACAATTGCTATCACGCGAAATATTGAAAAACAATTGTTTTGCGCCGGGACGGCCCGATCTATTTAAAGCTTTGTGCCGGGACGGCGCAAGATATCTCGCAGCTCGCCTAATTCAGCCGCCAGTCCAATTAATTTGTCCCGCCGCTCGGATGACAGGGCGGTGTCACCATCGTTCCCCGGCATCGTTGTCGGCGGAGACGACGTCGGCGCGGACAGCGGCAATTCCAGCGCTTGCTGGGCCTGGACGCCCTCAACACCGGTTTGCCGCCGCGTGTGCGCGGCGGCCACACCGGCGGCGCCAATTGCCCCGGCGGCGCCAGTACTGGAAAGAGAACGGCCGGATTCCATGATGGTCTTCGAACCAATCTCGCGCAATAATTTTTGTACGCCCTTGATGGTATAGCCGTCGGAATAAAGCAGGTGACGAATGCCCCGCAGCAAATCCACGTCTTCCGGCCGATAATAACGCCGGCCGCCACCACGTTTCAGCGGCTTTACCTGCGTGAACTTGCTTTCCCAAAACCGCAGTACATGCTGGGGCACCTCAAGCACCGCCGCAACTTCGCTGATCGTACGGAAGGCGCCCGGCGCCTTGCTTCGACGCCGACTTCCGCTCGCGGCGCC
>JAPYUH010000142.1:0-9248 GCA_029936195.1 Alphaproteobacteria bacterium
GATGGTCGCTGGTTTCAGGAACCGGGAACCGGGTCAATTCAATCGCCCGAATTATGCGTTCAGCGTCGACTTCGGCGGCCTGGGTCAGGCGCTCGCGGACAAAAATCTTGCCTCGCTCTATATGATAGGGCGTCAAACAGGCATCGGATGCGCCGCGCGGCGGGGTAAACCGGTTTCCAGCCTCGTCAATGACGAACGATGTGTTGGTATCGCCGGAACAGACCCCGCGAACGTAGCCAATATCGTGGCATAGCTAGGCCATTGTACAATGGAACCAATCCTGCGGCGTCACTTTTTCTCTGAGATGCCGGCCCCGGAATATCTCCTGACCAACCAATGTGACCAGCATCGTATGTTCGGCGTTGTGGTAAAGGGCGTCACTGTTGGCGATAATCTCGATGGCAAGGCGCCCGGCGGAATTCAGAATTTCCGGGTGGGAAGGCTCCAACGAGCCAAATATCTGTCGATAGTTGACCGACAGTTGATCGGAAAATGCATCGGCCGCGAGACAGGTGAAATTCAACATGGCGGAAGATCCCCCAGAAAACCAGTTTGTCGCCCATAAGCCAAAGGTGCGGTGATAGGCCGTGGACATGGGAAGCTATATTCCACAGAATGAACCATATTCGCAAAATTTTATATTGCGGAATTGATGGCTAATATTAATCATTGTTGGAGACTGGATTTCCATGGATCGGACTGTAGACATTGTCGTTATCGGTGCCGGTCCCGGCGGGCTTAGCGCCGCGGGCACCTTGGCGCTGCATGGCCGGGACGTATTGGTCATCAGTGACGGCCACCTGATGGGATACGGTATTGAGGGCGCCTTCAAATCCAAGGCCGGCTTTGAAATTGCCCGCCTCCATGCCCATGCGACCATGCGTCGGGATCTTTTCGAATTGCCCGCCGCGCCTAGTTTTGACGCAGTTGAACAAAGTATAGAACACGCCGCCAAGGGCCTGGGCGATAGCATTCGGAACCGCTTGGACCGGCTCGGCATCGAAGTTGTCGAAGGCAGAGGCCGGTTTATCGATGCCAATTCGGTCATGGTCGGGGATGATACCATCCGGGCACGGCACATCGTCATCGCAACGGGGACGGTACCCCGTGTTTTCCCAGGCGTGAGGGTGGATGGCCATCGGGTTTTGACCAGCGACGAAATTGTCGGAATTAAGTTCCTGCCTAAATCCCTGCTCATTTTAGGGGCGGGCATCATCGGCTGCGAATTTGCCTCAATCTTCAATGGGCTGGGTTCGAAAGTGAAACTTGTCGATACCCAGGACCGCATTCTTGCCAGCGAGGACGAGGATGTCAGCCGGTTCCTATCCCGCGGCTTGTCCATGAGCGGCGTTGACGTCATTCACTCCTGCCGCTTCGAAGGCATGGAGGTTGGCAAGGATAGTGTGACGACGTCATTGTCCAATGGCCAACAGGTCGTGACGGAAAGCGTTCTATTTGCGGTCGGGCGCAATCCCAATACGGACGGATTGGACACGCGGGCCGCTGGAATTGATCTTGATGATCGGGGCTACATCCCGGTTGGCGATGATATGCGAACCAACGTGCCGCACATATATGCCGTTGGTGACGTGGGGCAACGAAATACGCCGATGGATATTGCCTTGGTCCATGTGGCCCAGGCGGAAGGGCGCTGTGCCGCCTACAGCATTCTGGGCGAAGCGTTCACGCTGAACATGGATCATGTGCCCTACATCATTTTTACCATGCCCATGATTGCCGGCGCGGGCCTTGGCGAGACCGTGGCGCGGGAGCGGCACGGCAATGTCCGGGTGGGGAAGTTCCCCTATGGCCGGAACCATCGCGCCCATGCCACGTTCCCGCCAATCGGTTTTGTAAAGCTGATCGTGGGTCCCGATGGTGATGATAGAATATTGGGCATACGAGCCATTGGCAGGGACGCCGATGCCATTGTCGGGGCAGCCTCCATCATGATCGATCAGGCGCTGCCCTATACCTACATCCTGAACTCCATTATGCCGCATCCCTCACTATTGGAATGCCTGGAGGGCGCGGCGCATATCATTGCCGGCGATGCCTTGAGCTATGAGGAAGGCGAGGAATATTCCTTCAATTATTTGATCGACGACAAATCCGTCTAGTCCACGAAAACTCGACTGATCGTTGGTATAAGGCTTGCAGCGTGGTGCAGGTCATTGTCGCCGCGATTTGGATTTCTTTGACCAGCCAATAGCCGCGATCCTGCGACAATATGTCCAATGTGGCCTGGTTGCGCCGCGCCCGTCCATTTGCGATAAACTCAATGCGCCATAGCGGCAGCGGCGCGGATGAATGCAGAACGCCAATTGATTGGCCCGTTTAGCTAGGATATGCACGACGGCACAATCAACCTTGGCGTTTGTTTTTGTTGGCACTGAACGGTACTAGGAAAATCCTGATAATGTGATGCCCGTCGCGGGGCGCGGGATCATATTTTGTTGCGTAATTGTCGAGTGGAATGAAATTGTGAAGTATTTGGTTGCGTATATTTTGTTGCTTGCATTGGTTGTGGCTCTGCCAGTTGCCGTTCTCACGGCTCCTTGGAATATTGATTGGGTATACTGGTTCAGGCCGAATGTTCTGAAGTGGACGTTTGCTTGGAGTGCCGTGTCCGGCGTCTCGATTTGGATTATTTGCCAGTTGAAAATGGGCTGGTCCGACGAGCCGAGCCTATAGGGTTAGTAGGCCCGTGCGCCATCCCATTCAGAGAAAATCCCTTTGGATCAATCAGCCTTAAAATGGAATCATTTTACGACTGATTATTTGTTATAATTCAAAGGGTTGGAAAACCTGGCTGTGTTCGAATGAACGCAGGTCACGCTTATTGTGCCCATGTCGCCTTGGACCGGGACCGCCCCGATTCGGTTCTCAACCAGCATGTCCACCGCCTGGCCGATCATGCCATGTTCCCCAACCGATCGGACTTCGCCATATATATTTGAGATGGCGCGATACATGCATGCCTATCTCCCCATGGCACGAAATTGCCGAACGAAAAAGCCAGCCCCGCCAGAGGCCAATTGCATCGCCGTAAGTAATTGACATAACCGTTACGTTCATCGATTATTTAAATTAACGGGTTGGCCGGAACGCATGGCCGATAGCATTATTTGTCGCTCCGAACCAGCACGTTATCGCAACAACGAGGGGCAATTCGTTTTCTTTTGCACAACAGTTTGGTCACGGCGTCACGTTGGCAGCGGCCGATTTATGCTCTTCATGGATCTCTTTGCGCCGTGACCTTCAAAACCTGTGTTTCAGGAGGTAGCAACATGGTCACCAAGAAAGTAATGGTCGATACGGGACTCGAGCACACAATTTTAAATGTCCGCAAAATTGAAACCGCGGATTTGTTTGATGCATTAAGTAAAGGCGTCGCGGATTTTAATGCCAGACCGACGCACTTGTTGTTCCTATGCATCATTTATCCCGTCCTCGTGGTCCTAATTGGCCGGACTTTTGCCGGCTACGACTTCTTGCCGCTGCTCTTTCCAATTGTGGCCGGATCCGCCTTGATGGGGCCGGTCGTGTCGTGCGGGATGTACGAATTGAGCCGGCGCCGGGAACTCGGGTTGGAAAATCAATGGTGGCACTGTTTTGATGTCCTCCGCTCGCCGTCCATCCTGTCAATCGTGATGATGGGGATCATACTCGGCGCTATTTTCATTGCCTGGTTGGTCGCGGCGCAAGGGATCTATACCTACTATTTCGGCGAAGACGCACCAGCGTCGCTGCTGACATTTGCCGGGCAGGTCTTCACTACTCCCGCCGGCTGGTCACTCATCATCGTCGGATGCGGCGTTGGTCTTGGTTTTTCCGTCGTGGTCTTGGCCATAAGCGTCGTGGCGATACCCATGCTCTTGGACCATCATGTTGATCCGTTAACGACCATTATGACGTCCATACGATCAGTTGCGGCCAACCCCAAAACCATGGCAATCTGGGGCCTGATCGTAGCCGGATCCTTGATTATCGGTGCCTTGCCTCTATTTGTTGGACTGGCGGTCGTAATGCCCATACTGGGCCACGCCACCTGGCATCTGTATCGGAAAGTCGTGGTGTGCTGACCAAGACCAATTTCGATAATCATCGAGCCAGGTCCAGCTTTCTTCGCGCACGCTTGTGCGCGCGAACGCACAGTTCCGCCAAGGACGATGGGCGGCGGCGCACAAGCGCCGGGTCGCCGTCGCGACCTTGATTAACCAATTCATTTCCGAAAACAGCCCAAGAGGAACGCTGCCCGCAAAAGAACAGTCGGCCCGGACCCGCGCCAGAGCAGGGACTGCGCTAGTGGTCCGATTCTATCGGATGGTTCCCATCCGTGAGGATCGAAAGACCACTAGACTCTTAAGAATCGTGGTGCGCGAGACACGAAACAGAAGGACTCTTCTGTTTCGCTCGCACCACTAGAGCAAGAACTATGAGCTGAAGAACAAACCGCGCGTCAGGAAGGTGTAGTCCGCTTCAAATGTCATAAGGAAAACAAACACCAGAACCAGCACGGGCGGGAGCGTAATCGCATACAGCAAGGCCAGCCGCTCCCAGCGCATATGCATGAATACGGCTACGATCAAACCGGCCTTGGCCATCATGAACACCAGAATAAGAGTCCATCGGAGATAGCTTTCGACGTGAAAATAGTCGACCGCATAAGACGCCGCGCTCAATACGAACAGTAATCCCCAGACCTTAAAATAGGTGCTAATGGGATGTTGCTGGCCTTCCGCATGCGCCGTGCCGCTGGTTTCCGCCATGTCACCCTCCTACCAAAGATAAAATACCGCAAAGATGAATACCCAGACCAAATCGACAAAATGCCAATACAGCCCCATGATTTCGACTATTTCATAGTTGCCTTTCCGGCTCGTGAAGAACCCCGGCACCGCGCGGTCGAAGTCGCCGCGCCAGACCTTTCGCGCAACGATGAACAGGAAAATCACCCCGATTGAAACGTGAAAGCCGTGAAAGCCGGTGATCATGAAAAACGTCGACCCGAACTGCGCCGCGCCCATTGGGTTGCCCCAGGGGCGAACGCCTTCATCGACGATCAATTTGGTCCATTCAAAGGCCTGCATGCCGACGAAACTGGCTCCAAAAAGCGCGGTAACGATCATCAAGATCGCCGTCGTCTTCCGATCGCGTTTGTAGCCGAACATCACGGCCATGGCCATGGTCCCGCTGCTGGAGATCAGTATGAACGTCATGATGGCAATCAGAATCAGGGGGATCGGTTCGCCGCCGAAACTCAGGGCAAAAACCTCGCTCGGATTTGGCCATGGGACCGTGGTCGACATGCGCACCGTCATATAAGAGAGCAAGAAGCAGCTGAAGATAAAGGTGTCGCTGAGCAGGAAGATCCACATCATCGCCTTGCCCCACGGGACGTTCTTGAACGCCCGCTGATCCGAGCCCCAGTCGGCGACAAAACCAGTCATGCCGTCGGGTCGGGACAGGGCAGAGGGGGATGGTGTTGGACCGGATTCCGTCATTGTCGATTGTGTCATGTTCAATTCTTCCTCATTACGTGAGCAACAAAAGAGCAAATAAGATCAACCAGATTAGAAGCAGGAAGTGCCAGTAAACCGTGCACAACTCCACACTAAGGCGGACGTCATCTGCTTTACTCCCGCGGCGGATTTTTGCCGTGGTCCGGCTCCATGCCACCAGGCCGCCCACCAAGTGGACCCCATGCACCGCCGTCAACATATAAAAGAAGGCATTGGCCGGATCCGTGGATGCAAAATGGCCCAAGGCCATCAGTTCCCGCCACGCCAAAAGCTGCCCCAGCAGAAAAGCAAGGGTCAGAATGCCGCCCACCGATAACCACAATCTTAGCCCGTCCATCCGCTCGCGCCGGGCGTTGGTCCAGGCCCAATGCATGGCGATACTACTTAACACCAGGATGCCCGTATTTAGCCATAGGAGCCAAGGCACCGGCGTGGAATGCCAATCAGAAAACAGCCTACGTTCCGTGAAGGCAGAGATCATCAGCGTAAAAAACACCATGACCACGATGAGGAAGACACGCAGACCAAGCATTGGCGTAGGCAGGGAGAAGGTCCGGTCATCCTGAAGTTCAAGGGCTGCATCCTGCTCGGTCAACCAGGGCTTTACCAGCAATTGCCGGAAGATGTTCATACCCAAACCTCCCGGCCGACTGAGGCCTCAATCAGGCCGCTGCCCGCTCCTGAAACCGCACAAAACATTCGCGACATCCCTATTCCGCCGGCTGCGCCGCCGGGGCGCCAAGGTCTTCTCCGCCCTCCGCCATGACTTGGTCGGGGGGCAGGTTCTGAGGCACGAAATCTTCCTTCGCGCCGGGCAAACCATAGGCGTAGGCCCACCGGTAGACGACCGGCAGGGCCTCACCAAAATTACCGTGTCCAGGCGGTGTCTCGGGCGTTTGCCATTCCAAGGTCGTGGCCCGCCAGGGGTTGGGACCTGATTTTTTGCCCTTGACCATGCTCCAACCGATGTTGAACAGGAAGACCAACTGGGCTAAGCCCACGACCAAGGCGATCACGCTGACGAATGCGTTCAGATCCTGGGCCGAATCCGGGATGAATGACGTATCCCCCATTTCGTAGTATCGCCGAGGCACGCCAAGGAAGCCAAGATAGTGCAGCGGCAGGAAGATCGCATATGAACCGAGGAAGGTGACCCAGAAGTGAAAATGACCCATGGGCACGTTCAACATGCGACCGGTCATTTTCGGATACCAATGGTAAATTGCGCCGAATATCACCAAGATCGGCGCAACGCCCATCACCATGTGAAAATGGGCAACCACGAACATGGTATCCGACAGCGGCACGTCAACGACGACGTTACCAAGGAACAGACCGGTAATTCCGCCATTCACAAATGCAACAATGAAAGCCAAGGCAAACAGCATCGGCAGTGTGAGGTGAATATCGGCGCGCCACAGGGTCAGTACCCAATTGTAGACTTTGATGGCTGTCGGGACGGCGATGATGAGCGTGGTCGTTGCAAAGAAAAATCCGAACCAGGGGTTCATGCCGCTGACGTACATATGGTGTGCCCAGACTATAAAACTGAGGGCACCGATTATGACGATGGCCCAGACCATCAGCCGATAGCCAAAGATGTGCCGTCTCGCATGCACGCTGATCAGGTCTGAAACGATGCCAAACGCCGGCAGGGCGACAATGTAAACTTCGGGATGGCCGAAAAACCAGAACAGATGCTGAAACAGGATGGGGCTGCCGCCGCCGTATTCCATTTGTTCGCCGAACTGGACAATCGCCGGCATGAAAAAACTGGTGCCCAGAATGCGATCCAAGGTCATCATCACGGCGCCGACGAACAGAGCGGGAAAAGCCAGCAGCGCCAGCACCGTGGCCATGAAAATGCCCCATATGGTCAAGGGCATGCGCATCAAGGTCATACCCCGCGTGCGGGCCTGCAACACGGTGACCACATAGTTCAAGCCACCCATGGTAAAGCCAACAATAAAGAGCGCCAATGAAACGAGCATCAATATGATACCGCCATCCGACCCCGGCGTTCCGGAAAGTATGGCTTGCGGCGGATAGAGGGTCCAACCCGCGCCCGTGGGCCCGCCAGGCACGAAAAAGCTGGCGACAAGAACCAAAACCGCTAGCAGATAAACCCAGTAGCTCAGCATGTTCACATAAGGGAACACCATATCGCGAGCGCCGAGCATCAACGGGATGAGGTAGTTGCCGAACCCGCCGAGAAACAGCGCGGTGAGTAGATAGATCACCATGATCATCCCGTGCATGGTGATGAACTGATAATAATCCTCCGCTTCAATAAAGGAGAATGTCTCGGGGAAACCAAGTTGCAGCCGCATCAACCACGACAGCACCAGGGCGACCAAGCCAATTGCGATCGCCGTAAATGAGTACTGGATGGCGATGACCTTGGCATCTTGACTAAAAACGTATTTTGTTATCCAGCTCTTGGGATGGTAAAGCTCCACCTCTTCGACTTCGGCGGGCGGGACAAAATTGACCTGATCTTGCGCGGCATCAACCATCACATTATCCTTTTCAAATGGACCTCTTTGGGTGCCTTTGATTTGGGTTTCATCAATCCTGCGGGCTCGTTCTGGCAACCGCCTGATCTGCTTTTAAAGCGATATCCGTTTCCTGGCCCATGGGAGGCGCCGCCCGGGCCATCGTCTGGGCAAAGGTCTCTTGCTCCTGGAGCCATTTTTCGTAGGCCGCCGCGTCATCCACCACGACGTTGCCACGCATGTCATGATGACCGACGCCGCATAATTCGAAGCAGAGAATGTCGAATGTGCCGGTTCTGATGGGGGTCAACCAAAAATACGTGACCATGCCCGGCACCATGTCCATCTTTGCCCGGAATTCGGGCACATAGAAATCGTGCAACACATCAAGAGATCGAAGCGAAACCTTGACCGGTACGTCGAGGCGCAGGTGCAGGTCGTCCGCTTCGATCAGAACATCATCCCGTCCATTGGGATCATCCGGGTTCAAACCAAAGGGATTATCGCCATTGATAAGCAAGGCGTTCGAAGTACCTAATTCACCGTCCTTGCCAGGCAGCCGAAAACTCCATTGCCATTGCTGAGCCATGACTTCAATTTCGGCGGCCCCAGGTGGGACCGTTACGAATTGGTTCCAGACGAACAACCCTGGTATGAGCATGCCGGCGACGCCGATGCCCGTGATTATGGTGAGCCACCATTCGAGCTTTTTGTTTTCCGGTTCATATTCCGAGCGTTGTCCAGCCCGGTGCCGGAAGCGGAGCACGCAATAGGCCATGAATAACATGACGGCGACGAATACGACCCCGGTGATCCAAAATGTAATGATGATCGTATCGTCTATGTAACCCCAATTGGAAGCAATTGGAGTCCACCACCAAGGACTCATAAAGTGAAAAATAACCGTACCGGCCGTAACTAGGAGCAACATTACTGCAACAATCATAGTATTGTCTCCAATTATTCAAAAACTGAACAGGTACTATTCTCGAATACTACAGATTAAATCATCCCGTACTATCTTATGCATCATTCCCAACGCCAATCGCCGCCGGCTACACAATGCCGTACTTGAATATACTGAGTCTGGTTTCTAGGAATATACTGGGTCTGGTTTCTAGAGCGAAGGCCAACACATTCATCCGTCGCACCGCACCGATCAACACACTTTGAAATACGCTCAACTCAAAAATGCACTGCACTACAGCCACCGTACCGTCCTCATCTT
>JAPYUH010000142.1:9348-10555 GCA_029936195.1 Alphaproteobacteria bacterium
CTTCAACGCCTATCTAATACAACGCCGGCTCAATCGGGAACCGGCTCACAGGCCCCTTCCTTCGGGCCATTTTTTTTATGATATCAAAACTGCGGGCACAATTCAATCGTACATTCTCGGCAAAATTCAGTTTTCCAAATTGAGTATTGGGGGCCGGGCCAAATTCCTTTCCGCAATTGCCACGCCGAAGTCTGATAAAATTCGGTGCGCATGGGATTTGCTTTGATTGTGATGTCCAATATACTGGCGGGGGGCCGCTATACTGACGCGGGGGCTGCGAGGAGTGAGCGGTTGTTGGGGTCAAATGCACTATTTTCGAATGTCGCCGTGCCATGGGCACGCGACTATCTGGCACTGCTCAAGCCACGGGTTATGTCGCTCGTAGTATTTACGGGTTTTACTGGATTGATCCTGGCGCCCGGCGACTTGCATCCAGTGAGGGCCGCGTTGGCCGTTCTGTGTATCGCCGCCGCCGCGGGCGGCGCCGGCGCAATCAATATGTGGTATGAGCACGATATCGATGCCTTGATGCCGCGGACTAGGAACAGGCCGATACCCGCCGGACGTCTGGCGCCTGAAAATGCATTTATCTTTGGTCTTTGCATTAGCTTCGCATCCGTCGTATTAATGGGCGTCGCCATAAATTGGGTTTCGGCCGCGCTGCTGGCATTTGCCAATTGCTTCTACATATTCGTCTACACGATTTGGTTAAAACGCCGTACGCCGCAGAACATTGTGATTGGCGGCGCGGCTGGCGCCATGCCGCCGGTCATTGGTTGGGCCGCCGCAACCGGATCCATTGGTTTGGAACCTTTGGCGATGTTCTTGATTATTTTCATGTGGACGCCGCCACACTTTTGGTCTCTTTCACTCTACCGCACGGATGAATACGCCAAAGCTGGCGTACCCATGTTGCCCGTGGTTTCAGGAAAGCCCGCAACGAAGCGTTGTATCTTGATTTATACCATCCTGCTTGTGCCCATAAGTTTCGCGCCGTTGATACTTGGCATTGCCGGTCCAGGATACGGCACGGCGGCCGCAGTAATGGGAAGCTGCATGCTGCTATTCGCCATCCAGGTCATGGGGGAGCGGAGTGACCATGCCGCACGCCGCATGTTCCGTTTTTCTATTCTCTACCTTTTTATCCTGTTTCTGGCGCTTATTGTCGAACGCCTGTCAGCCATCATATTCACGCAGCTATCCTAGA
>JAPYUH010000401.1 GCA_029936195.1 Alphaproteobacteria bacterium
GCCTGCGCGATTGGTCCAAGGCCCAGGCCGAGGCGCGCTCCGTGGTGACGGGGCGGGTGGTGGACAGCTACACCAACATCGGCACCGTAAAAATGTTCGCCCATGCGGCCATAGGACCTCGTGAATTCAAACTGTCCGAGAGCGAAATCGCATGCTCCATTGGCCTCGTCACAGTCCGCCGAGGCAGTGACAATGAAACGGTTATACAGAGGTATCCAGGTCACACAGTATTCAACGGGCCAGTCGTAGCCTGGACCGCCACCCCAATTGACGGTGAGCAAACTCTGCGGCGTCAGTTCAATCTTCCGGACAGCTTTGCGTTTGGCAATGTCGCGCCCCCGCCAGATTTCCGGTTCATCGTAAATGTCGCCTATACGTAGATAATAATTTGGCAAGCGGTCCTGGATGCGCTCCAGCACGATACTGGCAGCAGCGGCGTCGATACTGGCATACACATCGCTATCGCAGTCAAAACCCCACCCAGAAACGATATCATCTATATCGACGGCGTTAACCGGGCGCTCGAGCGGTTCCTGTCTCAGCCAACGTGCCAGGACCAGATGTTCTTCTGCGGTAAATAGATCGACTTGCTTGGTCATTAGAAACCCTCCGATGTTAAAACATGGAGGGCTGACGCTTGATCGGCTTCCGGACCCCTTAGTTGCCGTCCTTGGCCGCATCCCCTTGCGGGAACCACCTTGCCGGGTCTGGCAGGTTGGCGAGGGCGTCAGCCCTGCTCTTGATGCATTTATGAATATAGGGGCGATGGTGGAATCTGGCAATGTCGAACAACCGGGGCATTGCTGGATACGACAATGCCGGGATAACGCTTCTTAACTTCAATTATTGGACGGCGGTTTCCCGTCAGCAAGAGCGGGGGCTTTTTTTGAGGTCGAAAGGTGTGATTATTGTGTGATTAGTCTGAAGTATTGCATATAAAAAGGGCCTAGGATTTCTCCTAAGCCCTTGATGTGATTGGCTCCCCGGGCAAGACTCGAACTTGCGACAAGGCGGTTAACAGCCGCCTGCTCTACCAACTGAGCTACCGGGGATCAGTTGTCGGCGTGGGAAAACCACGCAGCGGGGCGTTTTTTAGCAGATACCGTACAGGGATGCCAGCCCGGATTGCGCCCGAGGGGGAAATAGACAAGGTTCTGCTTGACTCTTTCACGTAAAAGAACAAAATAGGAACATATAGTATCGAAAGGGCCTGACCATGGATGGGAACGGGCAGGGGCGGGCCGTTGAGGGCCCGCCCGCATCTCTGACATCTCTGACATCGTTGCGCCGGCGCATCGCGGCCATTGAACAAGGGCTGGGGGGGCGGGCCTGGCGGGGCCTGGCGCCCCTGACCCTGGGCGTGGCGGGGATTGATGGGGCGCTGCCGGGGGCTGGGCTGGCGCGGGGCGGTCTGCATGAGGTTCTGGGCGAGGTGGAGCGGGGGCGCCATCGTGGCGGGGCGGCGCTGGCTTTCACGGCCGTGCTGGCGGCCCGGCGGGCGGCGTTATGTACCCAGGGCGGTGGTGGTCAGGTGTTGTGGTGCCTCTCCGACCGGGGGCTGTACGGGCCCGGTCTGGCGGCCTTCGGTCTGGATGCGGCGCGCTTGATCCTGGTGCGGGGGCGGGATGATCCGCAACGCCTGTGGGCCATGGAAGAGGGGCTGAAATGCACCGATCTGGCCATGGTGGTGGGCGAAGTGGGGCGGTTGGATCTGGGGCAAAGCCGGCGGCTGCAATTGGCGGCGGAGGCCTCTGGCGTTACCGCCCTGTTGCTGCGCACCAAAGATGGCGGGGGGAGAGGTGAGGGTTTGGGCGTGAGTGCCGCCCTGACCCGCTGGCGCATCACGCCGGCGCCCAGCTCCGAGACTAGAGGTGCCGAGACCGAGAATGCGGAGGCTGGGGGTTATGTGGGCATTGGCGCGGCCCGGGCCTGGGCCGAATTGCTGCGGTGCAAGGGCGGGCAACCGGGCCGCTGGCTGTTGCAGTGGAACGGCGGAGGCTGGGATGAAAGCCATGAGCAAGACAGCCATGAGCAAGACAG
>JAPYUH010000003.1:0-13931 GCA_029936195.1 Alphaproteobacteria bacterium
CCCGCCCGGCCCGCCGCGCTGGGCTATGTCATGGCGCAGTACAATCTGGGGCGCGTCCTGGCCGAGGGCCGGGGCACTTCGCGTGACAGCGCCCGGGCGGTGGAGATGTTCAAGGCGGCCGCCCAGCAAGGCAATGTGCCCGCCATGTTGCGCCTGGCGGAAATGCACCTTGCCGGCGTGGGCACGCCCGCCGATAGGGTCGAGGCGCAGGCGCTGTACATTGCCGCCGCCGGCCTGGACAGCAAGGGCGCGGCCCTGGCCAAGACTTTGCTGGCGGCGCATTTGAACAACGAACAACTGGAACAAGCCCGGAAACGGGCGCGGGATTGGCGGGCCACCATGCCGGTCGGGGATTTGGGCCTGCAACAGGACCAGGAGGAAATATTACTCAACGCAACGGCGCAAGGCAACCTTGACGCCGTGCAAAGGCTGTTGACGGCCGGCGTCGATGCCAATGCGGTCAACGAGGCGGGACGCACCGCCCTGATCGTCGCGGCCTGGCGGGGGCACTACAAAGTTCTGCAAACACTTGCCTCCGCCGGGGTGGATTTGGATGCCGCCGATCACCAGGGCCGCACGGCGTTGTCCTGGGCCGCCATCAACGGCTTTTCCCAGGTCGCCCAGATGTTGTTGCGGGAAATGGCGACGGTCGAGGTGCGTGACGAAAGCGGCTTGACCCCCTTGATACGGGCCGCCTGGAATGGTCATGAGGAGATCGTCAAGGCCCTGATCGCGGAACAGGCCGACGTCAACGCCGCCGATAGCCGCGGCATCACGGCCCTGCAACGGGCCAAGACGAGGAACGAAACCGCCATCATCGCCCACCTGCGCGCCGCCGGCGCCCGCTAGCCCGCGATCACGGATAGCTTCGCGGAAAGTCCACGGTTACACTCCACACTTGTCCAAGAGAACGCACCGCGAAAAGGCTTGGCCGAGACCGGCATCACTTAAAACAACGAAGAACATTAGAACAACAAGAAACGGGCCTGGCATTCGCCAGCGCCCAAGAGGAGGAAATATCGATGGCTGTCCGAATGGACAAATCCTGGCTATCATTAAGCAGCGAGAACGTTACCAAACTGGCGGCCCATCTGGGTGTCTACCAGCTTGCCAACGACGATGGAGAGATCCTCTACATCGGCATGGCGGGCGGGCGCACGTTGTTCGGCCTGAAGGGCGAGCTGCAAAAGGCACTTGATGAACCGCCCACGGGCGTCACCCGGTTCCGCGTCGAAGTCAACATGGCCTACCGCACCCGCCGCCTGGAGTTGCTGGCGGCCCATGTCAGCGACCATGGCGGGTTGCCCATCGCCAACACCGATATCGACGAAAGCAGCCTTGGCCGCATTCGACCCGGCTGAACCATCGCTGCAATGGTGGCGGGCCCCATGGTTGGATGAAGTGGGGCGAAGCTGTACGAGCGTAAAACAAGACTACGGAAGGAAATGGCGATGGACCTCGCCCTCACGGAAGAACAGCAATTGATCGTCGACATGGTGCGGCGCTTCGTACGGACTGAAATCGTGCCACTTGAAGCCAAGCTTGATCCCGACGCCGACGAACTACCTATCGAAGACTTTGACCGCCTGGTCGCAATGGTCAAGGACATGGGCCTTTATGGCTTAGACACGCCGCCCGAATGGGGCGGCCCGGACATTGATCTGGTCACCCGCTGCCTGATTGCCATCGAATGCGGCCAGCATCGCGCCGGGCTGTATGCGCCGTGCTATTACGTGTTCGGCGGCGCCCGGCAGGCCCAGTTGTTCGAGGCAACCGAGGCGCAAAAGGACA
Organism: Alphaproteobacteria bacterium; assembly: GCA_029936195.1. Taxonomy (GTDB): domain Bacteria; phylum Pseudomonadota; class Alphaproteobacteria. Next base: position 1,792 of record JAPYUH010000003.1, read on the forward strand.
AATACCTCCACCCCATGCTGCGCGGCGAGAAGAAGGTCTTTTTTGGCCTGTCCGAACCCTCGGGCGGCAGCGACCCGGCCCGCGCCATCCAGACCCGCGCCGTGCGCGACGGCGACCACTGGGTGCTGAACGGCACCAAGCTGTGGATTAGCGGCGCCGACCGCGCCGACTACGGGCTGCTCTTCGCCCGAACCGGAGGCCCAGGGCGCGGCGGGGTGACCGCCTTTATCGTCGAGACGGAATGGGAAGGGTTCAACGTGCGGCGCGCGGTGCATACCCTGCGCTCCGCCAAATACGCGACCGAGATCGAGCTCAAGGACCTGCGCGTGCCGCATGAAAACATCCTGGGTGCGGAAGGCGGCGGTTTCGCCATCGCCAACGACCGCCTGATGCGCCAACGCATTCCCTATGCCGCGGAATGCATCGGCATCGCCGTCAAGGCAAACGAAATGGCGGTGGAGTATTCCAAGGTCCGAGAAACCTTCGGCGCGCCCCTATCGGAACGTCAGGGTATCCAATGGATGCTGGTGGAAAACGAAATCGATATCCGCGCCATGAAATGGCTGACCTTTGATGCCGCCTGCAAGGCTGACCGGGGCGATCCGTTTCGCACGGAATCGGCCATCGCCAAGCTGCAATGCTCCGAACTGGGCGGCAAGGTGGTCGACCGCTCCATGCAAATTCACGGCGGCCTCGGCGTCGCCAAGGACCTGCCCCTGGAACGCTGGTATCGTGAAATCCGTATCCGGCGCATTGGCGAAGGGCCCAGCGAAGTTCAGAAACACGTCATTGCCCGCGACATCCTTGGCGCGGGTTTAAGGTAATTTGGGAATAACACCATGGACCTCTCACTCACCCAAGAACAACAACTGATCGTCGACATGGTCAGGCGTTTCGTCCGCGAAGAAGTCGTGCCCCTGGAGGACAGCCTTGATCCGGATGAAGACACCCTGCCCCCCGATCAGTTCGCCAAATTGGTCGCGAAGACCAAGGAAATGGGCCTCTACGGCCTGGGCATTCCGCCCGAATATGGCGGGCCGGACATTGACATCATGACCAGATCCCTGATCGCCATCGAAAACAGCCAACATCGCGCCGGGTTGTATGCACCCTGTTACGGCGCCTTTGGCGGCTCCGGTCTGGCCCAGTTGTACGAGGCGACCGAGGAGCAAAAGGAAAAATATCTCTACCCGACGCTGCGGGGCGAGAAGAAGGCTTTTTTCGGCCTGTCCGAACCCTCGGGCGGCAGCGACCCGGCCCGCGCCATCCAGACCCGCGCCGTGCGTGACGGCGATGATTGGGTTATCAATGGCTCCAAGCTTTGGATCAGCGGCGCCGACCGCGCCGATTACGGCCTGCTGTTTGCCCGCACTGGGGGCCCGGGGCGCGGCGGCGTGACTGCCTTCATCATCGAGACGCATTGGGAGGGTTTCAACGTCCGGCGCATCGTCCACACCCTGCGTCAGGCCCTGCATGCCACTGAAATTCAGATCGAGAATTTGCGCGTGCCCCACGACAACATCCTCGGCGTGGAGGGCGGCGGCTTCGCCATCGCCAACGACCGCCTGACGCGACAACGCATACCTTATGCCGCCTCGTGCCTGGGCCCGGCCTTCAAGGCGCACGAATTGGCCATTGAATATTCCCAAATACGCGAGACTTTCGGCGCCGCGCTGTCCTCGCGCCAGGGTATCCAGTGGATGCTGGTGGAGAACGAGATTGATCTGCGCACCGCGCGCTGGTTCGTCTTGGATGCCGCCGCCAAGGCCGACCGGGGCGACGGCTTCCGCACCGAGGCGGCGATTTGCAAGCTGGTCGCCTCCGAGGCGGCGGGCCGGGTGATCGACCGGTCCATGCAAATTCACGGCGGCCTGGGTGTCGCCAAGGACCTGCCGTTCGAACGCTGGTACCGCGAGATCCGCATCCGCCGCATTGGCGAAGGCCCCAGCGAGGTGCAAAAACATATCATTGCCCGGGATATTCTTGGCGCCGGGTTGCGATGACATCCGGTCCGGCCAATCCAACCGATCTGACCGGCCACCCCCTCCAAGGGGTCAAGGTCCTCGACCTCGGGCAAATCTATAACGGCCCCTATGCCGGTTTCCTCCTCGCCATGGCCGGGGCGGATGTGATCAAGGTGGAGCCGATCAATGGTGAAGCCATACGCGACCGCAGCGGCCGGGGCGGTGTGTCCTTCGCCTTTGGCATGCTGAATTCCAACAAGCGGGACATAGCCATCGATCTCAAGACGGCGAAGGGCCGGGCGCTGCTGGTGGAGCTGGCGAAAGAGGCGGATATCCTGCTGGAAAACTTTGCGCCCGGCGCCCTCGACCGCCTCGGCATCGGCGCGGCCGTGCTGCAGGCGGCCAACCCCCGCCTGATCTACGCTTCCTCCACCGGCTACGGCTTGTCCGGCCCCAGCATGGACAACCTGGCCATGGATCTGACCATCCAGGCCAATGCCGGTGTCATGAGCGTCAACGGCCCCGGCGGCGGCCCGCCGATGAAAGCAGGCGTGGCGCTGTGCGACTTTTTCGGCGGCGTGCATCTTTATTGCGGCATCCTCACCGCGCTTTACGAACGGGGCCAAACCGGGCGCGGACGGATTGTCGAAATTGCCATGCTGGAGGCCGTCTATCCCGTCCTAGCGTCCAACCTCACGGCCATGCACCAGGGCGGCGGGGTGCAGCCGCCGCGCCGGGGCAACCAGCATCCGGTGGGGTCCTCGGCACCTTATGGCGTCTACGAGACCACGGATGGACACGTGGCCATCATTTGCGTGCGCGAGGTGCATTGGCAAAATCTGCTCAAGCTAATGGACCGGGGCGACCTGACGGATGATCCCCGCTTTATTGACCAGGCCACCCGTGGCGAGAACAGCCGCCTTGTGGACAGCGTCGTCCAGGCCTGGACCTGCGCCTTGAGCAAGGACGAAGTGAGCGAACGCCTGCGCGCCCACCAGGTTCCCGGCGCCGCGGTGCGGGGGCTAGGGGAAGTGATCGAGGATGCCCATATGCATGAACGCGGCATGCTGCACCGCATGGACCATCCGGAATTCGGCCCCGTTGTCCTGCCCCACAGCCCCCTGCGCTTTCATGGCGAGGAACGCGTGGAACTGGTCCCCAGCCCGAACCTGGGCCAGCACAGCCGCGAGGTCCTGGCCGACTGGCTGGACCTTGACCCCAGCCGGGTTGATGACCTGATCAGGTCCGGCGCGGTTGGCGAGCAACCTGTTTGAAGCGGGTTGTCGGGGCGGGGCAAATTTCCCAACAGTATTTCCGATCGGTATTTCCAATTATGGGCAAGTGGCGCCGGGCCCGCGAATGGCTTATACCGGCTAAAATTCATAGGGAGGTATAACGATGACCGAGACCAAGAAATCCATCGCGCAGTGTCTGCGGGACGGGGAATTCGTGCTGGCTCCGGGGATCTTTGATCTGATCTCGGCCCGCATGGCCGACAGCCTGGGCTTCAACGCCATTTATATGACCGGTTACGGCATTGCCGCCTCCTACCTGGGCCGGCCCGATGCTGGCTATGCCACCTATACGGACATGGTGGGCCGCGCCTCTCAGGTGGTGGATCGGACCACGACCCCCCTGATCGCCGATGCAGATACCGGTTTCGGCGGCCCGTTGAATGTGCAACATGCCGTGCGCGGCTACGAAAAAGCCGGCGTGCAGGCGATCCAGATCGAGGATCAGCAGTTCCCCAAGAAATGCGGCCATACCCTGGGCCGCCTGGTGGTCCCCTTGGAAGACATGGTGACCAAGATCAAGGTCGCGGTAGAGGCCCGCGAGAGCAAGGATTTCCTGATCATTGCCCGCACCGACAGCCGCACAACCTTGGGCATGGATGAAGCCATGCGCCGGGGCGAGGCCTTCGCCAAGGCCGGTGCCGACGTGATCTTCATCGAAAGCCCGGAAACCGTGGACGAGATGAAAACCATCTGTGCCAATTTCGACAAGCCGTGCTTCGCCAACATGGTGGAAGGCGGGCGCACGCCGTTGCTGTCGGCGGAGGAGTTGGAGGACGTGGGCTTCTCCATCGCCATTTTCCCCGGCACCGGCTTCCTGGCCACGGCCAAGGCCCTGGCGGATGCCTATGGTTCCCTGAAGAAGGACGGCATCACCACTCAGGTGGCCGACCGGCTGTACCCGTTCGAGGACATGAACATCCTCATGGGCTTCGAAGAGGTCTGGGAATTCGACAAGACCTACGGTGAATAGCCTGTGAAAATGGCCATGATTTCAAATCGCGCAACCTACATCTCTCTCTCCACGCGCAAGCGGGATGGCAATTTCGTTGATACGCCCGTATGGTTCGCCCAAGGGGAGGATGGGGCGGAGGAGGCATGCAACTACTATGTTTTCGCTCTCAAGAAGTCGGGAAAAGTCAAACGGATCAGGAATTTTCCCGACGTCAAAATCGCCCCTTGCGATATCAGAGGCAAATTGAAAGGCGACTGGATTGATGCCAGAGCCGACCTGGTCGACGAGGCCGAAGGCATCAAAACCGGTTTTGCTCATTTGAGGAAAAAGTACGGCCTCAAGTTCCGAATTGGCGACGTCATGTCCTGGATTGTCGGCAACTTTCATCGTCGGCAGATCATAAGACTCAGCTTAAAAGTCACCGACTGATTTCCGAATAGGGGCGCAATCGAAAAGCCTGTTTATTTTTCTGCCGCACCCTTTTTGGCCCACGTCGGGAACATTGAAGGGTCCGGTGTTTTTAGGAGCATGCGATGCACCACGGCGATCATGGCACCCTCACCGCACGGCCCGGCAAACGGCAGCAACAAGCGATAATAGTCGCGGTAGATGCCGTATACGACCTGTTTGATGTGGTAGTAATTCAACAGCCCGCCATTCGACCAGTTTTTTGCCATGCTGTATTCCGACTGCAATGCTCTGCAATACTGCTTGCTTTCCAGCTGGCCAAGACGGCGGCCGGCCATCGGTCTGCCGTCCAGCCAGGTCTCGGCTAGGATATCCGCGGGGCGAAGCAAGGGAAATTAATCCGCCGGGTCAGCGGCCGAGCAATCAATTAGGACGACGTTGTGGTGGATCATCAGGTCCCACAGGTCGCTGATCTTAAAATCATCCGCGTCAGGCGGGCCCGGTTGGCCCCGGCGCAGACGCAACCAGTATTCCAACATTTTGCTCAGAGGGTTGGCGGAGTCCTCCACGGAGACCAGCGCATCCAGCGATAGTATCTCCCGCTGTTGAAAATCCGCGCCAATTTGTTGTTCGAAACGCTCTTCGACAAAACTCATGAGAAATACACCTCCCGCGCCGAGGCAAATTCTTCAATTGCGCACGCCAACTGTCTACAAACCGCAAGCTGCAATGGCCAATGGTTTTAATGTCTCGTCAGAACAGCCTGCGCCCGGCGCGCCATCATATCAAATTGGTGTCGAGTTTTTCTTTTTGCACTGCGCAGGGGCCACACATTGAATTGCGAATGATACCCATTCCGGAAGAACCAATTAAGGTGACGATTGCGAGGATTGACCCCACGCGCACGAAAAATGCTACTCTGGTCAAAATTGAAAAAGCGAGTTGGAGGAAACGGACATGCTGACAGGTGAACAATACCGCGCGTCCTTGGACGATGGCCGGGCCACCTATTTCGAGGGCGAGCGGATCGACGACATCCCAAATCATCCCATTTTGGGCGTTGCCTGCAATGTGGCGGCTGACTGCTATGATCGCTTCTATGCACCCGAAGCCGATGCCCGAAGCCCCCTGATGGGGACGCCGAAATCGGCCCAGGAATTGAAGGACCGCATCCCCCTACTCCACAGCGCCGATATGCTGGCCCATGTCACCTATAGCTCAATCATGACCCTGATCACCGCCGCCGGCCGCATGCCCGACATGCCCGTCTATAACGCGCGCATCATGGCCTATGTGGAAGAGATGCAGGCCAAGGACCTGCGCATCACCCAATGCATCACCGATGCCAAGGGCGACCGCAGCCTGCCGCCGGGCAAACAGCCCGATCCGGATTCATATTGCCGGGTGGTGGAACGGCGCGCGGACGGCGTGGTTATCCGGGGCGCCAAATTGCACATCACCGGCGCCTCCCTGGGCCACGAATTACTAACCATCCCCACCAAGTCCATGAAGCCGGGCGAGGAAGACTATGCCATTGCCTGCTGCGTGCCGGTCAATGCGCCGGGGGTGAAGATCGTCAATACATCCTATGCCCCCCGTCATGCCGATACCCGGGATTTCCCGGTTTCGGCGACCGATCACTGCCCCGAGGGCTTTGTCATATTCGACGATGTCTTCGTGCCCAATGAACGTATTTTCCTGGATGGGGAAATCCAATACGCCGCCACCTTCGCGCACTCATTGGGCCTGTGGGAACGCCTGGGCAGCCTGGCCTTTCTGGCCGACAGCGCGGACGTTCTGGTCGGCTTCGCGCAATTGATCGCCGAGGCCAATGGGCTGGAGCGGGTCGGCCATGTGAAGGAAAAAATCTCGGACATGATCATTCATGCCACTTTGGTCCGGGCCTCTCTGGAGGCGGCCATCTTCAACTGCAACTTCGGTCCCGACGGCGCCGCCTTCCCGGATGAGCTGTACATCAACGCCGGCAAGTATCATGGCGCGGCCAACTACAGCCAGATCGTCCGCCACCTGCACGATATATCGGGCGGCTCCATCGTCACCGCGCCCAGTATCGCCGATCTGGAAAACAACGAGGTCGGCGCCCTGGTGCGCAAGTACATGGCGGGCGGCAACGGCGCGCCCGGCGAATACCGCATGAAGCTGTTTCACGCCATCCGCGATATCACGGCGGATGCCTACGGCGGCTGGCGCTTTGTCACCAACTTGCAGGCGGGCGGCGGTTTGTATGCCCAGCGCATTGTGACCCGGATGCATTACGACCTGGACAGCGCCAAAAACAGCGCCCTGCATTCCGCACACATGCAGATGGATGAAGCAGCCGAATAGAGGAGCCCCGACATGGCGGTAGGTAGCCTGATCATCGGGATGAATGCGCTATACCCATTCGCCAGACTTCAACTGTTTCTCTTCAAAGCCCAACATTTCGTTCAGACGGGGCGAGACATAGAGGATATCCTCCGCCACGTTCCAATCGTATAGCCCCTCGGTCGAGGCTTCGGTCACCAGGGCGTGACGGATCTCGCTTTCCCGCAGCCGCTCCTCCGTCTGGCGCAGATCGGTGATATCGGTATAGCTGAGCAACATACCGCCGCCCGGAACGGGCCGGATATAGATGCGCAATATCAGGCCCGCCGGTGTTGCTTGATCGATCTGGGTCGCCGCGGGTCCCCAGAACGCTTTCAGGCGGCGTTCGACCTCGCCGGCGCCGTCGTCGCCATAGTCGCCCCGTGTGGCGCCATATTCCAGCATTACCCGGAACGCCGTGCCCGGCCGACAAATCTCGTCCGGGTAATCCCGTAATGCGCCAAAGCGGCGGTTGCATGAAACCAACTTCTGATCGCCGTCGAACAAGACATAGCCATTGTCCAACTGCTGCAATCCCGCCAGGATAAAGTCCATATCCACCGTCGCCGCTCCTCGCCCTAGGTGATTGGCAACATCACATGCTGCTGAAAGGCGGGGCGTTCGGCCAGGCGTTCGTACCAGGCCGCTAGGTTTGGGTAGTCGGGATGCTCCACCTCCAGGTTATACCAACGGTAGGTCATGGCGCCGACGGGAATGTCGGCGATGGTCAATTGATCGCCCGCCATGAAGTCGCGTCCCTGCAAATGCGCATCCACAATGCCATACAGCCTGGCCGTTTCAGTTGACGAGGCCTGAACCGCGGCCATGTCCCGGTCCGCCGCCGCCGTGCGGATCAGGTTCCAAAAAGCCGGCGTTATAGCTGGCGTTAGAAAGCCGAGCTGCCAGTCCATCCACTTATCCACGTCGCCGCAAGCTTTCGGTTCGGCGGGATACCAGTCCCCGCCCCCGTATTGGCGGGCCAGATAGCGGATGATGCCATGGCTTTCCCAAAGAACATACCCGCCGTCGTCCAACACCGGCACCCGGCCCATGGGGTTCATGGCCAGATACCAGTCCCGATCGTTCACGCCAAAGGCCAGGCCGGCATCGATGCGTTCATGCACCAGGCCCAGCTCACCCACCAGCCACATGACCTTTTGCACATTGACCGAATTGCTGCGGCCATAAACTTTCAACATCTACAATTTCCTATCTCTCGGTAAAATTGGGTTCGCGTTTTTCCAGGAAGGCGGTAACGGCCTCTCGATGATCGGGTCCATCGAAGCATAACCATTCATAGGCCAGAGAGGTATCCATGATCGAATGGGCCAACTGTTTCAGCCCGATATTGGCGGAAATCTTGGTGCCGCGGATGGCCACCGTGGGGCCGTCGGCCAAGCGTTGAGCGAAGGCCTGTGCCTTGGCCAGGGTTTCCTCGGGCGCCGTCACATGATTGATCAGGCCCATGCGTTCGGCCGCCTCCGCATCGATCGGGTCGCCGGTCATGAGGTATTCCTTGGCCTTGGCATAGCCGATCAGTTGCGGCCAGATCACGCAGCCGCCGTCGCCCGCCACCACGCCGATCTTCACATGGGGATCGCCAATCTTGGCCTTGGAAGACATGAAGATGGTGTCGCACAACAGGGCGATGGTGGCGCCAAGGCCCATGGCGTGGCCGTTGACCGCCGAGATGATGGGTTTTTCCAGATCCAACAGCGAGAATACGATCCGCTTGGCATCGACCAGGCGCAGGAACGGCTCGTCGGAGCCGTCGGCGATACGTTTCATCATGGCCAGGTCGCCGCCGGCGGAAAAGGCCCGGCCGGCGCCGGTCAGGACGATGACATCGGCATCATCGTCCAACTGCGCGTCATAGAATATGCTGCCCAATTCGTCGTGCATGACCTTGTTGACCGCATTCATGTCGTCGGGGCGGTTCATGGTCAGGGTTAAGACCCGGCCCTGATAGCTGGCCTGAAAACATTCATATTTTTCGTAGTTCACGTGCATTCCTCCATTTACCAATTTGGCCCAATGGTTACATTCGGGCGAAAGGCTGGCAACGATAATGGCGGAATAGGTCAATAGATTTCATGGTAGGGGCATCGGCGCAGGCGTTTCGTCTGTCGTTCTATTTCGGCGCGGTGTTTGCCGTGGTCGGCATCATGGCGCCGTTCTGGCCGGTGTTCCTGGCGGCACGCGGGCTGACGGCGCCGGAGATCGGCCTGTTGCTGTCGGCGGGACTGTGGTTGCGGGTTATTCTCAATCCATTGATAGCGCAATGGGCCGACCGGCGCGGGGAGCGGCGGCGGCCGCTATTAATCCTGTCGGCGGCGGCCATGGGCGGCTTCCTGTGTTTTCTATTCGCCGAGGGATTCTGGGGCCTGCTGGCGGTCAATCTGGTTGCTTCCGTGGCTTTTTCCTCGATCATACCCCTGGGGGAAACCGTGGTTCTGGCCACGGTCTACCGCCTGGGCCTCGACTATGGCCGCTTGCGGATCTGGGGTTCCGCGACCTTTATCGCGACCTCGTTCGCCGGCGGGCCGATGTTGGCGGCCTTTGGCTCCTGGTCGGTGCTGTGGGCCGTACTGGGTTTGATGGTTGTCGTGCTTGGGTCATGCGTCCTGCTGCCGGAGGTGGAGAAAATCGCGCCGCCCACGACGACGGCGGCGGCGGCAAAAAACTCCGGGACAGTCTTTCGCTTGCTGCGCCAGCCGGTGTTCATGCTGTTCCTGGTGGCTGGCGGATTGGGCAATGCCTCTCATGCGGTGTTGTACGGCTTCGCAACCTTGCATTGGCGCGCCGTCGGCTATTCCGACGTCCTGATCGGTCTGCTGTGGGCCGAGGGCGTGGTGGCGGAAATCGTGTTGTTCTGGCTTGGCAGCCGCCTGGTGCGGCGTTTCGGCGCCGCCAACCTGTTGGCCCTGGGCGCGGCGGCGGGGGTGATCAGATGGACCGCCATGGGCCTCTCGGACGCGTTGTGGCTGGCGCTGCTGACCCAGGCTTTGCACGCCTTCACCTTCGGCGCGGCCCATTTGGGGGCCATGCATTTCATCGCCCGCGCCGCGCCCGAGGAGATGTCGGCCACGGCGCAAAGCCTGCACGGCGCCGTGGGCGCGGGCATTGCCGTCGGGCTGGTCATGGCGATGGCCGGGGTGTTGTACGAAAACTTTGCCAACGGCGCCTATCTTTTCATGGCCGGGATCGCCGCCGCCTCTTTCCTGGCGGCCCTGGCCCTGGCGAAAACCTGGAATGGCCGGCGCATGGAGCTGGAATGAACTTGTCATGAGCCCGCCAATGAGGCCATAACTATGTCATGGCAAAGCGTATATTCATCACCGGATTCTGGCACGAAACAAACACCTTCGCGCCAACGCGCACCGGCCTGGAAGATTTCCACGCCTATCAATATGCCGAGGGCGACGGCCTGTTTGAAGCCTTCGCCGACACCAACACGGAAATTGGCGGTGCCATGAATGCGGCCATGGAGCTGGACCTGAACCTGATCCCCGGTCTGTTTGCCGGCGCCGTGCCGTCGGGCATGATCAAGCGGGAAGCCTACCAGACCATATTGGACCGCACTTTGGAGCTGTTGGAGGATGTCGGCGAGATCGACGGCATGTTGGTCCATGTGCATGGCGCGGCCGTGGCCGAGGGTGCGCCGGAGGCGGACGCGGACTATCTGTTTGCCCTGCGCCGGCGCTTGCCGCTGGTACCCATTGTGGCCACGTTCGATCTGCATGCGAATATGTCCGATGGGCTGATCGCCGCTGTTGATGGCTTAATCGGCTATAATACCTATCCCCACAATGACATGGCGGCGCGGGGGACGGAGGCGGCCCATATGCTCCACCGTATGTTGTGGAGCGACAGGCGGCCCGAAAAAATCTTCGTCAAACTGCCCTTTGCCCCGCCGCCCCAGGTTCAGGCCACCGCCGACCAGCCGGTGGCGGGGATCATGGCCAAGTTGGAAGACATGAAGGACTGGGGCGGTATCTGGTCAGGCTCCATCGCGTGGGGTTTTCCCTATGCGGATGTGGCCCATCTGGGCGTGGGTATCCTGGTGCAGGGGGATGATATTCACCATTGCCGGCGCATCGTTGACGACCTGGCCCTGACCATCTGGCACAAGCGCGGCGAATTCGATGCCGGCCTGATCGAGCCGGAGGAGGCCGTGCGTAGGGCCATGGCCGCCCCCGATGGCCCGATCATTCTGGCCGACGTGGCGGACAATGCGGGCGGCGGCAGCCCCGGCGACGGCACTACCATATTGGCCGAGTTGTTGGATCAGGAGGCCCGCAACGCGGTCATCGTGCTGTGCGATCCAGGCGCCGTGCGGGCCGCCAAATCCCTGGGCCTCGGCGCTATGTTCAGCGGCAACGTGGGCGGCAAGGCCGATGATCTGCATGGCCCGCCGGTGCCGCTGGTGGGCGAAATCATCTTTCAACAGACCGTCACCTATAGCCGCCAGGGCGACTATATGACCGGACAGAAAATAGATTTGGGCCAGGTGGCGGTGATCCAGGCCGGCGGCATCAAGGTCGTGTTGAGCGAACACAAGGCCCTGCCCTTTGACGCCGACCATCTATCGGCGGTGGGCATCGCGGCCGAGCTGCAGCAGATCATCGTGGTCAAATCCGCCGTCGCCTGGCAGGCCCATTTCCGCGGCTTCGCCAAGGGCGAAATCTATGTGGATACGCCGGGCGTCTGTGCCTCGAACCTGAAGCGGTTCGACTACACCAAATTAAAGCACGACATATTCCCAATCTCCGACGACGGCGTCTGGCCCGCCAAATAGGCCACGGTGGGGGGTTCTACCCAAACCGCGCCAGATGACTCTGAATTGCCGGGTCAAGCCCACTGCTGTCCGGTTTTATTAGGCGCGCCTGACGAAGACCGTTAAATTCATTCGGCCTCAGGCGGTTTTTGATACTTGGAACATGATCCCTCACTGGCAAGGCCATGCCAGACGGCTCTGGATTACCGGGTCAAGCCCGGCAATGACGAAGGGAGCGCATTTTCGGGATTAAAACGGTCGATCAAGGCCGCGACGGCGGCCCGGCGCTTTTGCGCAGACGCCCATCGTCTTTTGCGGAGCGGCACGTTCTTGCGCACTAGCGTGCGCGAATAAGGCCTAGCCGTAAGAGGTGGCGATAC
>JAPYUH010000003.1:14031-27527 GCA_029936195.1 Alphaproteobacteria bacterium
CGTTCTTGCGCACTAGCGTGCGCGAATAAGGCCTAGCCGTAAGAGGTGGCGATACTATCCAGGGGTGATTTCTGGAGGCCGTGGTTCGGGATGGGGTAACGCAGGCCGACATTGCTCAATTCCTCCAAGCCCTTGACCACGCTGGGCAGAAAGCTGGGTGGCAGGGCGACTAGCATTTCGTCGTCCTGGACGCCGCCGAATTTACGCTCCGCATAGCAGGGTATGGAAACGCTTGGCTCCCCCGTGCTCAAGGCCTTGCCCCAGCTGTCGGCGCAGGCACTTTCGCCGACGCAGCTGAATTCGTATTTTTTATAGCCTCGATGCTGCAGGCCGTTGATGAAAGTGATCATCTGACCCGGCGTCATGTAGAACAAGCAGATATCGGGGTTATCGATCCGGCCAGAGGCCAGGGGCGAAGTAACAATGGCCTCATATTCGCCGTACTTGGCGCAAGTCATGGCCCGCTGGTGGGCGGCGCTGTCTTTCAGGGTGCCGTACCAGACCCCATTCATGCGCTTGCCCGAGCGCCATTCCTTATCCCGGGGGTGTAGGCCGATTACCGCCCCACATTGCGCGCCCATGAGATTTTCCATGGTGATGCCCAGGGTGTAACCAATCCACCGGGTCTGGCCGACGATCTGGTCAAAGGCCAGTTTCTCCGCTGGATTGGGCCGGCGGACCCGGGGCACCGCCTCCATATCAGCCACGGTCTTGAAACGTTTCAGGCCGATGGGCGTCGCCTTCAGGCGCAAATATTTGTTGAGGCCGTCAATGATGGCGCCGAAATCATAGTCCTTGTCATCGCCGAAACTGTTTGCCGTAGTCATCCTAACGCTCCAATTTGTGTCCGTGTTTCATGTTTCATCTTCCGGGTACCGATCGACCAGGCGCTCGGGAGAGGCGTGCACGCCGTAGGTTTTCAATGGTCCCGCCCCGGTCACGCGAAAGCCGTGCTTAACCCCCGCCGGCAGCACCATGGTGACGCCGGGACCAATGGCCGTGACGCCGCGCTGGCCCTCGACCCAGGCCTCCCCGGTGCCTTCGATCACCGTCACCACTTCCATATAGGGATGAGAGTGAGTGCCCGTGGAATAGCCTGGTTGCGAGATTTGCAGGCCCAGGCGGATCGGCGTCGTGCCCTGGTCATCGCCGACAATGGTTTGATAGGTGGCCCCGCCGGGAAAATCCTGCTTGGGAACCTTATTGACATCGACAATGGGCATGCTGTCCTCCTGGGTTAAATTAGCCGCGAATGCCCTTCACAAATTCGGCCACCGCCTGGCCGATTTCGTCGGGACTGTCTTCCTGCACGAAATGGCTGCCCTTGACGGTGATTTCCGTCTGGTTTGGCCAGCCGCGGCAGAATTCCCGCTGCCGGCCGACCAGAAGCGAACCCGGGTCCGCGTTGATAAACAGCTTCGGCACATCCGACGTGGACAGCCAGGCGCCGTAATCCTCGGCCACCTGGCAAACCTCCGGCGGTTCGCCTTCGATGGGAATCATGCGGGGCCAGGTCAGGGTCGGGCGGCGGTCCTCGCCCGGCTGCAGATAGGGCTTGCGGTAGATTGTCATTTCCGCTTCCGTCAGATCGCGGATCACGGCGCTGGGCAGCACCCGCTCGACGAAAATATTCTTCTCCAACACCATTGCCTCGCCCGCGTCCGAGCGGAAGCCCTGGAATATCCCGCGGGCGTTGTCGGGGAAGTCGGCCCAGGCCATGGGCCGCACCACCGCCTCCATATAGGCGATGCCGGCCACCTTGTCCCTGTTCCGGTTGGCCCAGTCAAAGCCCAGGGCCGAACCCCAGTCGTGAATGACGAAGATGACATTGCCGCCGATGCCAAGCTGCTCCCACAGGGCAAAAAGGTAGTCCCGCTGTTCCAAATAGGTGTAGCGGTCGGGCCCGGAATGATCCAGTTTTTCACTGTCGCCCATGCCGATCAGATCGCAGGCGATCAAGCGGCCCAGGCCCTCGCAATGGGGCATGATATTGCGCCACAGGTAGGAGGACGTGGGGTTGCCGTGCTGAAAAATGATGACATCGCCCTGGCCCTCGTCCACATAGGCCATGCGCTTGCCGTTGACAGTGGCGAATTTGCGTTGGTAACGAGGGTCGGCGGAGATCATCGCGGCGTCCTATGTGTAGCTAAATTGTGTAGTTTAGTTGTGTAACTCAGTTTCCGGTGAAGCTTGGTTTCGATTTGCTGGCAAAGGCCCGCACGCCTTCCCGGCCGTCCGCCGTGCCGCCAAGGTGGGCGATACTGCGCGTCTCGCGCTCCATCTGGCTTTCCAGGCTGTCGTTCAGGGACATCAACAGCAATTTCTTGACCGCGCCCAGGGCCTCCGTCGGGCCGTCCGCCAGCTTGTTGGCGAGTTTTTCAACTTCCCCCGCCAGTTCCCCCGCCGGTACCACCTGGTTGACCAGGCCCCAGTCCAGGGCCTCCTGGGCGTTCAGGACCCGGTTGGTCAGGTACAGCTCGGCCGTGTGCCGGGTGCCGATGATGCGGGGCAGATAGTAGGTGGAACTGCCATCTGGCGAGAGGCCGATTTTGGTGTAGGCGGAGGTAAAGGAGGCATTGTCGGCGGCGATGGCCAGGTCCGTGCAGGCTACGAAACTAAGGCCGGCGCCGGCTGCAACGCCGTTGACGGCGGCGATGACCGGGGCCCGCATCCAGGCGAAGCGAGAGATCGCCATGTGCAGATAGGTCGTCATTTCCTTCAACAAGGCAGGCAGGGTGTCCAGGTTCTCGGCAAATGCCGGAACATCGCCCCCGGCGCAAAAGGCCGCCTCGCCACTGCCCGTGATGACCACGGCGCGCACCGCACTGTCCTCGCCCAGCTTGATGGAGAGATCGCACAGCTCCTTGGACATGGTCAGGCTCAGGGCGTTGAAGGCCTTGGGCCGGTTCAAGGTTACATGGGCGACAGCGCCGCGCATTTCAAATTCCAGGGTCTCGTAGCTCACGCCAATTCTCCGCTATCTATTTTCACTATCAAATTTTGGCTACTGTGCCAGGAAAGCCACGCCCACGGCAATGGCAGTCTGCCCACGGCAATGGCGGTCTGCCTCTGTAATGCTATATTGGCCGCGTGACCAGACATCCCTACATGGACGCCCAATCTCCCGTGGCCATCGCCCATCGGGGCAGTGCGGCAAGCCACCCGGAAAACACCATGGCCGCCTTTCAGGACGCCGTCGACCTTGGCTATGGCTATATTGAGACGGACGTCCACGCCACCCGCGACGGCGTGCTGGTCGCCTTTCACGACGACCGCCTGGACCGGGTCACGGACCAAAAGGGCCGCATCGCCGATCTGGACTGGGCAGAAGTCTCCCATGCCCGGGTGCACGGGCGGGAGCCGATCCCCCGGTTCGAGGAATTGCTCGCCACCTGGCCCGGTCTGCGCATCAACATTGATCCCAAGGATGACAGTGCTCTGGCGCCGCTGATCAAGGCGCTGGGCCGCACCGGCGTGCTGGAACGGGTTTGCGCGGGCTGTTTTTCCGGCCGCCGCCTGGGCCAGCTGCGCCGCGCCCTGGGGCCCGGCCTCTGTACTTCCATGGGTCCCGGCGAGGTTGTACGTTTGCGCTTCACCAGTTGGGGCCTGCCCATGGGCGCTTTCACGGCCCTGGCGGCGCAGGTGCCCTTGCGCCATTACGGCCTGCCCGTGGTCGATCAACGTTTCATTCAGAGCGCCCACGCCCGCAACCTCAAGGTTCACGTCTGGACCATCAACGACCGCGCCACCATGAACCGGCTGTTGGACCTGGAGGTTGATGGTATCATGAGCGATGAAACGGTCCTGTTGAAAGAGGTGTTCATGGAACGCGGCATTTGGTTGGGACAAGGCTAATTTCGGGAAGAGGAAGAGCGGATGTTACGGTTACGGCAGATTTGTTTGGTGGCCCATGAGTTGGCCCCGGCGGTGGAGGATTTGACGGAAGTGCTGGGTTTGGCGACCTGCCACCATGACCCAGCCGTGGGCAAGTATGGCTTGGAAAATGCCCTGTTGCCCGTTGGCACGAACTTTCTGGAAGTGGTCGCGCCAACGGAAGGAGGCACCGCCGGCGGGCGCTATCTGGACCGGCGAGGGGGCGACGGCGGTTATATGGTTATCCTGCAATGCGACAATGTGGAAGAACGACGGGCCCGCATGGGCGCGCTGGACGTGCGCATTGCCAATGCCTTGAACTACGGCGATTTCACGGGTCTGCAACTGCACCCTCGTGACACGGGGGGCTGCATGCTGGAGACCGACACCATGGACGGCGACCAGGCGGCGGACGGCCCCTGGCATCCGGCGGGAGGAAACTGGAAAAGCGCAGTCCGTCTGGAACGCACGGCGGCCATGGTCGGCGCCGAATTGCAAAGCCCCGACCCAGGTGCACTGGCGGCGCGTTGGGGAGAAATATTGCACCATCCGGTGACGGCGGGCGCCGCCGGCGGGCCGGAAATCGTCCTGGACAATGCCACCCTGCGCTTTGTGGAGATCGTCGACGGCCGGCCGGAAGGTCTGGGCGGCGTTTACATACGGGCCGCCGATGGGGCCGGCATCCTAGCCGCGGCCGAGGCCCGGGGCCTGGCGGCAACGGGCGACTGCGTGATGATTTGCGGTACCCGTTTTCGCCTGGTCTAAGTCTTGAAATAGGCCGTTCGGATGCCTGAACGTACGGTACTGAACGGGCCGGCAAAGGCCGGTTGGTAGCCGGCGAGGGATTTCACCCCGCCCTGCAACAAGGGCACCGTGTGGGTGTAGATCAGGGGCAGGTCCTGGTTGATGATGTTTTCAACCTCGGTATAGAGGGTCAGGCGTTGCCGCCGATCGCGGGTAATCCGCGCCTCCTGGATCAATTTGTCCACGGCCTCGTTTTGGTAGCCGCTGCGCAGCTTTGTGGTCGAGGCGGTGGACCGCAGCGAGCGGTAGAACCAGCCGTCGGGATCGGCGCGATAGGCGTTGGCGCTGGATTCCGCGTCATAGACGCCGGCCTGACTGGCGCCTTGGCGGTATTTCTCCCGCAACACGTTGTTGGGGTGAATTTCGTGCCGGACCTTGAAGCCGACCTCGGCCCACATGGCCTGGATAATCTCGCCCGCCTGATGCATGTAGGCAAAGTCCTGGCGCGAAACCAGGATGATGGGGGTGTGCCGGGCGCTGTGCTTGCGGATCAAAAAACGAGCCTTTTCCGGGTCGTATTCCGGCGCGCCCGTGACGCCGGGCATGTGCCAGGGGCTGTCGGGGCCGTAAAAGCCCTTGGCGACGCTGCCCAGGCCGTAGAACACCGATTGATGCAGGGCATCCCGGTCAATGGCATGGGCGGCGGCCGTGCGCAGGGCCAGGGCGTCGGGATTTTGGTAGGAGAACGGCCCGGTCTTCAGGTTGAAGCCGACCCAGGCGGTGCCTACTTGCGGGACGTTCCAAGTCTGAAACTTATCGGCTGATTGCCGCTGGAACTGCCCCGCGTCGGCATAGCCCAGATGGTCGATCAAATCGGCGTCGCCGTTTTGCAGTGCCAGCAGCCGGGCCCGGTCCTGTTTATGGGGCAGGCCGACGATGCCGTCCAGATAAGGCAGGGCATGACCGGCGGCGTCGGTCTCGAAATAATTCTCGAACCGGACCAGTTCCGTTCGCTGCCAATTCTTCCATGACTTGATCTTGAACGGCCCACAGCCCATGGGCCGCACGTCCGCCTGAAAGCCACTGTTGGGCGCAATCAGGTTGCAGGGATAGTAGGTGACGTTGGCGAGAAACAGCGCGCTGGGTTGTTTCAGAGTGCAGCGCAGGGTGAGTTTGTCGACCACGGTGATCGAGGCGATGTTCGCAAGGCTGGAGCGGGAGAAGGCATGACCGATCTCGGGGTCCATGATCCGCTCAAAATTCCACTTCACCGCGGCTGCGTTTACATTCGTGCCATTGTGGAAGGTCACGCCCGGACGCAGCTTGAAGGTATAGGTTTGCAAATCGTCCGAGATATCCCATTCCGTTGCGATACCCGGTGCCGGCTCCTTGTCCGGGGCCAGATCCAGCAACCCTTGGGTCGTGGCCGCCAGGGGGTGGGAGACGTTGTAGGTCAGGTTCTTGTGCGGATCCAGGCCGCGGGCATCGGAGCGGGTGGCAAAACGCAGGATGCCGCCGCGTTTGGGCGCCGCCTCCGCTGCTTTCGGCAGACCGGCAATCGTTGCTGTTCCAACCGCCGCCCCGACCGCCGCAGCGCTAGTTTTTAGGAAACCGCGGCGGCTTTGATTTTGGGATGGTGTTTCGTCCGATTTCGACATCTGACCCCATTGTCCCGGCGAAGCCCGGGGCGTTAACTGATAGACCTATCTCGCGGTAATTCACAGTGAAATATTGCCCAATTTGCCGTGTCCCCCCGCCGATGTATAAGCTGCCAGGGAAACAGCCGGAGTGACGTCATGAAAACCTCGACCGACCGCATCCTTACCACCCATGTGGGCAGCCTGCCCCGGCCCGATGACTTGATCACCTTGCTGCATCATAAGGACCAGGGCGAAAGCCATGACGAGGCCGCCTTCGATGCCTGCGTTGCCCGCGCCGTCGATGACATCGTCGCCCGACAGGTGACCATCGGCATCGATCTGGTCAGCGATGGCGAGATGAGCAAGATCAGCTATGCCACCTATTTAAAGGATCGCCTGAACGGTTTCGACGGCACGGCGACGGAGACCCGCGCCGCCGCCGATCTACTCGATTACATGGACTATGCCCGCCGCCTGGTACAGCAGGGCGGCACGGAACGAAGTCTGCAGGGCCCAGCCTGCGACGGCCCCCTGTCGGTGCGCCACGAGGGGCCGTTGCGGAAGGATCTGGCGAATTTCCAGGCGGCCGTGGCGGACCATCATCCGGGCGAAGGGTTCCTGACCGCATCGTCGCCGGGGGTGGTCTCGGTCTTTCTGCAAAACCAGTATTACCCCGATGACGATGCCTATCTCGACGCCCTGGCCGGCATATTGAAACCCGAATACGAAGCCATAGTCGCCTCGGGCGCGGTGTTGCAGCTGGATTGCCCGGACCTGGCCATGGGCCGCCACATCGTGCACCGCAAGAAATCCAACGCCGAATTCCGAGCGGTCGCGGCCCGCCATATCGAGGTGCTCAACGCCGCCACCGCTAATATTCCGCCCGAGGCCATGCGTATTCATCTTTGTTGGGGCAATTACCAGGGGCCCCATCACCACGATATTCCGGTCTCGGAAATTCTGGATCTGGTCTATGGCGCCCGGCCCCATGCCATCGCCCTGGAAGGCGCCAATCCGCGCCATGAACATGAGTGGGAGGTGTTTGCCGACCATCCCCTGCCCGACGGCAAGGTGGTGATCCCCGGTGTCATCGATTCCACCTCGAACTTTATCGAGCATCCGAAACTGGTGGCCCAGCGGATCGCCCGCTATGCCGGCCAGGTGGGCCGCGAACGGGTCATCGCCGGCTCCGATTGCGGCTTCGCTACTTTCGCCGAACGCCCCGCCGTGGACCCGGAGATCGCCTGGGCCAAACTGGCCAGCCTGGTCGAGGGCGCGGCAATGGCCTCTGATCAATTATGGTGAAGGCGGGCATTGCCGTTGACTTCGCGCTTGCTGTTCGTCCACAGGGGCGCGTCCATGAATTTGGGGACATGTACTTGTTACGTGTACCCAAAATGCGGTCAGATGTTTCACGCCATGGATAATAACTCGACTGCGGATCCTGCCTGAGTGCGCGCGCCTATTCGGCGGCGGCCAAGGCGCTTATGGGCGAGAGGCCGTAGGTTTCGACCACGCCCAGTTCACGGGCAGCGTCCAGGCCCCGTTGCAGGGCGGCGCCGTTCAGGTGCTTTTGCGGCTTCCGCAACGGCCCGGCCGGCAGGCCAAAGGCGGCCATGAGGGATTTCATGGGCACCGGGTTGATGGCGGAATAGGCGTAATGCAGCATGGGCAGGTTGGCCAGGTAGGCGGCTCGGAAGTTTTCCGCATCCTGAAAATCCTCCCACGGTTTGGAGATCACGGCCATTTCCCGGGGAATGATATTGCCGGTCATATTCGCCGTGCCGTGGCCGCCCAGGCTCATGGTGGGCACGATCAGGCCAAGGTTCGGGGAACAACAGCACATCAGGCTCATATGCGGCCGGGCCCGGGCGATCAGGGCGGCCTGGGCCACGCGGCCGGTGGATTCTTTCAACAGCTGGACGTTGGGATGGGCGGCGATGCGCAAGACTTCGTCGGCGCCGAGATCGGTTTTGACCCTGGGCGGGTTGTTATAGACGCCCAGTGGAATTGTGGCGGCATCGGCGACCTCGAGAAAATAGTCCACGATGTCGTCGTTGGAAGCGCAGATATAAGCCGGCGCGGCGATCATGGCACCGTCCGCGCCCTCCGCCGCGGCCTGTTTGACGTAGTCGATGGTGGCTTCCGTGGTAGGGCCGGTGCAGCCGTACCACATTTCCATGCCGGGCTGTTTCTGCTTCATGGTTTCGCGCACGATGGCGTGACGTTCCTCGGTGCTAAGGGTAGAGACCTCGCCGCTGGAGCCCATGATCAGGACGCCGGAGGAGCCATGTTCCCGCTGAAACTCGATCAAGGTGCGGAAGCCGCCAAAATCCAGGGAATAGTCCTGGTTCATGGGTGATATCAAGGCCACGAAGGAACCGGTCAGCAGTTGCTTGGTCATGATCTGATCTCCAATTCTCAGGCGCGCGCCGTGGGCCGGCCGGCGGCCCGTTCGAACCACGCCCCTACATTAGACAAATTCCCAGGCGCGCGCACCCCCACCGCCTTACCCAAAACCAGGGCGCATTGCAGGGTGATATCCGCCACGGTGTAGGTATCGTTGACGATATAATCCCGTCCGGCGATTTCGCCGTCCAGCCAGTCCAGCCTGGCCAGGGTATTGACCCGGCAGACCTCGCCCCATTCCGGGACCTGGGTCAGGACGCCCTTCCACATTTCGTGGGTATGGCTGAAGACCTGCATCAGGGGCACCAGAATTTCCAACTCCATGCGGCGGTTCCACATTTCCACCTGGGCCCGCTCCAAGGGCGTCCGGCCCAGCAACGGGGGTTCGGGATGGATATCGTCGAGATAGCGGCAAATGGCGGCGGATTCGGTAATACAGGTACCATCGTCCAACTCCAGCACGGGCATTTTGCCCAGGGAGTTCTTCGCCAGATATTCCGGGCGTTTGTTTTCCCCCTTGGTCATGTCGATCGCGATTGACGGGATTTCCAGGCCCTTTTCCGCGATGAAGATGCGCACCCGGCGGGCATTGGGAGAGGCGGGCAGGTCGTAAAGTTTCATGTGGGTGTCGTCCTCGCGGTTTGATGCCGTATATAGTCTTCCCGTGTGACAGAATAGCGGACCAGCCCGACGCCGTCACTTTCCCAGGTTTTGTTCAGATGCATGCCAAGTTTTTTCATCACCCGGTGCGAGGCGTGATTGGAGGCTCTGGCAATGGCGACAATTTCTTCCAGGCCCGCAGCCCCGAAGCCATAATCGAGGATGGCGAAGGCGGCTTCGGTTGCCAGGCCTTTGCCCCAGGTCTGTTTCGACAAACCGTAGGAGATTTCGACCTCCTGGCCGTAGCCGCTATAACGCAGGCCGCATTCACCTAGCAGCGACCTGTCGGTCTTGTCGATCACGGCCCAAAGGCCAAAGCCGCGGTCCCGCCAATGTTCGATGATGCCGGCCAATTCAGTCTCCGTCTGGTCCGGGGTCCGGACACCAATCTTGCGGATCGCCATGACCGCTTCATCGCCATAGATCGGCACAAGATACGGCAGGTCAGCCATTTCAAAGGGCCGCAGATGCAGCCGTTCCGTTGCCAATATTTTTGTCATGTGGCGATGTCGCGCCAAGCCGCGACGAAGGCGGCTGCCCGTTCGCTCACCTCCCCTGGGTCCATGCCGGGCTTGTACAGGGCCGAGCCAAGGCCGAAACCAGAGGCGCCGGCGGCGTAGTAGGCGGCCATTTTTTCCGCCGTGATGCCGCCCACGGGAAACAGCCCCAAATCGGCCGGCAGCACCGCCCGCCAGGCCTTGACCACGGCCGGCGGCAGCCCTTCGCCGGGAAACATTTTCAAACCGTCGGCGCCCTTGGCAAGGGCGGCAAACGCCTCCGTCGGGGTGGCCACGCCGGGCAGGCAATAGAGGCCCTTCTCCTTGGCCCGGCCGATTACGGCAGCGTCGGAATGGGGCATCACCACCAGGCGTCCACCGGCCTCGGCCACCTGGTCCACGGCCTCCCCGCTCATCACCGTCCCAGCCCCGATCAAGGCGCGCCGGCCCAGGGCGCCGGCTAGCTGGGCAATGCTGTGCAGCGGCGCGGGCGAATTCAAGGGCACTTCGATAATGCGGAAACCGGCGGCGAACAGGGCTTCGCCCACCGCCACCGCTTCCCCCGGCTTGATGCCCCGCAGAATGGCGATCAAGGGCAAGGTGGCGAGATGTGCGGCGGGACTGTTCGCCGGACTGTTCACCAGTTCGATCATGGTGCCAATAACCCCGCTGCCCGGGCAATGCGCCAATGGCCACGCGCGACTATGCCATGGGGCGCCAGCATGCTTTCCAGGCCGCAATGGGAAAGCGCCGTTTGGTAGTCTTTGGCCAGTTCCGCCGCACCGATGATGGTGACCTTTGGCGGTAATTTGTCCAGCAAGGCACGGGCTTCGGCAATCTCCGCCCCGATCAGCAGGCCCGATAGATAGGATGCCGCGCCGCCGACGGGGATATCGTCGAACAGAGCCAGGGTACGGGCGCTGAACAAACTTTGCAGCGCGGCGCGCGTGCCATGGCCCACGCCAACGCCACGCAGGAAGGCGTCGCCGTCGCGCCCGTCCACCATCATGCGGCCCAAAATAGTGTGATCCTTCAAGGCGGCGAACAATTCACCGGTCATGAAGGTGGCGAACCAGGTGATCCGCCCGTCCGCGACCAAGACCCATTTGCTGTGGCTACCCGGCAGCAGATAGACGCCGTCCGCATCCATTCCGGCAATCTGGGTTTCCTCGCCGCGCATGACATCGGGAATGCCATCGGCGTTGCGAAAAGTCAGCCCGGGTATCATATGAATGGGGTAGTCAAAGCCGTCAAAGCACAGGGGCGACAATTGTTCCGGCCCCGCCGGCAAATCCCCATAGGGCACCTCCCACCAGCCCTGGCGGGAACCGATCATACCGGAGGCGATGATCGGCGGAACGGTGACGGTTTGCAGCCAATCGGCCGCCAAATGTCTTAACGCGGCGGCAAATTCCCCGTTTTCAATGTTCAAAATACCAAAATTTTCACTGCGTTTGGCGAGCACCTCGCCACCCGTTCCAAGCAGATATCCGCGCAGGCTGGTGGTGCCCCAGTCCAGGCCGATCAATGCAACCTTAGGCGGCATCCGCCCGCCGGCTGCTGGCCTGATACAGCCAGACGCCGTCGTCATTGGCTTCACGGATGATGCGGCCCTGGGCCATCAGATAATGCAAATGGCTCATGGCCTCGCTCATGCCCAACAGGGCCTCGAAATCATTCAGCCGGCGGGAGAACATGACCCGCAGGGTAGACAGCACCTTGGTCGGCTGGGCGCAATAATCTTCCAGGATGGCCAGGCGCTGATCGTGATGTTGGCGCAGATAGGCCAGGCGGGGGTGCAGGTTGTAAAACGGCAGGCCATGGGCCGGCAGGACCAGGGTATCGTCGGGCAGATGGTCGAAATTCGACAGGGTGTCGAGATATAGTTGCAGGGGATTGGCCTCGGGCTCGGAGGCATGGATGCCGATGTGGGGGGTAATTTTCGGCAGAATCTGATCGCCCGAAATCAGCACCTTGGTATCGGGATTGAACAGGCACATATGTTCCGGCGAATGGCCCCGGCCGATTATAATTTGCCAATCATGCTCGCCAATACGAATGCTCTGCCCTTCGCGGACCGCATGAACCTGGGGCGGGATCGGCGTGACGGCCGCGGCAAAATACCTGTAGCTTTGTTTCGCCATTGCGGCCAAGGCGGCCTCCGACAGGCCAACCTGGCGGAAATATTTCAAATACCATTCCGGCATGCGCTCGTGCTGGTCCAGTTCGGCCACGCGGCCCTGCAGCCATTCCCGGTGGGTAGCCCAAAGCGCGCAGTCCCAACGCCGGGTCAGCCATCCGGCCTGGCCCATGTGGTCGGGATGAAAGTGGGTGCAAATGACCCGGGTGACCGGCAGTCCGCCAAGGAAATCGGCAAAGACACCCTCCCACAGATCATGAATACGGTCGGTGTTCATGCCGGTGTCGACAATGCTCCACCCCGGTCCATCGCGCAGCAGCCACAGATTGATATGGTTAAGGCCGGTCAGTTCCAGCGGCATGCGAACCCAAAACACACCGGGCGAGACCTCTTGCGGCTGGCCGAACGCGGCGGCCTCGGCATGGGGATATTCGACCGGAGTGATTGACTTGATATCTGCCGTCATGCCGTGCCTTTCCGGGCGTTGAATGATGCCCGCTCAACTACAGAACGCACGGGTCGCTTCACTTTCGGGAAGTTTTAATTTGATGCCTCCATGCTAACTTAACGTTGACGTTAGCGTCAAACAGAAGCTTGAAAAAACCCGCGCCGGCGCGGCCACCGGATGCAAGCGCATTCTCAACTTGTGGGTATGTGTGTGGGTAATTCTGTGGGTCGAATCAAAATTCTAAAAAACGCCGCTTAAACTGGCTAATTTCGCAACATTCGAATCCGTAAGGGAATCAAACGCTTGCAGTTAACTTTTTCGTAACTTAGTGTAACGCCGCTTATGGTGAGGGTAGAACATATAGCGTTGGAGAAAGTCCAAGGGCCGAAGCTCGTTACAGGGTTGAAACGTTGGTATCAACTTTGCGGTCAGGGGGGCTTTATCAACGGGAAGAACTAGGATTCGGGCCACTCGTTGGCGCGCCGGAAATCCTCAACGGACGCTCGTCCGTCATCGCCACCGATGCGGATGATCCCCTGAATTACGTCTTTGCCTTTTTCGGCGGCGAATTCGACGTTTACGATGACCAGAACTTTGTCACCCGGCGCATGCGCGATGTGCCCGACCGGGACGTCATGAATGTCATCATCACCTGCTACGGCGAGGCGATGGCGGCCCGCGGCCCCCTGGCCCACCGCATCAGCGGCACTTTTGACGGCGTTGAAATTACTTATGACCGGATTATCTTCCCAACGGTCAACAAAGCCGACAAGATCGACCGCCTGATCACGCTTTCAGCTGAAATCAGCCGAAAATAGAGCGTTTTTCAATGGCGTTCGAGCCGGATCGGCAATTCAATGACAGTCGATCCGATAGTTGAACTTCTCTAACCGGACGCGTTCATCCACAAGGTCATTTCACGCATCAGGTCGGCCCGGCTGTTATGCAGGACCCAGAAGTCAATGCGCTCACCCTTTTCGGCGCACCACAGGGTAGCGCCAAAATCCATGTGATAATATCGGTAGGTGCGAAGCGCCATGCCCTTTTCGATGAAATCCGGGCGGACCATGGAGAAACAGTACTCC
>JAPYUH010000003.1:27537-47824 GCA_029936195.1 Alphaproteobacteria bacterium
CAGTAATCCACGTCGAAATCCTGCAGCATCTTGGCCTAGGCCAGCATGATGGCCATGGTCGACACTGCCTTGCCCCGGAGCTTGGGGTGAACCCAGCCGCCGCCCGTATAGGCGATATTGCCTTCGATATGGCCAAGGCCTTCGGTAAACAGATGCAGGTTGTCCTGGCCCTCGTCCTTGCTGCCGTCATAGAGGAAGCGGCCCGCATTGATCATGTCCACCAGCCGGCTTTTACTCCAAACCCGCTGGGCACTGCAGGTGACCACCTCGCCCTCGCCATCGCGGACACAGACCCAATAGGCATTCTTCGGCCCCAGGGTATTGTGATCGGGGTCGGTAGGAGCGACGCGCTTGTCGTGCCACGACGGAGCCTCGTCAACCACGCGGCCATATTCCTCGAAATCCGTCTCGATCGTGGCGACCAGATCATTCAACAGCAGCTGCCGGCCAATATTTGCCTGCACCCTCGCAAGAAGGTTGCGCATCTCGCCCCTCTCGTTTGAACCATTACGAGGTGAGCTGTCTTTTATGAGTCTTTCCGATAGTGCGTTCACTGATACTAGCCCACCCTTCCTCTACCAGATATTGCAGAGGAACGGAAAGCAGCCACAAAGAACCTGCGTAACAGTTTGTTTTTTAACGATTTATTTATCCCAACGCGGCCCGATTCCAGCCAGGGGCGGACGAATCGCCAAAGACAGGTTTCTTAATTCACCAGTAAATTCGCCTCAATGGCGAATAGTGGCGCCGCGCCGGCGGTTATGCTGGGCAGCAAGGCGGGGACCTGGGGCAACAATTGCTCGCCATAAAACCGCGCGGTGGCCACCCGGCCCGCCAAGAAAGGCCCGTCCGCATCACAATTCCCGGCCATGCGCGCCGCCGCCAGGCCACCCTTGGCAATCAGATAGCCGCCGACGGTCATGCCGAACATGCGCAGATAGGGGCTGGCGCCGGCGGCGCCGGCGTTGGGATCATCGGCCATGGCGCCCAACAGCCAGGTGGAAGCAGCCTCCAGGCTATCCAGGGCGGCGGTCAGATTGGCCCGCGTGGCCGCGAAATCCGCGCCACCGTCCGCCAGGTCACGGTCCAGTTCGCGCATCTCGGCCAGATAGCGGCGCACCACCCCGCCGCCCGCCATGGTCAGCTTGCGCATCACCAGATCCAGGGCCTGAATGCCATTGGTGCCTTCGTAAATCGGCGCGATCCGGGCATCGCGGTAATATTGCGCCGCGCCGGTCTCTTCGATGAAGCCCATGCCGCCATGGATCTGCACCCCGAGCGAGGCCACCTCGCAGCCCAGATCCGTGCACCAGGCCTTGGACAAGGGCGTCAGCAATTCCGCCAACTGGCCATACCAGGCCCGCTGTTCCTCGTCCTCGTGCTGGCGGGAGAGGTCCAGGGCCTGGCCGTTGAGGTAGCAGAGCGCCCGCATGGCATCGATTTGCGCCTTCATGGTCATCAGCATGCGGCGCACATCCGCGTGCTCCACAATGGCCGAGGACCCCGGTTCCGTGGCGCCAATGGCCTTGCCCTGGCGCCGTTCCAGGGCGTAGGCGACGGCGTGCTGATAGGCACCCTCGGCGATGGCCAGCCCCTCGATCCCGACCGCCAAGCGGGCCGTGTTCATCATGGTGAACATACAGCGCATGCCCTTGTTCTCTTCCCCCAGCATGTAGCCGACCGCGCCCTCGTTGTCGCCGAAACTCATCACGGCGGTGGGGGAGGCATGGATGCCCAGCTTTTCCTCCAGATTAATGCAGCGCAAATCATTGCGGTCGCCGAGGCCGCCGTCTTCATTCACGAGGAATTTCGGCACCACGAACAAGGAGATGCCCCGCGTGCCCTCGGGGCTGTCGGGCGTCCGCGCCAATACCAGGTGGATGATGTTGTCGGCATAGTCGTGTTCGCCATAGGTGATGAATATTTTCTGCCCCTTGATGCGCCAGGAGCCGTCGGCCGCCGGTTCGGCCCGGCTGCGCAACGCGCCGACGTCGGAGCCGGCCTGAGGCTCGGTCAGGTTCATGGTGCCGGTCCAATGGCCGGTGACCAGGTTTTCCAGATAAGTTTGCTTCAACGCCGCGCTGCCGTGGGCGCCAATGGCATCGATCGCGCCCTGGGTCAGCATGGGACACAAGGCAAAGCCCATGTTGGCGCTGTTCCACAATTCGGCACAGGCATTGGCAATGGACAACGGCAGGCCCATGCCGCCGTAGTCGGGATCAAAGGGAATGCCGTTCCAGCCGCCATCGCGAAAGGCGGCATAGGCCTCGCGGAAACCGTCGGGCGTGGTCACGACGCCGTTGGCCAGGGTGGAACCTTGCGTATCCCCCTGCCGGTTCAGGGGCGCCAGGATGCCTTGCGCCAGCCTGCCCGCCTCCGCCAGCACCGCTTCGGCCGTCTCGCCGTCCGTATCCGCGAACGCCGGCAGGCTCAAAACCGCCTCCAGATCGCAGATCTGATTGAGGGTAAAGCGGATATCTTTCAAGGGGGCTTGATACGCACTCATGATGGCTGACCCTTTGGCTGTCTTTGGATTGACCGATTGGTTCGGTAATATGCTATCTCTGCGGTGAAAGGCAACGCCCCTCGTCGTTGCGGGAATAGAAAGCGAAAATGAACGACCAGATCAAAGAACTCAGCGGCGCCTTGAACGCCTACGATAGCACGCCGGAGGGGACACAATTTCCTGTTCTGTCCACCCATGTGGACCAGGCTCGGCAGAACCACTATCACCAAGCCACTGACGTGAGGGCGGAGGCGACGGGCGCAGCTTTCGGCACCATCGCGGATGCCACGATATTCGCCCAGGATATCTCCCGCGTCATCGCCAACGCCGGTCTGCCGAACGATGGCCGGGTCCTGGTTCGTCAGCGGATCTTTCAAACCGGCCGCGTCCGCCTGGATGAAGTTCTTACGGTGGAGGCCGAGGTTCAACCCTTTGGCGAAAGTGCCCGGGGCCGGCATCTGCATTGCAATACAGCCTTCCGCCGGGCCGACCAAACGGTTCCCCTGCGCATGGCAACGGAGCATCTTCTGCCGTTTGCCACGCCGCCGGAAAAATCGCCGTCCAATTCCGACAGATCGGATCCGGTGGCGGGCATGGATGTCGTGGGTGGGCTGAGGCTGAACCCGGACAAAGTCGCCGGTTTCGCCAAGGAGGTTGGCAACAAAATCCATTCCGATCCCGCGTTTGCCCAATCCCGCGGTTTCCGCGCGCCCATTGCCCAGGGTCTGATGCAACTGACAGCTCTGCATGGCGTTATCGTCACCCATGCCATGCCTTGGGAAATGGATCTCGATACCCGCTTCATGCGGCCGGTGTTCTGGGATGGCGAATTGAACCTGTATGCGGACCCCGACCGCCGCTGCTACCGTTGCATCGATCAGGACGGCAAGCTGACGGCGGAGGCCGTGCTGCATCATCTGACCACCGAGGATATGGAGCCATAGATGGCTGTGGGAACGGCTCTTTGGGGCCGGGCTGAACTTGCCGCGGACCGGGAGCGGGCGGCGGCTTTGCTGCGGGCCGGCGAATTGGTCGCCTTTCCCACCGAAACCGTTTACGGCCTGGGTGCCGATGCCACCAATGACAGGGCGGTGGCGGCAATTTTCGCGGCCAAGGAACGCCCCGCGTTCAATCCCCTGATCGCGCACCTCTCGGACATCGGCGCGGTCAAGGACTTTGCCATCTGGAACGACACCGCCCGCGCCCTGGCGGCTAGGTTTTGGCCCGGCGCCCTGACCCTGGTGCTGCCCCGCGTTCCCGGCTGCGCCATCGCCCTCGTCGCCTCGGCCGGATTGGACAGCGTCGCCC
This sequence comes from Alphaproteobacteria bacterium, assembly GCA_029936195.1. Lineage (GTDB taxonomy): Bacteria > Pseudomonadota > Alphaproteobacteria. The sequence goes on from JAPYUH010000003.1 coordinate 31,352, forward strand.
TGCGGGTGCCCAGCCACGCCAATGCCCAGGCCCTGCTGGCCCGCGTCGGCCGCCCCATCGCGGCGCCGTCGGCCAACCGCTCCGGTCGCATCAGCCCGACCACCGCCCACCATGTGCGCGATGAACTGGGCGGCCGCATCGCCATGATCCTGGACGGCGGGCCCTGCGGCATTGGTTTGGAAAGCACCGTGGTCGGATTTGCCGGGGATCAAGCGGTCCTGCTGCGCCCTGGGGGCATTGCCGTGGAACGGCTGGAGGCCGTGGCGGGTGCCCTGGGCCGGGCCGGCGCGACGGCAACACCCAGTTCGCCGGGCCAATTGGCCAGCCATTATGCACCCGACAAGGGATTGCGCCTGAATGCGACGGCGGCTGAACCGGGCGAGGTGCTCTTGGGCTTTGGACCCTCCTATCCTGATCAGCCGAACCTGAGCCCGAAGGGCGATCTGATCGAAGCAGCGGCCAACCTGTTCGCCATGCTGCGGCAACTGGACCAGGGACCAGGCCGGGCCCCTGAACATACTATTGCCGTGGCGCCGGTGCCTGAAGAAGGCCTGGGCGCGGCCATCAATGACCGTCTGCGCCGGGCGGCGGCGCCACGGCCCTAGTCGGTGCCGTCCCGTGTTCCTGGCCTTGTTGCCGCATGGCAAAAGGGCTACATGAGCGTATGCAAGCAAACACTGAAAAACCAAATACCGTGCCGGCGGCGGTTCTGGAGCGCCTAAAGGCCGCCGTGGGGCCCAAGGGCTACACCACGGACCCGGACGAGATCGCGCCGCTGTGCCAATCCTGGCGGGATAACTGGCGCGGTTGGGTGCCCATGGTGGTCCGCCCAGCCAATACGGCGGAGGTGGCCGCGGTGGTGGCGATCTGTGCCGAAACCGGGACGCCCATGGTGCCCCAGGGCGGCAACACCGGCTTGACGGGGGGCAGCCAGCCCCATGACACCGGCGCCGAGATCATTTTGTCCACCACGCGCATGAACCGGGTTCGCGAGATTGATACGGTGAACAACACCATGACCGTGGATGCGGGCTGTATTCTGGCCAGCCTGCAGGATGCGGCCTCTGACGCCGATCGGCTGTTTCCGCTGTCGTTGGCGGCGGAAGGCTCCTGTCAGATCGGCGGCAACCTGTCCACCAACGCGGGCGGCACCCAGGTGCTGCGCTATGGCAATGCCCGCAATCTGGTTCTGGGCCTGGAGGTCGTGCTGCCCGACGGGCGTATCTGGGACGGCCTGCGCGGCCTGCGCAAGGACAACACCGGCTATGACCTGAAACAATTGTTCATTGGCGCGGAAGGCACCTTGGGCATCATTACGGCGGCGGTGTTGAAGCTGTTCCCGAAACCGACCGAGATACAGACCGCTCTGGTGGCGGTGCCCGACCCGGCTGCCTCGCTGTCATTGTTGAGCCGCGCGACCGAAGCCGTGGGAGAGCAGGTGACGGCGTTCGAATTGATCCAGCGCCGGGCCATCGATTTCGTCCTGAGCAATGTTCCCGGCGTGCCCGACCCGTTGGAACAAAGCTATCCCTGGTATGTGTTGATGGAGATTTCGGGCCAGGGCCCACCCGACAGCCTGCGCGACACGGTCGAGGGCCTGCTGGGCGGCGGCTTGGAGGACGGCGAGGTCCTTGATGCCGTACTCGCCGCCAATCGCGCCCAGGGACAGGCCTTGTGGAAAATCCGGGAATCGATCCCCGAGGCGCAAAATCACGAAGGGCAGTCGGTCAAGCATGACGTCTCGGTGCCGCTCTCGCGCATCGCGGAATTCATCGAACGGGCCGACCAGGCCCTGGCGGCAGCCTATCCCGGCGTCCGCTGCGTGGCCTTCGGCCATATTGGCGACGGCAATATCCACTATAATCCGGCCCAGCCCCTGGGTGAACGAGTCGCCGATTTCGCCAAGGAATACGGCGCCGTCAACCGCATCGTGCATGACCTGATTTCCGAATTGAATGGCTCCATATCCGCCGAACACGGCCTGGGCCGCCTGCGCCGGGACGAGGCCAGGCGTTATAAATCGGACGTGGAAATGGACCTGATGCAAACCCTCAAAGACGCCTTGGATCCCACCAACATCATGAACCCCGGCAAGGTCGTCTAGGTTGCCGGATAGGCTGACGGCGGGCAACACCCGCTGGGGCATCGTCGCCCTGGCCATCACCTGCGGCATTGTCGCCGCCATTCAGGTGGGCAAGGTGCCGCCTCTGATCACCCGGCTGCAGGACGATTTGGCCCTGTCCCTGGTGGCGGCCGGCTGGCTGGCCTCGTTGTTTAATTTTTCCGGCGCCTTGTTCGGTGTTCTAGGCGGCGCGCTGGCGGACAAACTGGGGGCCCGGCAGGTCATGCTGGCGGGGCTGGGCGGTTTCGCGGCCCTTGGCTTCGCGGGCGCCTTCGCCGAACATGGAACATGGTTGCTGCTCTGCCGCACGGGGGAAAGCGCCACCATCCTGGCCTGCACGGTCACCGCTCCGCGCCTGATCGTGGCCGCGACGGCGCCACGCCAGCGCAATCTTGCCATGGGCGCCTGGGGCAGTTTCATGCCCACGGGTATTGCCCTGGCCCTGCTGGGTGGCCCACTCATCGCCGCTGTTTACGGCTGGCGGGGGGTCTGGATCGCGGCCGCGGCCTTGGCCCTGGTCTGTATGTTCTTGGTGGCCTGGTTGACCTCGCCGCGCCGCTGGCCGGAAGCGCCCAAACGGGCGGCCGGGGTGCCGTGGCGCAGTCTGGGCCGGGCCGTATGGCGCCCGGGCCCGATACTGCTGGGCATTTGCTTTGCCCTGTACGCCATCCAGTTTTTTGCCGTGGCGTCCTGGTTGCCCACCTATTTGATCGAGGTCATGGGCTTCGCGCCGCACCAGGCGGGAATGGCCACGGCGTTGGTGGTTTTCGGCAATGCTCTGGGCAATCTGCTGGCGGCATGGCTATTGCATCGCGGTGCCCGTCGCTGGAGGCTGATGCTGGCCGCCTACATCTTGATGCTGATATGTTCCGCCGGGATATTCGCCCCGGCGGTGCTTTTGGTCTGGAAACTGCCCCTGGCCTTTGCCTTCAATCTTTTTGGCGGCCTGCTGCCCGCCGCCGCCCTGGCGGGCACGGCGGCCCATGCGCCCCGGCCCGAAATGATCGGCACCGTCAATGGCGCCGTGGTGCAAGGTGCCGCCATCGGCTCCCTGGCCGGGCCGCCGGCCATGGCGGTGATGATCGCGGGATTTGGCGGCTGGGCCGGAACATACTGGCTGATGACCATCTGCTGTTTCATCGGGGTTTGCCTGGCCGGCTGGCTGGGTATTGTCGAACGCCGGCTGGGCATCAACTAAAACAAACTGCCCTGAACGGGAGATTTCGGCGCCTCCTGCAAACAAGCGGCATCATCGTTGCGGGGGCTGTTGACGCGGCGGGAAACCGGTCGGGCCTGCATGCGGGGGGCATGCGCGGGCGCGAACAGACCGGTCCGTGGCGTTTGTTCCGGGTCCAGCCAGGCCTCGAACTCCGGTTTTTCGAGAATGACCGGCATACGGTGGTGAATGGGCCGAATGTCGTCCGCTGCCTCGGTCGTCAGAATGGCGAAGCTGACCACTTCCGTGCCGTGACTGTCGCCCCAGGTTTCCCACAAGCCGGCAAAGACAAAGGGCGCGCCGTCGGCGCGGCTGATCCAATAGGGCTGTTTGCCGCCCTCGATTTTTTGCCATTCGTAGAAGCCATCGGCGGGAATCAGGCAACGGCGGCGGCGGTAAGCGGCCCGGAAGGTAGGTTTTTCCGCCGCTGTTTCGCTGCGCGCGTTGATCTGGCCCGCCTGAATTTTTTGCCCCCCGGTGGATTGCTTGGTCCAGCTGGGGATCAGACCCCAGGTCATGCCGTCCACAACCATGCGGCCGCTATTCTCGTCCCGACGGAGCACGGGGGCAATCTGGCTGGGCGAGATGTTGAAGCGCGGCGACATCCAGCCTGCCGCCGGCAGGTCGAACAACTGGCGCATGGCCTCTTCGGGCACGGTCAGGCTATAGCGTCCACACATTCACGATTATTAGCACAAACCTAATGGCAACAAGTAGTTAAATGATTCTGTTAATGATTGTTAGGAGTTTGTTCGTACAAATTGGCAATACTAGTCCGGCAATGATGAGCGTTGTAAGGGGAAAGCAACCGCCGTGTGTTCGACGCGCGGTTGGCAAGGGCATTTGTATATGCAGAGTATAGCCGTACGGCAGGACAGTGGAGATGGCGCCGCCGTCATTGGACTTGGCCGCGCGTACAGTAGCGGGGACCGCCCGGACGGACCTGATCCCGCGGCAAGCATCGCGACGCTGGTCGCTGTATTGGTCTTTGTCCTGGCCGGCGGCTTGACGGCGCTGGCCACCGTGGCCGCCCGTGACGTCCTGGAGCTGGCCGTGCCACCGGCCATATTGATGCTATTCGGCGTTACGGGGCTGTTGCTGTCCGCCACCGCCGCATTGGCCTTGCGCCGGTTCATTGTGCAACAGACCCACGAGGCCGTCGCGGCGGAAGCGGCACCCAGAACCCAGCTGCTGCATGCCATGCTGGATAAATTCGACGAAGGCATTGCCATATGGGACAGAAACGACCATCTGGTGCTGTGCAATCAGGCTTATCGCGATATTTTTGGCCGGATCGGACGCAATTTGCACGAAGGCGCCTTCTTTGACGATGTGCTGCAGGCGGAGGTGGAGGCGGCATATGTTCCCCACGCCGCCGCCCGGACCTGGTTCGAACAGCGCCAACAACGCCACTGGATCGGCGGCATCTCTGAACGACGGATGGTGGATGGGCGGGAATACGAAACCATTGATCGGCAAAGCGCTGGCGGTGGCACCCTGACGCTGGTGCGCGACGTGACCGAGTTGAAGTCCAGGGAGGGCGAACTGCGCGATGCCCAGGAACGCTATGCCCTGGTCTCCTTGGCCTCGAACGAGGGGCTGTGGGACATGGACCTGCGCGGCAATCGATTCTATGTCTCGCCCCGGGTTCTCTCCATCATCGGCTCAACCGCCGAACCCAGCGGTTTCCAGCGCGAGGATTGGGTAGCCCAGATACATCCCGACGATCAGGAGCCCTATCATCAGGGCTGGCGCGAGCATTTGGATGGAGACAGCCGCATATTCGATATGGAATACCGCGTCCGCCATCATAGCGGCGAACAGCGCTGGATCGCCGATCGGGCCCTGGCCCTGCGGGATTCCACCGGCCATGCCTATCGCATCGCCGGTTCGGTCACCGACATTACCGCCCGCAAGCAGTCGGAGGCGGAGATTATCAAGGCCCGCGACACGGCCGAGATCGCCAACAAGGCAAAGACCCAGTTCCTGGCCAATGTCAGCCACGAATTGCGCACGCCCCTGAATGCCATCATCGGTTTTTCCGACCTGCTGGCCGACACCGGCGATAACCGCCTGGACGATGAGGAACAGCTCAATTTCCTCCATTCCATCAACCAGTCCGGCCGTGATTTGCTGGTTGTGATCAATGACATCCTGGATATGTCCCGCATCGAAGCCGGAGATTTGAAGTTGTCCGAAGGCGCCGTCGATCTGGAGGTTTGCATCGAGGGCGCCATTGCCATGATCACCGAACAGGCCGCCAGCAAGGGCCTGATCTTGGTGGAAAGTCTGCCCGACGATTTTCCCGATCTGATCGGCGATCAGGCCAAGATCAAACAAATGCTGTTGAACCTGTTGACAAACGCCATCAAATTCACCCCCGCGGGCGGTGAGATTGAAATCGGCGTCGCGCATGCAAAGGGGTCGGGGCTGAACCTCTTTGTGCGCGACAGCGGTGTCGGCATGACGGCGGAGGAGTTGGACCGGGCGCGGCTGTCCTTCGCCCAACTGAACGACAGCCCCAGCCGCATGCACGGCGGCCTGGGCCTGGCCATCACCACGGCCATCGCCGAGCTGCACGGCGGCAAACTGGCGCTGGATTCCATGCCCGATGAAGGCACCACGGCGAGCCTGCATTTCCCGGCCGAACGGATCCAGTAATCCGGCCCCATAACCCTGCCCTGCCGGACGCATGGCAAGCCGTTACATAAAACGTCACGTTAAGATGTCTTGAATAGCGCGCCGTGCGATGCCACCTTGCGCTCTGGCTTCCATCAGTGTGTGTTCGCTATTGCTTGGTATGAATCCATGAATTTGTGTCAATTGTCTATTATTCACCGTCGATCGACGATCCCCGTTCTGGCTTCGGTTTTGGCCGGGGTTCTGGCGTTCACCTTGTCCCTCGCGCCCGAAGCCGGCTTGGCGCAATCCAAGCCGGCCAAGAAGAAAGGCCCCCGCGCCGCCTTGGTGGGCATCGACAAGGTGCGCGCGGACAAGGTCAGCCAGACCATTCCCGTACTGGGCCGTCTGGTGGCCCGGCGCGCCGGCGTGGTCGCCGCCAGGGTCGCCGGCCCGGTCGCGAAGATGCGGGTGGATGTGGGCGACCGTTTGAGAAAGGGCGACGTGGTGGCGGTGCTGGTGCGCGAACGCCTGCATTGGATGCGCGAACGGCGCGCCGCCGAGGTTGCCTCCCACAAGGCCCGGCTGGCGGCGCGTGGGGCGGAAATGAAAATGAAAAACCAGGAGATGCAGCGCCTGGAAAAACTGCGCAGAACGAAATCCGCGGCCCATCTCGCCTCAAGATTCGATACCATGAGCCAGGAAGTCGCCATGTTGAACGCCTCGGTGGCGGAGGCCGCGGCGCGCCTGAAACAGGCCGAGGCCGAGGCACGCCTGGCCCAGATTGATTTGGATTACACCACTATCCGTGCGCCCTTTCCCGGCGTCGTCACGCAACGTCACACGGATGTGGGCGCCTTTGTCAACGTGGGCCAGGCAGTAGTCAGTTTGATTGATGACAGCGCCCTGGAGGTGGAGGCGGATGTCCCCGTCAAACGCATCGGCGGCCTGAAGCCGGGCACGGAGGTCGCCGTGCGCATCAACGGCGCCAACTTGGCCGCCAGGGTCAGGGCCGTGGTGCCCGAGGAGAACCCGCAAACCCGCACCCGGGCGGTCCGTTTCACGGTCGATCTGGGGCCCTTGCGCGGCAGCCTGGCCGGCAATCAAAGCGTCACCGTGGCCGTACCCATCTCCGCCGCCCAGGATGTGGTTTCCGTGCACAAGGACGCGGTCTTGAAGCGGCGTGGCAATAACATGGTTTTTGTCGTGGTCGAAGGCGCGGCCAAGCCGCGTACCATCACAATTGGCGATGCGGTGGGCGGGCGCTTCGTGGTGCGCAAGGGCTTGAAAGCCGGCGACGTGGTTGTGGTGCGCGGAAACGAGCGACTGTTCCCCGGCCAGCCCGTGCGCATCCGCGCCCGAAAGGGCAAGGGATAGATAGGACCGGCCGATGAACCTGATCCGCCTATCCATCGACCGGCCCATCGCCGTGGTCTCCGCCGTTCTGATGGTGCTGTTGTTCGGCCTGCTGGCGCTGCAGACCATCCCCATTCAGTTGACCCCCGATGTCCGCCGGCCGGTACTGAACATCCAGACCAATTGGCACGGCGCCGCGCCCGCTGAAATGGAGCGGGAAATCATCAACCGCCAGGAAGAGGCCTTGAAGGGTCTGCCCGGCGTCACCTCCATTACCAGCCGGGCCGAGGACGGCCGGGCCCGCATCGCCCTTGAATTCGATATTAATCAGAACATGGACCGGGCCTTGCTGTTGGTGGCCAACCGCCTGGACCGGGTCACCGGTTATCCGAACGAGGCCGACGAGCCGACCATCCGCACCTCGTCCTCGGACGACAATCCCATTGGCTGGTTTATTATCGACCGCCTGCCGGGCAACAACAAGCCGATCCACACCCAACTGGACCTGGTCGATGATCTGGTGCGTGAACGCCTGGAACGGGTGCCCGGCGTCTCCCGCGTCAACGTCTATGGCGGTGGCGAGCGGGAATTGCGGGTGATTGTCGATCCTGAAAAACTCGCCCGATACGGCCTGACCGTGCCCCACGTGGTGGGCGCCCTTAGAGCCGCAAATACCTCCATGTCGGGGGGCGACGTGGTCGAGGGCAAGCGCCGTTACGTGGTGCGCACGGTGGGTGAATTCAAGACCCCGGAACAGGTCGCGGCCGTGCTGGTGCGCTCGGAAGGCGACCAGGGCACGGGCCGTATCGGCCGGGTCACCATCGGCGACATCGCCTTGGTGGAGTTTTCTCACAAATCACCCACCGCCCACATCCGCAGTCTGGGCAACCCGACCCTGGCCGCCAGTACCGTCCGTGATACCGGTGCCAATGTTATCGAGGTCATGGCCGGCATCAAAAAGGTCATCAAGGAACTGGCGGAAGTTACCCTGCCGGCGGTGGGCATGACCATTCGCCAGGTTTATGATGAAACCATCTACATCAACTCCGCCATTGATCTGGTGCAGAACAACATTATCGTCGGCGGCATCCTGGCCGCCCTGGTGTTGTTGCTGTTCCTGCGCTCGGCCCGGGCCACTTTGGTGATCTCCCTGGCCATTCCGGTCTCGGTGGTTGGGGCCTTTGTCGCCATGGCCGCCCTGGGCCGCTCCCTGAACGTGATTTCCCTGGCCGGCATTGCCTTTTCCGTCGGCATGGTGGTGGATGCGGCCATCGTGGTGCTGGAAAATATCTATCGCCACCGCCAGGAAGGCACCCGCCCCAAGATCGCCGCCTATTTGGGCGCGCAGCAGGTTTGGGGCGCCATTCTGGTCTCGGCCCTGACCACGGTCCTGGTATTCCTGCCCTTGTTGGTGATGAAACTGGAAGTGGGGCAGTTGTTCCGGGATATCGCCGTGGCCATCTCCGTCTCGGTGCTGTTGTCCTTGATCGTCTCGGTCACCGTGGTGCCGGCATTGTCCCGGCGGCTGTTGCGGGACGGCATGAAAAGCCTGGATAGTCCCCTGCGCCTGCCGCTGCTGGATAATTTCGCGGCTGCCTTCAGCCGGGCCATATTGCGCTTTACCCACATGGTGGTGAAAAGCCGCGGCCTGGCGATCACCGTCGTGGCCGTGCTGTGCGGCGCCGGCGCCATTGCCACCTGGGCCTTTCTGCCCAAGCTGGATTACCTGCCCGACGGCAACCGTAATCTGATCTTTGGCGTTATTCTGCCGCCGCCGGGCTATAACCTGGAAACCACCAATGCCATCGCCGGGGAATTGGAAAACGCCGTGCGCCCCCTGTGGGCGTCTGAAACCGGGCCGGAGTCCGAACCGGGCAAGCCGCCGAAGATCGAGAATTTTTTCTATGTAGCGGCCCGCGCCACCACCTTCATCGGCGCCTCCGCCATCGATCCGGAACGGGTGGGGGAATTGATCCCCGTGCTCCGCGCGCCGATCTTCCGCGAGCCGGGAACCTATGGCTTTATCTCCAAACGCTCGTTGTTTGGCCGGGGCATCGGCGGCGGACGCAGTATCAATCTGGAGGTTTCGGGCCCTGATCTGGACGTGGTGCTGGACGTCGCCCGCCAGGCCGCCCGGCTGATCGGCAAGACCCTGCCGCGCAAACAGGGCAACCAGTTGCGGCCCAAGCCGGGGTTGGAGCTGGGCGCGCCGGAAATCCGCGTGGTGCCCAATCCGGTGCTGCTCGCCGACAACGGCGTCACCGCCCTGGAATTGGGCCTGACCGTGGACGCCTTCAATGACGGCCTGCGGGTGGCCGAGGTCACCATCGACGGCCGCCGCATTGATTTGATGCTGGTGGGCCCCGATGGACAGATCACCGCCACCCAGGGCATCGGCAATCTGCCCGTGGTCACCCGTTCAGGCACCATATTGCCCGTGGCCTCGTTGGCGGATATCGAGATGACCGCCGGCCCGACGGAAATTCGCCATGTGGAGCGGGAACGCACCGTCACCCTTGAAGTCAGGCCCCGGCCCGAGCTGCCCTTGGAGGCGGCCATGGAAATTCTACAGAACCAGGTGATCGACGCCTTGAACACCAAGGGCATCCCGGCATCGGTGAAGATGCGCCTGTCGGGGACGGCCGATAAACTGACCGCCGCCTGGGACCATCTGGTGGTCGATCTGGCGGTCGCGGTGATCATTGTCTATCTGGTCATGGCGGTGCTGTTCGAAAGCTTCCTCTATCCCCTGATCATCCTGTTCTCCGTGCCCCTGGCCACGGCGGGCGGGGTTTTAGGCCTGGCCTTGCTGAATGTCTTCACGTTCCAGCCCTTGGATATGCTGACCATGCTGGGCTTCGTCATATTGATCGGTATCGTGGTCAACAATGCCATATTGATCGTGCATCAGACGTTGTTTCTGGTGCGCCACGATAACCTGCATGCGGATGCGGCCATAATCGAGGCGGTGCGCAACCGCATCCGGCCGATCTTCATGTCTACATTGACCTCGGTTTTCGGTATGCTGCCGCTTGTGGTTTTCGGCGGCGCCGGATCGGAGCTGTATCGTGGTCTGGGTTCCGTGGTGCTGGGCGGGCTGTCGCTGTCGGCGGCCCTGACGTTGCTGATCATCCCGCCCCTGTTAAGCCTGGTTTCCGCGGCGGTGGAGCGGGGCCGGGGCGCCAAATTGGAAGAATCGGCACAGCCGGCTGAATAGGAGCGTTCGATGACAAATTATGTGACCGCCGAGGCGCTGAAAGCCATGCTGGGGGACGGCGGCGAATTGGCCCTGCTGGACGTGCGCGAGGAAGGCGCCCATTCCCAATCACACCTGTTCTACACCGTGCCCATGCCGCTTAGCTCGCTGGAACTGCTGGCCGGCGATCTGGTCCCCCGGCTTGGCACCCGGGTTGTCCTTGTCGATGGGGGCGGCGGCTTTGCGGAACGGGCGGCGGCCAAACTGGTGATGCTTGGGTATGGGGATGTTTCCTGCCTGAAGGGGGGCATCGCGGCCTGGGAAGCGGCGGGCTATGTATTGTTTTCCGGCGTGCATGTGCCCTGCAAGGCCTTTGGCGAATATGTGGAGCACCATTATGGCACGCCCCACATCGAGGCGGAGGAGCTGCACGCCAGGCGCGCGCGGGGCGAGGATCTGGTGATCCTGGACAGCCGGCCCCTGGACGAATTCCACGTCATGAACATTCCCGGCGGCATCGATTGCCCCGGCGCGGAACTGGCGGCCCGGGTGCACGATGCCGCACCCGATCCCGATACCCTTGTGGTAGTCAATTGCGCCGGCCGCACCCGCAGCATTATCGGTGCCCAATCCCTGATCAATGCCGCCATCCCGAACAAAGTCGTGGCCCTGAAGAACGGCACCATGGGCTGGCACCTGGCGGGCTATGAATTGGAGCGTGGGCAGTCGCGCCTGGTGCCGCCGCCGAGCGCGGCCGCCCTGCCCAAGGGCCGGGCCAGTGCCCAGGCCGCCGCCGAGCGGTTCGGGGTACAAACGATCAACCACGAGACGCTGGCCCAGTGGCGGGCCGAGGCCGACGCGCGCACCCTGTACGTCCTGGATGTGCGGGACCCGGTCGAATATGCCGCCGGGCATCCCGAGGGCGTCCGCAACGCGCCGGGCGGGCAACTGGTACAGGGGATCGATCAATGGTGCGGCACCCTGGGCGCCCGCGTGGTGCTGGTGGACGACAACGGCGTCCGGGCTACCATGACGGCCTCGTGGCTGGTGCAGATGGGTTGGGATGTGGCGGTCCTGGAAAGCGGTCTGGATGGCCTGCCAATGACCACCGGCATCCCAGGCCGGGGACCCGCCGGCATTGGCCGGGCCGGCGAGAACGAAATAGAGGCGGATGAACTGGCGGCCCGGATCGCGGCGGACGATGTGGTGGTCCTCGATCTGGGCCCCAGCCGCGACTATGACGAGGGCCATGTGCCCGGTGCCTGGTGGGCCGTGCGGGCCCGCCTAGCGGACTGCTTGCCCAGGATTGGCGGGACGCCCGGAAAATCATTGCTGGTGATAACCTCCCCCGATGCGGTTCTGGCCCGCTTGGCGGCGCCGGAGGCTTCTGAATTGACCGGCATGCGGGTGGCGGTGCTGGCGGGAGGTACCGCAGCCTGGGCCTCTGCCGGCCGGGCGATGACCTCTGGCTTGGAAAACATGGCCGATGAGCGGGATGATACCTGGTTGAAGCCCTATGACCATGCGGGTGGGGTCGAGGACCGCATGCGCGCTTACCTGACCTGGGAGGTGGATCTGCTGCACGACATAGAACGCGACGGCGATCACCGCTTCCGGTTGTTCACATGAGGGCGGCGGTGGTTGTCATGATCTCTCTGGCGCTGACCGGTTCCGCCATGGCGCAATCGCAGAACGCCGCCAAGACCGGGGCGGGCGGGCCGCTGGAAAGTCTCGAAGCGCTGCAGTCGGAATGGAATAAACAGTATGCGGGGCTCCCCGGTCAGGCGTTCAAGGGCGCGGTGGGCATCTATGGCCTGGCCCGCGCCCTTGCCGCGGCCTCGGACGCGGTGAACTTCAAGCTACGCGTACGCGGCAATGGTTCGGTGGATCAGGGCGGCAGCGCCACCTCCACCACGGGGACATCGGTTTCCACGGACAGCACCACCTCGTCCTCCACCTCCACTAATTAGGTTTCAAATATGAGCGAGCAGCGCACGGTCACGATCATTGGCGCCGGCATCATCGGCCTATGTTGCGCGCGGGCCTTGCAGCGCCGGGGCCGCACCGTGACGGTGATCGACCCCAATGAGCCGGGCCGGGGCACGTCCTATGGCAATGCCGGCATATTGGCGGCGGGTTCGGTCCTGCCCGAGGGGCACCCGGGCCTTTGGAAACGGCTGCCGGGATTGTTGCTGGATCGAACCGGGCCCTTGACCATTCGGCCGGGCTATCTGCCCCAGATGCTGCCCTGGTTGCTGCGCTTCATGGCCAGCACCACGCCGGGCCGGGTGGAGGAGATTTCCAAGGCCCTGGCGGCCATTGTCATGCCCGGCGTGCAACATTATTTGGATCTGCTCGACGACGTGGCCGCCGATCAGGTACCGATCCGCCGCCAGGGCTGCCTGTACCTCTACCCCAAGAGGGAGGATGTGAAGGCGGCGGAGCCCGCCAATGATGCCCGCCGGCGCCGGGGCGTGGAAATCGAGACCTTGGGCCCGGACGAAGTGCGCCAGTTGATCCCGGCCATCGGCCCCGACATGGCGGGCGGCGCCCTGGCCACGCAGTCGGGCCACGCCACATCACCCCTGGCCCTGTCGCAATTGCTGGCGGCCCAGATCGAGGCGGCGGGGGGCAGCTTCATACGGGCCAAGGCCATGGGTTTCACCATTGGCGCCGAGGGGCCGAGCCATGTACGCACCGATCAGGGCGAGATAGAGGTCGAGGACGTGGTTATCGCCGCCGGCGCCTTTTCCAAGCCCCTGGCCGCGGCGCTGGGCAACAAAGTACCCCTGGACACGGAGCGGGGCTATCACATGATGCTGCCCCAGCCCGAGATCGAGATCCGGGTGCCCATGCTGATCAGCTCCCTCGGCTTCGGCGTTACGCCCATGAACGACGGCCTGCGCCTAGCTGGCACGGTGGAATTCGGCGGGTTGAAGGCGCCGCCCGACTACAACCGGGCGCAAATTCTGCTGGACCATGCCAAACGGCTGTTTCCCGGTCTTGGCGACGAGGGCGCGGTGCCCTGGATGGGGCATCGCCCCTCCATGCCGGATTCCCTGCCCGTGATCAGCCGTTCCAGCCGTTTCAGCCGGGTTTTCTACGCCTTTGGCCATGGCCACCTGGGCCTTTCCCTCGGCGCGGTAACGGGGCGGATGATTGCGGATTTGGTGCAAGACCGCGTCTCGGACATAGACCCAACGCCCTACCGTGCCGACCGTTTCTAAGGCCTTTCGCCAACGGGCGCCGTGGTGGGGCGGCGATCTGCAAACCCTGCGCAATTCCATTTTACCGGACCCCGCGGCCATCGCCGGCGAACGGCTCTTCCTGGAGATGGCCGACGGCAGCGGCGACAAATTGTGGGCCCTGCACAACCCGGGCGCGGATGGGGGCAAACCTCTGGTAATCCTGATCCACGGCCTGGCCGGGTGCGAGGACAGCAGTTATATCGTTCAGGCCACGGGGTATTTCCTTGCCGCCGGCTACCCCACCCTGCGCCTGAACCTGCGCGGGGCCGGGCCGTCGCGGCCGACCTGCAGCCTGCAATCCCACGCCGGCCGCAGCCGCGATCTGCACGATGCCATTCTGGCCCTGCCGGCGGCGCTGATGGATGCTGGCGTGGTTGTCATGGGATTTTCCCTGGCCGGCAATATGAGCCTGAAATTCGCCGCCGAATACGGCACCGTCCTGCCGCTCCGCGCCCTGGTAACGGTCTCGGCGCCGATCGACCTGGCGGCCACCTCGGCCAATATGCTACGGCCGCGCAATAGGCTGTTCAACGGCAAATTACTGCGGGATTTCCGCTGCGAATGCCTGGCCCCCGGGGCCGCCGTTAGCGCCGGGGAACGGACCGCCATCCAAGCGGCGCGAAACTTCGTGGAGCTGGATCATCATTTCATTGCGCCGCGCAACGGCTACCGTGATGCATACGACTATTGGGAGAATTGCCAGGCTCTGGGGTTTTTGCCAAGAATTCAACGGCCATGCCTGTTGCTGCATGCCCAGGACGACCCAATCGTCCCCATTCAGCCCTATCTGGACTATGCTTGGGAAAAAAATTCATGGTTGCTGCCCGAACTGACCCGCCATGGCGGCCATGTTGGCTTCCATGCGGCGGAAAATCGTACTTTTCATCTGGATTGCGCCTTAAAATTTCTTACCCAACGACTTTGAATTCTGATTAAGTTCAGGGGTTTTACAGAAGATTTCCACAAGGCCAACCACAAGGTTATCCACAGGATTTGGTATAGTTCCCGTTTTGTTCCTACATTATGTATTGTTTTGCACGTCATCTCTGTCTACAATCCGCCCGCGCCACAACAACAACAATCGAAAACACTGTGGGGGTGTGTCATGGCCGTGGATTGGACCGACGAACGGGTCGCATTATTATCACAACTCTGGCAGTCGGGGCAGTCCGCCCGGCAAATTGCCGAACGTCTGGGGTCTGAAATTACCCGAAACGCGGTCATTGGCAAGGCCAACCGCCTTGGCCTTTCGAAGCCATCGAAATCTTCTGTAACCCGCCAACAACGGCAAAAAGAACGGGCCGAAAAGGTCCTTCAACTGCAACCCCCGATAGACGAAGGGGCGACGATCTTTTCCCTGACCGCCTCCACCTGCCGCTGGCCCATCGGCGACCCGGGCGATCTGGATTTTCATTTCTGCGGCGCCAACAGCAAGGCCGCCCAGCCCTATTGCGACTATCACGCGGCCAAGGCCTATCAGCCGCCCAAGGCCAAGAACGCCCATCGCAAGCGCATCGCCTGAAGGCGGCTAAATCCGCCACGCAGGCCCGCCGCTGGGAATTTCGTCAGGGGTTTTCATCAGGGGTTTTACCAGGGTTTTCATCGGGGTTTTCATTGCGTCTGGGTTGCTCTAATACTGCTGCCATGCGCGCTCATTTAATTTGCATCCTGGCAATAGCGGCCATGGCCTGCTTGTGGGGGTGGATGGCACCGGCCTTGGCCCAGAACGCCGCCCCCACCGCCGCGCCCAAGGCGGCGGTCCAGGCTTTAAAACCGCCACCAACCAGCCTGCAACGGCGACTGTCGGAATATCAACAATACCAGGCGCGCGAGGGAGGGCGGTGGTGCAACAATCACGGTTGCGCCGCTTGACCGGTTCCGGCCCGGCGGCGGGCAGTGCCAAGGCCATCGGGGCCGGAGCGGCGGCGGGCGGTACGGGGACATTGACGGCGGCCCGAATTGCCGTTCGTTCGGCGATGGCGGCCTTGGTGGCGGCAGTCGCCGTTGCCGCGGCCACCGGCGATGACACGCCGGCGGTTTCCGACTCCACGAACGTATCAACTACTTCAGCCTCCACATCGTCATCCAGCGCGACGAACTAGACCGCATGAATATTACCGGCAAACGGCCGAAAATTGGCACAAAAAAGACTCTCTCGCCGTCGCTAACAACCGGGCCAGAAAGCCTGAAAAATACTGCCGACCGTGCGGCAAGCCAGCATTTGTGTGCAGATATGTTATGGGGATTAATGCCTCAAATCAATTGGATCGCCGAGTTTGGTGCTCGTTATCAGGAGGTAATCGCCCGGAAAACCAGGACAAACGGGCTCCAGGCAACAAGTGCCAATGTAATCCATAAAGGCGCGGCCAGAATATATGGCATCCGATCCTGGTCCCGGTTGGCAACAACCCGATCAGCCGGATCCAATGGCGTGGTGGGCATGTAGGCTATCGATAAGCTCCTTCGGTAACATCTCCTAACAATTGGTAAATGTTAACAGCAACAGGTTAACGAATGGTGAAATGGAGCGGCAGGTGACGAAAAACACGACGGAAATAGCGACCAGACTGGCGGGCCATGGCCCGCAACGCCGCGCAGACGGGCGGCGATCGGGTATTTCAGGGCCGCCGCTTGCATTTTTGCCCCAGAGCCTTCATGTGTTTCCGAAGTCAGAATTGTGAAGGACATGCCGTGAAAAAATGCCCAAAGTTGACGC
>JAPYUH010000003.1:47924-51687 GCA_029936195.1 Alphaproteobacteria bacterium
ATTGTTGTCCACTTTATTCGTTCTATCGGCGGCCATGCCCTCGAGCCCGGCGCAAGCCGTTAGCTTGAACCCGATCACCACCATCAAGTGCGCGTTGGAAGCCGCCGTGGAAGATCGCGGCGTCGACAATATCGGCGTGGATCTGAAACTCAAAGCGACCGCGGTTGTCAAGAATATTGAAATCGGTAAAAGCGTGAAGGACCTGACGATAGTTCGGGCCAAGGCGTAAACCGCTTGGGGCCGTCGGCAACAATTACCGATAGCGAACGCATCGCCGCAACGCTGCCCTGCTGGTCGGGCCCGGTGGCACCCGTGCGCCTGGCGGGCGGCATCTCGAACGATAATTTCCTGATAGCCGATGGCGGACAAAAATACGTCGTGCGGGTGAACGGCGATGTCCCCGTGCACGGTGTCTGGCGTGGCAACGATGCCACCTGCAACCGCGCCGCCGCCGCCGTGGGCATCGCGCCCGAGGTCCATTTCGTGGCCGATAATGCAATCGTTGTGGATTTCATCGACGGCCGCACGTTCGGGGCGGAAGATGTCACGGTCCAGGTCAACCTGGAAAGAATCCTGACCCTGGTCAAGCGCACCCACGGGGCGGCCTTCCACAATATCAGAGGCCCGGTTTGCGCCTTTTGGCCCTTTCGGGTCTGCCGCGACTATGCCCTGTATTTGCGCGAGCAGGGCAGCCGGATGATCCCCGAACTGGACCGCTTGGGCGAAGCCAATGCCCGGTTGGAACGGATTGCCGGGGCAATGGATGTGGTTCTGGGCCACAACGACCTGCTGGCGGCAAATTTTGTCGATGATGGCGAGAGGCTGTGGCTGATCGATTGGGAACATGCGGGACTGTCCAGCCCGCTGTTCGATCTGGCTAATCTGGCTTCCAACAACGGATTTTCGGAAGCCGGGGAAACCTGGCTGCTGGAAAACTATTTCGAGGAACCGGCCGATGAAGAACGCCGGCGCCGCTTTCTTGCCATGAAATGCGCCTCCCTGCTGCGCGAGGCGATGTGGAGCATGGCCTCGGAACTGACTTCCACCTTGGATTTTGACTATCAGGCCTATTCCAGGGAATACTTGGGCCGTTTCGAGGTCGCATACGCCCGCCTGTGACGGCAAAAATTGGCCCCAATCGGGGCAATTTGATATAGGGTCGCGATAGACGGGTCGCGGCGGCATCAAGGGGGCGGGCGATGAAAAATCAGGCACGGGTAGTGGTCGTTGGCGGCGGCGTCGTCGGGGTGGCGACGCTGTACCAATTAGCCAGGATGGGCTGGAGCGACGTGGTTCTGTTGGAGCGGAATGAGCTCACCTCCGGCTCCACTTGGCATGCGGCGGGACTGCTGCCCCTGTTCAATATGAGCTATTCCGTCGGCCAGATTCACAAAGCCTCCGTCGCCCTGTACGCTGAGCTGGAGGCCGAGACCGGGCAGGCCGTGGGTTTCAGCCAGGTCGGCAATATCCGCCTGGCCATGAACCCGGACCGCATGGATGAATATCATCAGTACGCCGGCGTGGCCCGGACCATCGGTATCGATGTTAGGTTCCTGACGCCGGGGGAGGTCCAGGAGATCTGGCCCCTGTGCAATATCGACGGCCTGGTGGGCGCTATCCAGCATCCCGATGACGGCTATATCCAACCCGCCGACCTGACCCAGGCCCTGGCCATCGGCGCCCGCAATCGCGGCGCCGAGATCAACCGGCAAGTCACCGTGCTGGGCTTCACACAAAAGCGCGGTAGCGAATGGGGCGAATGGGAGGTCAGGACCGACAAGGGCACGATCACCTGCGAGCATGTGGTCTCCGCCACCGGCAACTACGCCCGGCGCACCGGCGCCATGGTGGGCTTGGAAATTCCCGTCATTCCCGTGGAGCATCAATATATCGTCACCGAGCCACATCCCGAAATTGTCAAACGACACCAGGACGGTCTGCCCGAATTGGGCGTGCTGCGGGAATCCGACGGCTCGTGGTATCTGCGCGAGGAAGCCGGCGGTCTGTTGTTGGGGCCGTACGAAAAAGGTGCGCCGATCTGCTATCCCGACGGCCCCGCCGAGGGTTCCGAGTACGAATTGTTTCCCGAAGACCTGGATCGCCTCGCCCCCCATATCGAGGCGGCGATCAGCCGGGTGCCGGCGTTCGGCGAGGTCGGTGTCAAGCAAGTCTATAACGGCGCCATCGCCTATACCCCCGACGGCAGCCCGATTATCGGCCCCGCCTGGGGTCTGCGGAATTTCTGGCTGAACGAAGGCCATAGCTTTGGCGTCACGGCCGCCGGTGGTGCCGGCTGGCAACTGGCCCATTGGATGATCGAGGGCGAGCCGAGCATCGATATGCTGGGCGTCGACCCGCGACGTTTCGGCGACTATGCCAATGCCGGCTATTTGAAGGCCAAGAACGAGGAGGCCTACGCCAACGTCTTCACCATCCATTATCCGGACGAGGAACGCCCCGCCGGCCGCCCCTTGCGCCAGGCCCCTTGTTATGACCGCATGGCGGACCTGGGCGCGGTGTTCGGGCAAAAGGCCGGCTGGGAGCGGCCCAATTGGTTTGCCCCCCCTGGCACGGAGCGGGAGGACGACTGGTCTTTCCGCCGCTCCGCCTGGTTCGAACATGTGGGCAACGAATGCCGCAACGTAGCTGAAAATGTCGGCATTCTCGATATGACCGCGTTCGCCAAGTGCCGCATCATGGGGCCGGGCGCGGAGAGCTTTCTGGACGGCCTGATCGCCAACCGCCTGCCCAAATCCGTGGGCCGGATCAACCTGTGCCATGCCCTCAACAGCCAGGGCGGCGTGCATAGTGAGTTCACCATTCTGCGGGAGGCTCCCGACAGCTTCTATCTGGTTTCCGCCGGGGTCTATCAGCGCCTGGATCACGATTGGCTGTGGCGCCACATGCCCGAAGACGGCGGTGTGCACATGGTCAATCTGACCAACGCCAAGGGCGTCCTGGTGGTGGCCGGGCCCAAATCACGAACCTTGATGCAACGGGTTTCCACCGCCGATTTCGGGAATAATGCCCATCCCTGGCTGGCGGCGCGGGACATCACCATCGGCCAGGCCCGGGCCACCGCCATGCGGGTAAACTATGTGGGCGAATTGGGTTGGGAGCTGCATCACGATATCGAATATCAAAACCACATCTTCGATGCCCTGATGTCGGCGGGCGGGGATCTGGGCCTGAAGCCGTTCGGCATCCGGGCCATGGACAGCCTGCGTTACGAAAAATCCTACCGCATGGTGGGGACGGAAATATCCATCGAATATGCGGCCTATGAATCCGGCCTGGATCGTTTCATCCATCCCGGCAAGGGCGATTTCAAGGGCCGCGCGGCGCTGTTGGCCTGGCGGGAACGCGGCTTCGCCAACAACTTCGCCACCCTGGAAGTTCACGGCGTCACGGACGCGGACGCCTTGGGCAACAATCCCATTTATCGCAACGGCGAACTGGTGGGCCGGGCCACGGGCGGCAACTACGGTTTCCGCCTGAACAAGTCCCTGGCCCTGGCCATGCTGCGCCCGGACATGGCGGCCTTGGGCACCGAACTGGACATGGACATCCTCGGCACCAGGCACAAGGTCACGGTGATCGAGGAAAGCCCTTACGACCCTGCGAACGAAAAGTTACGGGCGTAGATATTCCTGTTAGCGGGAGGCCGCGTCCAGCAGCCAATCGTGGATAAATCGGCCATAGCTGCGGGCCACGTAGATATCCATGTCATCACCGGTGGGCAGGTGATGCACCAGGATGGCAA
>JAPYUH010000143.1:0-6533 GCA_029936195.1 Alphaproteobacteria bacterium
GCCTTCAATCGAGCGTGGGCCGAGAAAGGCCGCCGCCAAACGGCTGCCCAGGCCACGGGCGACACCGGCTGAGGCGTAGGTCTCGCCCGGTCCCGCCAGATCGGTCAGGCGGGATGCCAGGTTCACGGAATCGCCCGTGACCGTGTACTCCCGATGGCCCTCGCTGCCCATGCGGCTGGCCACCGCCTGGCCCGAGGCAATGCCCGTATGAATGGATAGCGGCGGTGCCATATCCTGGGCCGCTTGATGGAGAGCGACGGCGGCGCGAATGGCGCGTTCCGGATCATCCGTATGGGCGATGGGGGCGCCGAATACCGCCATCACGGCATCACCAATGTGTTTATCTATGGTGCCGCCAAATCCCAGCACCGCCGCGTCGGCGACGGCAAAAAATGAGTTCAAAAGGTCATGGGTGGCCTCCGCGCCAAGCCGTTCGGAAATTGCTGTAAATCTAGAAATATCAGCAAACAGTACGGTAACCTGGCGCCGTTCCGCCTCCATCCCCGGCAGCGAGCCATTATCCGCCACGGCGGATAGGCCCGCCAAAGCCTCAATTTCGGTCAGTATCCGTTTCCGTGGCCCCAGCGGCAATCCAAGTTCGCGTAAATCGTCTTCGCCAATGGCCGGCAGATCGCGCATTCCGACTTCATTGTCCATGAACACATCGACGTACTTGGCCAAATCAAGACCGATCAACCACTGCCGGATATCTTCCGTCATACCACCTATCCACACCCCATCGCGGTCGGCGCGAACCCTCTACAAATCTACAGCGGTTCCGTGCCGCTCTCGCCGCCCAGCTTTTTCAGATCATCGTTGACTGTCAGCCAGCCGGCGCGGCAATCGTAGTAGAAGTGGGACTTCACCGGGCGGTCCAGGTCACCGTGCAGGTTGGCGACGGTGATGTCGATGATATTTTCGTGGTGGACGTTGTTGCAGAACATGGAGCTGCCGCAGCGGCCGCAGAAGCTTCGCGTTGTGTGTTCCGAGCTGCGGTAGTCCACCACCTCCTCCTGGCCGGACGTGACCCGAAAGCCGTCCTCGCGCACCCCGACCCAGGTGACGAAGCCCGCGCCATGGGCCCGTTGACACATGGTGCAATGGCAATGGCCGGCAAACAACGTCGGCAGGTCAAATTCAAAGGCAACGGCGCCGCAAAGGCAGTCGCCGGTGATGACATCGGTGGGGGTTTCGGCGGTCATGGTGTCTCCCTTTCCAATAGGCCTATGGCGCCCGTGGCGGCAAGTTTATCAATCATTTCGTTGGAATGTCCCAGTTCCGAAAGGATCTCCCGGCTGTGTTCTCCCAAATGGGGCGCATGCACCATTTTGTCGCCAGCCCGAGGGGCTGCGATGCCCGGGATGATCGGCATGGGAATGGTCCCGGCGCCGGATTGTTCAATCCAGCGGACCGCCCCCACCTCTCGGACGTGTTCGGATTGCATATAGTCGCCATGGTCCTGCACCTGGGCATGCAGCACATCCGCTTCCGTCAGCGCCGCCGACAATGCCGCGACTGTCATGGCCGCAATGGGGGCGCGCAGCAGGGGCATCAATTCATCGGCGTTTTCGAAGCGGCGTTCCGGTGTCAGGAATTTTGCCTCCCCAGCCAGTTCGGGCCGGCCGATAATCCGGCACAGGGCGGCAAAATGCTCATCCCGCCGGCCGTTGATGTTCATGAAGCCGTCCGATAGTTCGAACATCGCCACGGGTACGCCGAGGGGCAGTTCCTTGCCCTTCTGCAACTCAAACTCAATCAATTTGGCCGACTGGAAAGCGCCAACGGCCTCCATCAGCGATGTCTTGATGTGTTTACCTCCGCCTTTCATGGCGCGCCGGTAAAGTGCCGGGGCCACGGCCTGAAAACCATACAACCCCGTAACCACGTCGATGGCGAGCACGTTGATGCGTTGGGGCAGGCCGGAGGGGTCCTTGTTGACGGACATCAAGCCGGAGAAAGCCTGCAACACCGCATCCGTTGCGGGGCGGCTGGCCATGGGGCCGGTTTGTCCGAACCCGGTGATGGATAGATAAATGACATCCGGGTTTTCCAGCCGGATTGTGTCGTAGCCCAGGCCCAGGCGCGTCGTGACGCCGGGGCGGTTGTTCTCGATGATCACATCGGCGGCGTTGGCCAGATCAAGGGCGATGGCATTGCCGTCCGGATGCTTCAGATCCAGCGCCAGGCTGCGCTTACCCCGGTTAAAAGCAATGCCGTAGGCGCAGTTGTCGCCATAGGTCTTGCCCACCCGCCGGCCCCAGTCGCCGATAAGGGGTTCCAGCTTCACGACGTTGGCGCCATGGCGGGCCAGCAGCATGCCGCAATGGGGCCCGGCCACCCCTTGGGAGATGTCCAGGACCTTCAGGCCCTCGTACGGTAGGTCCTCCATGCTACCCCTATTTGTTCAGGAAATTCAGGGGCAGACCGGGACGCGGCCATTCCATGGCCACCAGCTTGCCGGTGGAGGACAGGGTGATGTAGGCGGTGCGCAGGTCCTCGCCGCCGAAACAAATGTTCGTGGCGTACATATCCATGGGCGTGGGCACGTGTTCCACTTCGCCGCCATTGGGCGAGACCACGGTGATGCCGCCGCGCACGATGGTGCCGATGCAGACGTTGCCGGCGCTGTCCAGGGCCAGGCTGTCAAAGAAGCGGTAGTCGGAAACACCCAGCAGCAGCTTGCCCGGCTCCCACGGCGCCGCGCCCTTGCCCCGGACGATTTTGCCCGGTTCCGCGATTTCATAGGCCCAGCAGCGGCCGGCATGGGTTTCGGCGACGTAGAGGCTCTTTTCATCCGCCGACAGACCGATGCCGTTGGGGCCGTTGACGGGAAAAATTGCCTCCGTGATGAAGGAGCCGTCCGCCTTGGCGTAATAGACACCGGTGCGGTCCTCGTCCCGGTGGCGAATCTTGCCATGGTCCGTGAACCAGAAGCCGCCGACTTTATCAAAGACAATGTCGTTGGGGCCGCGCAGTTTGTGACCATTGCACGCCGTGTACAGCACCTCGACCGCACCGGTTTCCATGTCCACCCGCTCAATCCGGCCGCCGGAATAATTTTCGTCCTGATAGCCGGGAAAGTGCTTGCCGCCCTTGATGTGCCAGCGGAAGCCGCCGTTGTTGCAGACATAGCAGGCTCCGTCCGGGCCCATGGCCGCGCCGTTGGGCCCGCCGCCGGTTTCGGCAATGACTTCGACGCTGCCGTCCGGCTTCACCCGGCTCAAGGTGCCGCGCGCGATCTCGACCAGGACCACATCGCCGTTGGGCATGGCGATGGGGCCTTCTGGAAACCGCAGCCCGGTGGCGACTTCACGAAACTCAGTCATTTATTCTCTCCTGTTGATTGCCGCTACCATGGCATGGCCGACGCCGTCGCGCTATGGTGAGGCCGCCAAAAGATGTTGTTTGAGGAATTCATATGCCACCGCGTCAACGTGTCGCCGTCACCCTGCCTTCTGGAACCTCCGTCGCCGATACCATTGAACGGGTGAAATGGGCCGAGGCCAACGGCTATGAAGACGGCTGGATGGCGGATGCGGGCCCGCCCGACGGCCTGACATTGATGGCCGGACTGGCCGCCCACGCCCCGACCCTGCGGCTGGGCATCGCCATCGTGCCGGTCTATTCCCGCACCCCGGCGGTATTGGCGGCGACCGCCAATACCTTGGGCCAATTGATGCCTGGGCGGGTCATCCTGGGCCTGGGCGCTTCCTCGCAAACCATCATGGATCAATGGCACGGCGTGCCGCTGCACAAGCCCGTGACCCGGGTCAGGGAAACCGCCATCATGGTGCGTTCCATGCTGGCGGGCGAGAAGTCTGATTTTGATCTCTCCACCCTGCATTCCCACGGCTATCGCCAGCCGCCCCTGGAACCAACCGTTCCTCTATATCTGGCGGCGCTGCGCCCAAAGATGATCGAGATGGCGGCGGAGATCGGCGATGGCGTGATCTTTAATCTGTGGCCCATGAAGGCCTTGCCGAAAATGATCGAGCATGTGGCCATCGGCGCCAAGCGGGCCGGCAAGGATCCGGCGGAGGTTGAAGTGGTCAACCGCCATATGGTGTTGGTCACGGACGACAAGGAAGCGGCGGTGGATGCCTTCCGGGCCCGCATGGCGCCCTACTACGCCACCCCGGTCTACAATAATTTTCTGGCCTGGGCCGGTTATGAAGATGTGGCCGCGACCATCACCGAAGGCTGGGCCGCCCGCGACCGGGAGAAGACCACAGGTGCCATTTCGTTTGAATTGGCGAACGAAATTGCCGTCATCGGCACGGCGGAAGAATGCCGGGAGCGTATTCGTTGGGCCGGCGAGACCGGAATTCATACCCATATCATCGCACCATTGAGCGCCGACCCTGCGGAAATCCACCGTACGTTCGACGCCTTCACGCCTGAAAACTTTCCCCGCTAGCGAGCCTTAATTGAATGTCTGAAAGCGCCCGTTTGTCCGTCGATATCGGCGGTACCTTTACCGATGTTGCCCTCGATTTAGGCGGCCGGTTGTTCACCCGCAAGGTGCTGACCACGCCCCAGGCTCCCGAACAGGGTGTCATGGACGCGGTCCGCGCCGTCTTGCCCGAAGCCGGCATCGCGGCGAAGGATCTGGATTTCATCGTCCATGGCACCACCCTGGCCACCAACACGATCATCGAACGCAAGGGGGCCAAGACCGCCCTGATCGTCACGGAAGGCTTCCGGGATTCGGTCGAGATGGGCTACGAGCACCGCTTTGACCAATACGACATCAATATCGACAAACCGCGCCCCCTGGTGCCCCGCTATCTGCGCCTGCCGGTCACCGAACGCTGCAACGCCAGGGGCGAAGTGTTGGTGGCGCTGGACGACGGCACCGTGCGCGATCTGATCCCGGTGTTGCGGGAAAATGCAGTGGAGAGCGCGGCCATCGTGTTGCTGCATGCCTACGTCAACCTGGCGCATGAGCGCCGGGTGGCGGATATCCTGCGCAGCGAACTGCCCGATCTGTGGATCACCCTGTCCAGCGAGGTTTGTCCGGAGATCCGGGAATACGAACGCATGTCCACGGCCTCGGCCAATGCCTATGTGCAGCCCCTAATGGCGTCCTACCTGGCGGATCTGGACGATCGCCTGCGGGCCGAGGGCGCGCAATGCCCGCTATTCATGATGACCTCGGGTGGTGGGCTGACCACGGTGGAGACGGCCCGGGCCAATCCCATTCGATTGGTTGAATCCGGGCCCGCGGGCGGCGCCATTCTGGCCGGGCGGATCGCCCTTGAATGCGGCCTGGACAAGGTTTTGTCCTATGACATGGGCGGCACCACGGCGAAAATTTGCCTTATCGATGATGGCCGGCCGCAAACATCCCGCACCTTCGAAGTCGACCGCCAATATCGCTTCACCAAGGGCAGCGGCCTGCCCCTGCGCATTCCCGTGATCGAAATGGTGGAAATCGGGGCGGGCGGCGGCTCCATCGCCCAAATCGACAATTTGGGCCGCATTCAGGTGGGCCCGCAAAGCGCTGGTTCGGAGCCTGGCCCGGCCTGCTACGGCCAGGGGGGCACGGGCGCTACGGTAACGGACGCCGACGTGGCCCTGGGCCGCATCGCGCCGGAAGGTTTCGCCGGCGGCTCGGTGGAACTGACGCCGGAGCTGTCGACGGCGGCCATGGATGCCGCCATCGCCAAGAAGCTGAACCTGGACGGACCCTTGGCCGCCTTCGCCGTGTCCGAGATGGTTGAAGAGAACATGTCCAACGCCGCCCGCGTCCATGCGGTGGAGCAGGGCAAGGAACTGGCGGCGCGGACCTTGATCGCCTTTGGCGGCGCGGCTCCCCTGCATGCCTGCCGCATGGCGGAAAAACTAAATATGGACCGGGTTATCATCCCGAAAGGCGCCGGTGTCGGCTCCGCCATCGGTTTCCTCGCGGCACCGGTATCCTATGAAGTGGTACGCAGCCGCTATACCAAGCTGGCGGAATTCGAGCCCGAGGTTTTGAGCAACATGTTCGCCGAGATGGGGGACGAGGCGCACGCCATCGTCACCGCCGGCGCGCCGGGTGCTAAATTGGAGGAACGGCGCATTGCCTACATGCGCTATATCGGTCAGGGCCATGAAATTGTCGTGGACGTGCCCGTGCGCGATTTGACCGCCGCCGACGGCGCCGGCCTCAAGGCGGCCTATGACACGGCCTACGAAGCGCTGTTCGGCCGGGTCATCCCCAGCATGCAGGTGGAAATTCTGACCTGGGCCCTGACTGTCTCGACGCTGCAGCCCGCCCCCGTGATACAGGCGGAAGTTGCCGCGGACATTGAGGCCCCGGCCAGCGGAGAGCGGGAATTGTTCGATGCGGACCGCACGGAATTTATTGCCGCACCGGTGTATCAGCGCGATGATCTGGCGCCTGGAATGTCTTTGCAAGGCCCGGCCTTGATCATGGAAGCGCAGACAACGACCATGGTCACCGGGCATTTCATGGCCAGGGTTGATGGTTCGGGGCATATTGAGATACGGCGCAAAACAGGAGATGGGCCATGAGCATGAATTCCACG
>JAPYUH010000143.1:6633-10404 GCA_029936195.1 Alphaproteobacteria bacterium
CGGCCAAGAATTCCGCGCTGTCGGAAATCCAGAACCAGATTATGTGGAACCGCCTGATCGCCATTGTGGAAGAGCAGGCCCAAACCCTGATACGCACCGCGTTTTCCACCTCCGCCAGGGAAGCCGGCGATCTTTCGGCCGGTGTCTTCGACACCCAAGGCCGCATGCTGGCACAGGCCGTCACGGGCACGCCGGGACATGTCAATGCCATGGCCGCCTCGGTTGAATTTTTCCTGGACAAGTATCCCGCACATACCATGCGCCCGGGCGATGTCTACGTCACCAACGACCCCTGGATGGGTACGGGACATCTGCATGATTTTACCATGGTTACCCCGACCTTTTACCAAGGCCGGGCTATCGGCCTGTTCGCTTCCACCACCCATGTGGTCGACATCGGCGGCATTGGCTTCAGCGCCGACGGCCGGCAGGTCTATGACGAAGGGCTGTATATGCCCATTTTGCCCCTGGCCCGGGAAGGCCAAATGGACGAAAGCATCATGGAAATCGTCCGTGCCAACGTACGCGAGCCCATTCAGGTGGAAGGCGATCTGTATTCCCTCATGGCCTGCAACGAAATAGGCTGTCGCCGCCTGGTCGAGATGATGGACGAATTCGAATTGGAGGATCTGGACGAATTGGGCGCCTACATGGTGGAACATTCCCACCGGGCCATGCTGGACGAAATCGCCAAGCTGCCAAAGGGCACCTATCACAATGCCATGCGGGTCGACGGCTATGACAAGCCCCTAGACCTGGTGGCCGCCTTGACCATCGCGGACGACGGCATCTATGTGGATTTCGCGGGCACTACGGGGGTCTCGAACTTTGGCATTAATGTGCCCATTACCTATACCCAGGCCTATGCCTCGTTCGGCGTGCGTTGTCTGGTGGGTCCCAGCGTGCCGAACAATGCCGGCTCGCTATCGGCCGTGAAGGTGACGGCGCCGGAGGGCACTATTCTGAACGCGCCGCACCCCTGCGCCGTCGCGGCCCGCCATATTACCGGCCAGATGCTGCCCGATGTGGTCATGGGCGCGTTGCACAAGGCCGTTGCCGGCAGGGCGCCGGCGGAGGGGACATCGTGTTTGTGGAACCCGATGCTTTTGGGCGGTCACGGATTGGTGCCTGAAGAGGATTTTGGCGACGGCACGCCATTTGCCGTGAACCTGTTTCACACGGGCGGCGCCGGCGCACGGCCGCTAAAGGACGGCCTGTCCGCGACGGCCTTCCCCTCGGGTGTGCGAAATACACCGGTGGAGATCAACGAATCCATCGCGCCCATCGTGGTCTGGCGCAAGGAGTACCGCGAGGATTCGGGCGGTGCCGGCGAATTTCGCGGCGGTACGGGGCAGATCATGGACATCGCCAGTTCCGAGAACGCGCCTTTTGCCATCGCCGCGACCTTTGACCGGGTGCATCATGCGCCGCGCGGCCGGGAAGGGGGCCGGGACGGCTTCACGGGCAAGATCGAATTGCAATCGGGACAGCCCATGCGCAACAAGGGCACTCAATCCATCCCGCGCGGCGATTGCCTGCATCTGGAAATGCCCGGGGGCGGCGGCTACGGCGATCCACGGAAACGCGATGTGGAAAGTGTGGCCATGGATGTACGCGACGGCATGGTCTCGAAAAAGGCGGCGCTGGATCTGTATGGCGTGGTCCTGGACGACGACGGCGCGGTTGATGCCGCCGCCACGGAACAGCAACGAAACAACAGCGAAACGGCGGTTGGGAGTTTGCAAAATGGTTGATGTAGGAGATCGGGCACCGGTATTTACCGCGCCTGTTGGCGGCGGCGGCAAGATCGCCATGAAGGACCTGAAGGGCAAAAAGATCGTGCTGTATTTCTATCCCAAGGACGACACACCCGGCTGCACCACCGAAGCCAGGGATTTTACCGAGCTGAAGCGCAAGTTTTCCGCCAACGGCATCGCGATCATCGGGGTCTCGAAAGATAGTGTCGCGAAGCACGATAAATTCACCGACAAGCAAGATCTGCGCATCACCCTCGCCTCCGACGAAGACGGGGCGATTTGCGGCAAGTACGGCGTCTGGGTCGAAAAGAAAAACTATGGCCGCACCTATATGGGCATCGAACGCTCAACCTTCCTGATCGATGGCAAGGGCAAGGTCGCCAGGGTTTGGCGCAAGGTCCGGGTCAAGGGCCATGCCGAGGCGGTTTTGGCGGCGGCGAAGGAAATTTGACGCCATATATTGCAACAGCTGTTATTTGGTAAAACCGGACGCAACCATTGTAATGTAGATGACCTTGATTTCGTTGCCGAAGTCAGGGTTGTCGGGCAGATAGGGGCGTGGTTCGGATATTGCGGTGTCGCTGAATATGCCCTGGTTGGCGAGGCTTGCGACCGATTTGTCGAAGGCGCGTTCGCGGAACAGATCGTCGCGTTGGGTTGCCAGGATCGTTCCGCCGGGGCGCACTACGCGGGCAAACTCCCGCAATACGGCCATGCTATCGGGGACATACGTCAGGACGCCAATGCAAATAAGCGCGTCATAGGCATTGTCCGCGATGGAGAGTGGCAGCGACTGTAAATCGGCCTCGTTTAGCGAACGATAGACGTTGCGTTTCGCCGCCTCCACCAGCGAAGATGGGGAGAGGTCCAAACCATCGATGGGGCCGGTAAATCCCGCCCGTCGCAACGCGGCACCCGTCAGGCCCGTGCCGCAACCGCTATCGAGAATTTCGGCGTCCAGCCCAACTCTGGCCTTCAATAATGCGGCGGCGTCGGCGGGCGCGCGGTAGTCCCATTCGGCCAATGTTTCGTCATAGGTCGGGGCCCAGTCTTCATAGCTTTTCGCTACGTCCTCCGGGGAGGTGCTGCCCTGGCGCAGCCAGTCGTGATCTTCGGGTTCGGGCATCTATTCGGCCGCCGCCTTGGCCTGGTTTTTGTTCTGCAAACGCTGCAACTGTTCCCACCCCAAGTAACCGGTAAAATGGTCGTCGTCGTAGTATAACACCGGGCCGTCGCAGATGAACAAATACTCCGTGTCTTCCAGGGCGGTGGTTTCACCGTGCACCATGCCGTTGGGTTCATAGATATAATCGCCAACCTCCAGGGTGCCGTCGCGGACCTGCAAGCGGCCCGATAGGATGAAGGCATGGGCGCCCGAGAGATGCTTGTGGGCACTGGCCACATAGCCCTTTTTCCAGCGCAACAGCACCGCCCAGCGGCCACTTTCGGGGGCGATCCAGAGGATCTTCATATAGGCCATGCCGGGGTGGGTTTCGATCCAATCCATCTCGGATGTGCGGGCCATGGAATCCATCAATTCGCTGTTGATGGGGCTGATATCCTGCGGCAGCGGCATGTCTTATTCCTCCACTTCCAGGTCAACACCGAAGGTAATGAGCATTTTCGAGGTCATGATGTAGAAAGTGATGGCGAGGGAGAGTTCGACCATTTCCTCATGACCAAGATGCGCGGCCACGGCATCGAACGTGGCGCCGGCGCCCGCACCCGGGTTGTCGTTGGCAACCAGATCGTCTGTAAAGGCCAGGATGGCTTTTTCCACCGCGTTGAAGGCATCGCTGCTCGCGCCCGCTTCCAGGGCCGCAATCTGATTTTCGGGAATGCCCACGGCCCGGCCGATACGCTTGTGGGCGATAACCTCGTACTCCGCGCCCAGCAAAATGCCGACACGGGTAATGGCCAACTCCCGCAGGCAGGGGTCCAAGACACCTTTACTACGGATAGCGCCGCCCAGGCGGCAATAGTTGTGCAAATGAGATTCGGAATAGGAGAGGAT
>JAPYUH010000402.1 GCA_029936195.1 Alphaproteobacteria bacterium
ACCCGGGCGGCGGCGACCATCTCTTCGTTGCGGCCGTCGAACATGTCGATGATGCGGGCGTAGCTGTCCGTGCCGCTGGGTGCCATGCCGTCCACGGTGACCAGGACATCGGCGCCGTTGGGGTTTTCCTCCCGCGCCGTCAGATAGATCGGCTGGGCCGCGCCAGGGCCGTCGTCCGCCGCCCCGTGGGGCAGCCAGCTCCTCTCCTCGTAAGTCCACAGAAACGCGTTAAGATCATCTACCCGCGCGGTGGAGCCGGCCAAGACCACCGCCCGGTGGCCCCTCTCCAAAGCCTTCTCCAACACCTTGGGCAGGGCGCGTTCCAGGGGCCAGTGAAGCAGGTGATAGAAGCCGACTTCAGTCGTTTTCGGGGTCATGGGAACGCCCCGCTATTTGCCCTCGTAATGGTTGGCGACCAGCCGGTCGAGCATGCGCACGCCCCAGCCCGTGCCACCCTTTGGCACCGTGGGTTTGCCCTTGTCGGCCCAGGCGGTGCCGGCGATATCCAGATGCGCCCAGGGCACTTTTTTGACATAGCGTTGCAGGAACTGCGCGGCGGTAGTGGAACCCGCGTCCCGGCCGCCGATGTTTTTCATGTCGGCGATGGCACAGTTGATTTTCTTGTCATAGGCATCCGACAGAGGCATGCGCCAGACCTTCTCGTCAACTTCCTGGCCCGCATCGGACAACTGTTCCGACAGCTTGTCGTTGTTCGAAAACATGCCCGCATGCTCGTGTCCCAGGGCAACGATGATGGCGCCGGTCAAGGTCGCCAGGTTGACCATGAACTGCGGCTTGAAGCGATTTTGCGTGTACCAAAGGGCATCCGCCAGCACCAGGCGCCCCTCGGCATCGGTGTTGAGGATTTCAATGGTCTGGCCGGACATGGAGGTGACGATGTCACCGGGCCGTTGCGCGTTGCCGTCGGGCATGTTCTCCACCAGGCCGACCACGCCGATCACATTCGCCTTGGCCTTGCGCCCGGCCAAGGCCTTCATCAGGCCGATCACCGCGCCGGCGCCGCCCATGTCCCATTTCATCATTTCCATGCCGGGGCCGGGTTTTAACGAGATGCCGCCGGTATCAAATGTGACGCCCTTGCCCACGAAGGCCACTGGCTTGGTTTTAGCGTTCGTGCCTTGCCACGTCATGACCACGAGCTGGCTTTCCCGCCGGCTGCCCTGACCCACGCCCAGCAGCGCGCCCATGCCCAGCTTGGCCATGCGGGCTTCCCCCAATACTTCGACCTTGACGCCCAGCTTGGCCAGGGTCCTGCATTCCTTGGCCATGCTCTCGGGGTAGAGGATATTGGCCGGCTCGCTGACCAGGTCGCGGGTCATGAAGACACCGTCGGCAATGGCATCAAGCGATTTAAATTCTTTCCGCGCCGCCGCGACGTTGGGTTTACCCTTGGCCAGCACGGTGACCGCCGTCACGCTGGGCCTGTCCTTGGCCTTCAATGTGGTGCGGTATTTATCAAACCGATACGAGGCCAACCGCGCGCCAAAAGCCAGGCTGGCCGCGCCCAAGGCGATGTCTACCTTGGCGCCCTTGACCGGGTCGCAGGCGATGGCGATGGTTTTGACACCGCTGCCAGACAGCCGCTGCACGGCCGAACCACCGAAATTTTCCAAGCCCGCCCGGGTAATAGTCTTGGCCTCGCCCAAACCGCCCAGCAGGACCCGATCCGCGCCGATACCGGCGGGGGCGATGATGTCCAGCCATTGCCCCTTGCCCCCCGTGAAGCGGGAGCCCTTGATCGCCTTGCTCAAGGCGCCCTTGGCGACTTTATCAAGCTGCTTGCCCGTGGACAACAGTACGCCGCCCTTGAGGACGCCGATGGCAAGCGCGCCGGAAGTGGGCAATTTCGGTTCGGTGATGGTAATTTTCATGGACATCCCCTCATGGAATTTGGTTGCCGGGTATCTTAAGGTGCTCCGAGTCGAGCGCAAGCCGCGATAATACCAAGGTACGGTGATAGAGATTCATATAGACGCGTTACGAAGGCTTTCGGGTAGGAGCGTGTTGCGCCGCA
>JAPYUH010000144.1 GCA_029936195.1 Alphaproteobacteria bacterium
CCTGCGTGATGCCTTCGTGGTTTAATGATGCATAGTGGTAATTAAGGACAATCTTGGAGGATCGCGCCTTGAGTTATGTTCGCTATATTGACCGGACCTCGGCCTACTACCGGGCCGAAGGCTATGACAAACCATATCAATGGGCCGAATTTGACGAGGTGCCGTTCACGCCCTTGAAGAAGCCATTGGCCGAGAGCCGCCTGGCCCTTGTCTCCACCTCCGAGATCGCCTCCCGCGCCTGGGCGGATCAGCGATTGCCCCTTGAACGGGGGGAAGTGGCGAACGTCTACCCTGTCGCCACCGATACCCCAGTGGAGGAACTCTACAGCCGCACCCACAGCTATGACATGAACGCCACCACTCTGGACGACGTGAACAGCTTTTTTCCAGTGACCCGGCTGGCCGAATTGGCGGCGGCGGGACGGATAGGCAGCCTGGCGCCCACGGCTTACGGCGTCTACAACGCCTATTCCAAAAACAAGACCCTTGGGACCGATGCGCCCGAAGTGCTGCGCGGCTGCAGTGAGGAAGGTGTCGATATTGCCCTTCTGGTCCCGGTCTGACCGGTCTGCCATCAGACCGTGAGTCTGATCAGCCGCTACCTGGAAGACAACGGCATCCCCACCGTGGTCGCCGCCTCCGCCCGGGATATTGTCGAGACTTGCGGCGTACCGAGACTTTTGTTCACTGACTTTCCCCTGGGTAATCCCTGTGGCGAGCCGGGTGATGTGGCCCAGCAACGCCGGATCGCGGCCATGGCGATGGATCTGTTTGAAAGTGCCGATCGGCCGCGCACGACCCAACAGACGCCATTTCAATGGTCCAAGGGCGATGGCTGGAAATCCAGGGTCTTCACCCAGGAACAGCCCTGGCAAACGCCGGAGATCAAGAACGCCTGGCTGGAAAATAAGGCCCTTTACCGGAAACTGAAGGACGAGGGTGGGGCGTAGATGGCGGAGCGATGCGTGATCGTCTATTCGACGCCGCTATGTGCGCCGTGCGAACAACTAAAGGGCTATCTACGCGCCCATGACGTGGATTTTGTGGCCAAGGATTTAATGCTGGACGAAGCGGCGGCAGCCTTTATTGACAGCCATAACATCCGTACCAGCCCGGTGCTGCAAGTCGGCGATATGTTGTTGCACGGTGCCGACCTGGGCCCGGAAAAGGTCGATGAACTGCTGGGCCTGGAATAGACCGAAAATGCCCTAACAGTTGAAAATGGCGTCAATGGTGTCGGCGTCCGCCTGTTCGGAAAGGCCGGAATAATCGTCTGTATCTTCATCCGCGTCCGGTGCCCTCCCGTCCGCGACCTCAACCAGCTGATCTTCCGCGGCTTGTACCCCGGCGGCCTCGAATTCCGGCTCCGGGGTTGTGGCTGCCGTATCGAGCTCAACGCCGGCCGTCGGTTTATCAAGCAGTCCGGATTCATCAACTTCCTTGGCGGCGGCGATAAGCTGCTCGACGTCGCCATTTAGCAACTGGTCGATGTCGGACTGGTCCACACCCTGGCATTCCAATTGCGGCCCGTTCAACAGGCTCGCCTCCGCGTCTTTTTCATCATCCAATTCCGCGCCGAAGTCTTCGTCGGCGCCATTGCGCAGCGTCTGCGAACCCCAGATTTCGATCATGGCGCCAACCCGCTGTTCCAAATAGCGCAGGGCATTGACAACTTTGGTCGTACGTTGGCCGGTAATATCCTGGAAGGAGCAGGCCAGGAAGATGTTGGTGATGTCTTCTTCCAAGGTATCCAGCAGATCGCCGTCACCGCCATTCTCGCGCATTTTTAAAACAGATTCTTGAATGCGTTCGGCGGCGGCGAGAATGTCGTTGGTGGCGCGTTCCGTTGCCGTAACGATGGCGTCAAGGTCTTCCGTCGCCGCCATGATGCGATTGTTGGCGCCGTCCTTGGGCTTTATGGAAGCGATATCGCGGCGGGTAAGCTTGATCGCATCGCTCATATCCTGCAGCTCGGCGGCCAGAATTTCCGTTGGCTGTTTTAACTCATAACGTTGGAAATAGACCCGGTAGTCGTCCAGGGCCCGCATGACCAGGTCGGAGGCCACGGCCCGGTTGCGCCAGGCATGTTCGCGCAGAAACGTGCGGCCCCGGGCGGTCTGCATGACCGCTTCTTCCAGGGCATCGTATTCTTCGTGCGATAGATTTCGTTGATTTTCCAGGTCATTATCGCCGCTAGCGATGTCGTCATGGCCCGGGCTATCCGGCAGAGCCTCTAATTCCATCTCAATCGGTTCGCTGTTCATACTCATCGGTCATGTTTCCGTCATCGTTTCGCACCGTAGCCGCGGTTGAGTTGCTCCCAAATGGCGGAATCGGCACATTTCTTGCGATGATAGTGGCGGCGAGTGATTAATATTTCGTTTGCCTTTCATTTTTTTGGTGATTGGTCTTTTTACTTATTCATCCGATCCGTGTGGTGGATTGGCCAGATTTGAACATACTTGTGTTCGGCTGGTCTTTGCGGAAAAATGTATTATGTAAAGAATCGAATTGGATAACTGTCAAGGTTGGAGGTTGGTATGCATGTAGAACGAATTCTCGCCTTGAAAGGCAATGACGTCATTTCAGTTACGACAAATGAAACCATAGGCGTCGCGGCAAACATTTTGAGCAAGAACAGGATCGGCGCGATCCTGGTCCGCGATGATGACGGCTTTGTCAGGGGCGTGCTTTCGGAGCGTGATATCGTGCGTGGTTTGGCGGACTTGGGTTCGCGCTGCCTGGAAACGGGTGTTGTGGAGTTGATGACGCGGGATGTGGTTTTTTGCGGGCCGGAAGATGATATTGATACTATCATGGCCATTATGACGGACCGTCGCATTCGCCATTTGCCCGTCATGCGGGAGAATCAATTGTTGGGCATAATCTCCATCGGCGACGTGGTGAAATTCCGCATCGAGGAAATAAAGAGCGAAGCCGACGCCATGCGGCAGTATATCGCCACCGGCTAGAGCGGAATTGCTCTAAATTGAACTATTCCGCCGCTGCCCGTGGCAGTAGACCGGCCGCGTCCAGGGCTTGGCCCAGGGTTTTGATTTCGCCGTCCGTCAATTTCATCAAGGGCGGGCGCACGACAGCGCGATCCTGGCGCCCCAGCAGCACAAGGCATTCCTTCATTCGGTTGTGCATGTCCAGAAACGGCGGTGTGTAGAAGGCCTGGGCCAGGGGATAGATGCGGTCGTTGATCGCCTGGGCGCCCGGCAGATCACCGGCTTTCACCGCCCGGAACAAGGCCACTTGTAATTCCGGCATGACGCTGCCGGCACCCGAAAGCAATCCATTGGCGCCCATGCTCAAGGATGCCATCAGCCACGAGGAATGGGTCGTCAGTACGCTGATGGTCCGTCCGGCGGCGCCTGATTGCAGGCTTCGGATGTGCCTCTCGTGCAGCATGGCATCGTTCGACCAATCCTTGATGGCCGTGATCGACGGCACCGCTTCGATCATCCCCAACAGGGTATCGAAGGGATAACCCTGGCCGCTGACTTGTGGGTACTGAAAGGCGATCAAGGGCAGATCGGTGGCGTCTGCTATGGTCTTGAAATGGGTCACCGCCATCTCCGGGCGTAATTGCCCGCCCATGATCATGCTGTTGGGGGGAAAGATCAAAAGTGCCTGGGCGCCGGCCCGTTCGGCCATGCGGGCCAGGCGTGCGGCCTGCAAACTGCCGTCGGCATAGATGCCGTTGATCAGGGGTAGGCGGCCGCCCAATTCGTCGCCGCAGAATTCCAGAATACGTTGTTGTTCATCAAAGCCGCAGGCATGCACTTCCGAGGCGTGACCGTTGACTGTAATGGCGCTTAGACCTTCCGTGGCCGCGACATCGCGCAGATGCCGGCGCGAGGCGGCCTCGTCAATTTCCATATCGGTGTCGAATGCCAGCAAGGTCGCGGGGATGACGCCGTCGATGGGCCGGTCTTTAAAGACGCTCATGGTGTCTCACCTGTTTTAGAACGAGCCGTCGCGGGCCTCGTAATGGGTTGGCAGATCATACTGCGGTTGATCCCGTTCAATCCAGTCTACCGTCCAATCCACCATGCGCGCCAGGGACACCTGGGGATAGCCAAACAGTTTTGCGGCAAGAGAAGTATCGTTGTGCCAACCCAGGCCGGATTCCGGATTGATGAATTCCGGCGCCAACCCGAACCGTCTGCCGAATTCCACCGCCAGGGCCCGCACACTGGCCTGCTCCGGCCCACCCATGTTCAAGGGCCGGCTGGGGACCTCGCAATGGTGCAGGGCGCGCAAGACCTGGGCATTGACATCGCCCTGCCAGATCACATTGGCGTGGCCGGCGCGCAAATCGATCGGTTGGCCCGTATAGACCCAACTGGCAATGTCATGGAGCACGCCATAGCGCATGTCGATGGCATAGTTCAGGCGGATCAGGCGGCCGGGCGTGCCGTGGCGTTTGGAGAAATATTGAAACACACGCTCCCGCGCGACGCAGGAATTGGCATATTCGCCCACGGGCGCCGGCGCCGTATCCTCATGACAAAGCGGCCCCGTTACATCCGTGAACGGATAAACACACAGGGTGGAGAATGCCACAATGCGCGATGCCGCGAACGCCTCGCCAACCAAGGCGGGGACATGGGCGTTCATGGCCCAAGTGAAGGGCTCGCCGCCCGTGGTGCCGAATTTCTTGCCGGCCATATAGATGACATTGGGCAGTTTTGGCAGTTGGCTCACGGAACCCCGGTCGAGCAGGTCGCAGGCAATGGTCTCCACGCCCCAGGCATCGAGGCGCCGTCTCACCTCCCGGTCGGAAAACCGGGCCACGCCAACTATGCGTTTGCCGGGCACCGCCCGCTTGGCCATCCGGGCCAGACAGGGTCCGACCTTGCCGCCCACGCCCAGAATAATGATGTCGCCATCCAGGGCGGCCAAGTCGTCGATCAAAGCTTGCGGCGGTCGTGACAGAAGTTCTTCCAGCGCCTCGACATCGACGACGGAATCAGGCAGATCGGCGGCCATTGATCTTAGCCCGAGACGATGCTGCCGCGTTCGATCACGAAGGTACGGTCCAACAAACCGGCCACGTGCTTGTCATTGGACTCCGCCACCAGGACCGATTCGCCTTCGTCCTTCAGGTTCTTCATGATCTCGCCCATGCGCAGAGCAAAAACCGGCGCGATGCCTTCGCCGGGTTCGTCCAGCAGCAATAATTTGGTGCCCACCATGAGGGCGCGGGCGAAGGCGACGAATTTCTGCTGTCCGCCGGACAATTCCATGGATCCGCGATCGCGGAATTCCGCCACCTCCGGCATCAGGCCGTAAATCCAATCCAGCCGCTCCTGCCAACCTTCCATACCCGTGGCCCAGACCGGCACCAGGATGTTTTCCTCCACCGTTAGGGCAGGGACCAAACGGCGGTCCTCGGGCATGAAACCGATCCCCATATGTGCGCGACGGTGGGGCTGCGAATTCAGCAAGTCGTGATCATCAAACGTGACCACGCCGGCCTTTGCCGCCAAGGCGCCCATAATGGCGCGCAGGAAGGTTGTCTTGCCGGCGCCGTTACGGCCGATCAACCCGCACATGGTGCCCGACGGCACTTCCAGGTTCAGGCCGCGCAGAATAGGCGTGGGACCGATGTTGACGTCCAGTCCGCTAACTTTAAGCATCAAAGTTGCCCTCCGTTATCGCCGCCATTACCGTTTGCCGTGCGGGTACGGTGATACTCCTCGCCAATGACAAACTCCCGAACGCCCGGATCCAGCAGGGCCTCGGCCACGGGCGCATCGCAAATGATCCGGCCCTGATAGAACGCCAGAACCCGGGAGACGTATCGTTCGACGATTTCCATGTCATGCTCGATGAACAGCACCGTGGTTTGGTCCTGGCGCAAAGCTTCCATGATGGTATCCATGAGGTCGAATTTTTCTTCCACCGAGATACCGGAGGTCGGTTCATCCAGCATCAATATGGTCGGTTTGCTGACTGCCGCCATGGCGATATCCAGCAACTTTCGGACGCCCTGGGGCAAGGTGGAGGAAGTCGCATTGCGGTATTCGGCGATTTGATAGCGGGCCAAATGACTGTCGACCCGGGCTGCCCGCTCGTCATTGTAAAGTGGCGACAGCAGCTCTAGTCCGGATGCTTCCGTAATGGCATAGGCCATCATCAGATTGTCGAACACGGTCTCGGAGGCGAAGACCTGGGGCACTTGAAATGACCGGGAAATGCCCAAATTCGTGATTGTCCGGGGCGGCAACCCCATGATATTCCGGCCGGCGAATTCGATCTGGCCCGACGTGGGCTTCAAATATCCCGTGACCATATTGACGAAGGTTGTCTTGCCGGCGCCATTGGCGCCGATGATGCCAATGATTTCGTGCTCATTGACGGTAACGTTGATGTCCTTGGCGGCGATCACGGCGCCAAAGTTTTTCTGCAGATCGCGAACTTCAAGAACGGCGGTCATGGCGAGGGCGCCTTATTGGAGCTGCTAGAGCTCTCGGAGCTGTCGGAGCGGCGCAGGCGCCCGAACAGGGACCAGATGCCGTCGGGCAGGAACATAATGATGGCCAGCAGGCTGCCGCCCAGGATGAATTGCCAGAACAGCGGGGCGTATTCAAAGGCGTAAGTGCGGATCAATTCGAATACCAGGGCGCCGATATAGGTCGCGCCCACATTGCCGATGCCGCTGAGGATGGTGATGAAGACAAACTCGCCCGACACCGTCCAGTTGGCCATGGAATCGGGATCAACCTGGCCAATGGCCAGGGCCATGATGGCGCCGCCGAAACCAGCAACCAAGCCAGAGAATACGTATTTGACGTGGATAACTTTTTCGGCTGAATAGCCAAGATATTCTACCCTGATCTCGTTCTCGCGGACCGCCATGGACATGCCGCCCAAGGTTGTCTTCATATACAAATGGACGCCCACCGTGATGATATAGGTGAAAACCAGGGTAAAGATGAACAAGGTTGTCTGCACGGCCTCCCCCTTGGGGGCATAGCCTAGGAAGGTTGGCGTCAGGACGGAAAACCCGTCCGTGCTGCCCAGTTCCTCGGTCTTGACGATGACGCCGTAGAGGATCATGGAAAACGCCATGTTCAACAGGGCAAAGAAAATCGCGCGATAGCGCCGCAGCAAAAAGCCCAGCAGATAGGCCAATACTCCCGCCGCCAAGGTGCCGGCGAAGACCAGGAAAAAGGCATCGTGATAACCGATCAATGTCAACATGGCCGCAGCATAGGCGCCAAAGCCGAAATAGAGCGCGTGGCCGAATGATACCAAGCCGGTGCGCCACAACACCAATAGCCCCAAGGCAACGGCGCCGCGCGCCAGGCTTTGCAGGCCGATGAAACGCACCCATTCGGCCATGAAGAAATCTGCGCAAAACAGCACCACGAAGGCGATGGATAGTCCGACGATGGTTTTATCCATATACCGCATCAGATTTTCCTCGCCTGCGCGGGTGCGAACAAGCCTTCGGGCCGGATGGCCAAAACCAGGGCCATGATGGCGTAAATAACGAATAACTCGATCTCGGGAAATTTATGCACCGCCGCGGCCCGTGAGATGCCAACCAGCAAGGCGCCGATTATGGCACCGGGAATAGAGCCCATGCCGCCGATGACCACCACGGCGAAGGACAAAATGATGACCTCTACCCCGATGCCCGGCGAGACCGAAATCGTTGGTGCGATATAGGCCCCGCCAAGGGCCCCCATGATGGAGCCGACAACGAATGTTACCGTGAACACGACAGTCACATTGATGCCCATGGCCTGACTGATTTCGCGGTCGAAAATTACCGCCAGCAGCAATTTGCCCCATTTTGTTTTGGTCAGGCCCAACCACAGACCCAGGGCGACAATGACGGCCAGGCCAATCAAGGTAAGGCTGTAGACATCAAAGGTCAGTTCCACTATGTCCACGGCCCCCAACAGCGCCATGGGCTCATAGGCGTAATAGGGATCGGTACCCCAGATCATCAAAAGGACGTCTTCCAGCACCAGGAACATGGCGAAGGTCGCCAGCACGATAATATGCTCGTCCCGATGATACAGAAAACGCAGCAGACCCCGCTCCAGGACGATGCCGAAGAACACGCCGACAATAATTGCCGCCGCGAAGATCGCGAGGAAGCCGCCGAATTCCGGTAAATCGGTGTTGTAATAGGCGCCGATCAGGGTCGCCGACATATAGGCGCCGAAGGCGTAAAACGCTCCATGGGTGACATTCAGAATTTTCATCACGCCAAAGATCACGGTCAAGCCGACGGAGACCATGAACAGGTAGGATGAAAAAACCAAACCGTCGACCAGGATGACGATCAGTTCTTGCACAGTGGGCTCGCTATTTTGAAAATTTTAAAAATAAGAAATCCGGGGACGCCGGCGTTTCGGCGTCCCCGGTTCTTGGTCAGACTAGCACTTGGCGCCCTTCATGCCGCCTTTCAGCCATTCCGTGCCGTTGACGCCCGGGGGCGGCATGACACAGTCAGGCCCAAATTCGGTGACTTTCGTCATGATGGGCCCGCCCGCTTCCTTGTCCCACTCCAGCACGCCGATCATGTGCTTGGTGGCAGCCTGATGGCCGTTGGAGCGGTTCATGTGGACCGGAGCCGCAATGCCTTGGAAGGTTGAACCTTCCAAGGCGGCGATCACCTGATCCTTGCTAGGGAACTTGCCGCCATTGGCCGCTGCCGCCTTGTCATAGGCGAACTTGGCCGCCAGCACGCCTTGGGCCGCCTGGTAGGAGCCACCAACGGGGGGCACCGAATAGCGGTCCTGATACACTTTGCGGAACCAATTGTTCAACGGCGTATCGATGTTGGCGGCAAAGATGCCGTAGGGGCCGCGGGCACCGAGGATGGCACCGGCAGGGGCTTTTTTGCCCAGGCGGTAGACGGAAGTGTCAGCCACGGAGAACAGCAATTGTTTTTTGCGGAACAGACCACGGGCCGAACCTTGGAAGATGAAGGCTTCCAGATCGCCGCCCCACAGGCTGGAATGGACCAGAGGTTCTTTCGACAGCATCAGAGCCGAAATTTCCGCGCCGTACTGACCGGAAAAGATTTTCGGCCATTGGGTTTTGTCCGATACCGGCACGGACGGCATCAACTGCTTCATGGCCAGATCGAAATCACGCCAGGAATCCTGGCCCCAGGCGTAGTTCTGGTTGATCCCGGTATAACCCTTGACGTCGGGCATGTTGGCCTTGACGTACAACGCCTCGGCCACGCCATCGGCCGTCGCATGGCCCATGGTGCGGAAGACGTATTTCGGGGTTTTATTAATTTCCTCGAAAATGCGCGGCGTGCCGCAAATCGGGAAGATCGTCAACATCTTCAATTCTTCGGCCACCGGGGTAATGGCGGCGCAGGTGCCCGATGAGATATAGCCTACAAACAGATCAACGCCCTGCTTCTGGACTTTGTTGCGGAACTCCGCGACCTGCTTCACGCCACCACCGGATTCGTCATAGATCACAGCCTTGATCTGACGTCCCGCTAGGCCCTTGCCGCTTTTATCGTAAGGTGCCGGCAACGTGCCCTTGTTGATCGCCTCGATGATGACCTCGGCGCCGTTACGAGCCGGTACGCCAAAGGCCGGCGCGCCGGCGCCGGTTAGGAACGTCGGCACGGCCATGACCACCATTTCGGCGGCGCTGGCCGGCATGGCAGTAGCGCCCATGGCGGCGGCCAAACCCGTCGCCAGCAGCGTTGCCCTGCTGGAATTCTTCAACATTTTCATTTAATTTGTTCTCCCAAGGATGAATGACGATCGTCCCCGCCGCCTGGAATTTTGACATTATGCCGAGTCTTGTTTGCCAATTGTAACGCACGCCAGGAACGTCTGCCCGGTCTGTAAACCGACCGGGCGCCATCCTTTCACCATATATTTGCGTGTTTGCCAAGACCGATTTGCATTATCGGAAATATTATTTCGCGCCGCGCTGCCGCGCTGCCATGAAATCTTGAAAGGAGGTCGCCTGGCCAGCCTCAACGGATTTGCCGTAAGCCAAGTTGAGCCGTCTTTTTTCGGCGAATCCATGCACGATGGCGGTGTATTGGCCAGCGGGGACATCCAATTCGCGACCTGCCAGCAGGGCGCCTATTTGGTCGTATGCGGTCTCGGCCCGGCGCCAGGCGTCGGGCGCATTGGAGGCGCTGGCGGGGCGCTGGAAATAGTTTGTCAGAGGCTGGGGCCACAGGGTCATGGCGCCGGCGCGGGCAATCAGCTCCATATTGAAAACCACGTCCTCGGCAAAACGCAATGCGCCGCGATAGCCTGGGCCCGCCAGGTCGCGGCGAAACAGCGGAAAATGCGGCATGCCGCTGGCCATCA
>JAPYUH010000403.1 GCA_029936195.1 Alphaproteobacteria bacterium
ATAAAATATTCCCAATATATGGTTCCTATACCACCAATATTGGCACTTAGATGCCGGTAGGTGTCCGCCTTGTAGGTACTGGCGATGACATAGAGGAAACAGGCCAATGCGCTGGTCGATCCAAATTCCCGATAGCGCCGGTATTACCGTTGGCGGCAATTCTAGTTGAGTTTGCGACTTGTTCGAACCGATGCTTAAATGTTGGGAAGTCCCGCCGACAAGTGCGGGGTTTGCGACAACGAACGGGGCGGAAAACCATGAAAGTCTTTGTCTTTGATCTGTTGGCCTATGGCGAGAACCTCGAACATTTGCGCGAGGGGCTGGAATTGCCCTATCCGTTGTCGAAAAAATATTTCAAGGCGGACGTGGCTGTGCGTACGTACGCGGAACACCTGGCCGCCTGGGAGGAGATGGACAAACTCGGCTATGACGGGGTAGGCTTCAACGAACACCATTGCTCGCCCTATGGGTTGATGAATTCACCCAACCTGATGGCCTCGGCTGCCGCCCAGCGGACTAAAAACCTGAAGCTCCTGATTTACGGCAACCTGCTGCCGCTACACGAACCGCTGCGTCTGGCTGAAGAGCTGGCAATGCTGGACTGCCTGTCCGAAGGCCGGTTGATTTCCGGTTTTGCCCGCGGCATCCCGCGGGAATACCAGGTCCACAATGTGCCGCTAGCGGAGTCCCGCGCCCGTTTCGAGGAAGCCTACGATATCGTCACCCGCGCCTGGACCGAGGACATATTTTCCTATGAAGGAGAGTTCTGGTCCTACCATGATGTGGCGCTATGGCCGCGCCCGGTGCAGCGCCCCCATCCGGAGATCTGGGTACCGGTCCTGGGCAGCAAGGAATCGATCGAGTTCGCCGCCGAGCGGAATATTCCGATCACCCCGGGGCTGGCCGGCGGCGGCCTGCGCGAGGATATTATCGCCTATTACGCGAAGTGCATGGCCAAGGCCGGTCATACCTTCACCCCCAACCATTTGTCGCTCGGCATCACTGCCTATATCGCCGATTCAAAGGCGCAGGCGGTCAAGGAGATGGGACCCTATGACCTCTACTTCAACCGCGCCCTGTTCAGCCACGGCAGCTTCAACGCCACCGAGACCCAGCGTAAGGCGGGCTATGTCAGCACATCGTCGACCGACTATATTCGGCCGGAAAACCTCTCCGCTGTCTCAATGCCGCGTGAAATCATGCGCAATATGACCATGGAGGATGTCGCGCGCAGGGCCGAGGACCTGCCCTGGGGAACTCCCCAGGAAGTCACCGAACGGATCATTGCGGCCGGCGAACACGCCGGCGCCAGTATGGTGCAGGTTTCCTTGAATCGCGGTGCTATGCCGCACGAGATGTTTATCGAACAAATCCGCCGCTTCGCCAAGGAGGTCCTGCCGGCCCTCCAGGCGCACGAGGTCAAGACGCCGCCGGCGTATCTGGCAGCAGAGGAGTGAAGGGACCGTGCCGTCCGCAGGCTAAGCTCCCGGGCCGTGCCGGTGGCGGCACGGGGGATCGAGGTCGCCCTCTATCAACTCTGGCACGGCAATTACGATCAGGCGGCGACGGATCGCGGACGAAGCGGTCATAGCATGCACCTGCAGTCTGCCAGACTATGGACCAGGAATCATA
Source organism: Alphaproteobacteria bacterium (assembly GCA_029936195.1). Classification (GTDB taxonomy): domain Bacteria; phylum Pseudomonadota; class Alphaproteobacteria. The sequence continues at coordinate 1,633 of JAPYUH010000403.1, forward strand.
ACCTCCACATCCAAGCGAGACGAGCCCGGCTAGCAAATACTTCGCAGTATAAGGTCGGCCGACACAGGTATACATGTTTGCTTCGAGGGCAAAAGCAAGCATGAGGAAATTCAGCAACCATGTCGGCTCCGGGTCAAGCTGCGACATAGAGTTTCCCTTATCTTATGCTCGAAGTTGGAGGCATAGCAGACACGTCAAGACTATCGTCTAAGATATAGTGTGATGCTTTCGGTTCGCGGGCAGAAAGCGATCTGATTGCCTTGCTACAAACGGATTTTAGTGCGAACGGTGATGTTGCTGGGGCTAGACTCACAAACGAAGTGCAATTCCTATATGACCGGGAATTGCAATGGGAACAGAATATAGTCAGCTCGATATAGACGAGAG
>JAPYUH010000145.1 GCA_029936195.1 Alphaproteobacteria bacterium
CATCCATCCAATCCGTCAGGATCAGCGCCTGGCTGACATGGGCGGCCAGTTGCAGCACGCCGTCCACCGGTTCCAAGCCGGCGGCGACCAAATCAACCGGGTCGCCTCCCGGCGTCTGGGTAATCGATGGGTCCTCGGCTTCGGATTGGTAGAACATGGACAGCGAGCCGCCCCCCGACCAGCCCGCCAGGATGATCTTTTCGTAGTCGAATTCCGCTTTGGCGTGGCGGATATGGGCCTGTAGATCCAGGGCCACCTTTTCCATGATCAGGGCGCTGTCGTTCTTGGGGTAGCGGCTGCCGGCAGTCATCACGTGGTGGCCGGCCTTGGCCATGGCGATGGGCATGGGCAGGTAATGCATCAAGCCGCTGGGATGCATGAATACCAGCAAGGTTTTCGAAGGGCGGTCGTTGGGCCGCAGCAAATGGCCCTCCAGGGTGATCTGGTTCAACTGCCTCGCATAAGTCTCCTTGATTACGGAATGATCCTCGAATCGGACCAGATAGGGCAGGCGCTGGTAGTCATACTCGGTCATGGGATACTCCAGACTTGGGGCGGACTTTTGCGGATTTGGGCGGCTGTGTTCGCGCGGCGCGCGGCTCTGGACAGGGCGGTGTTTCTGTCCGCACGCGAGGGACGATACAACAGTTAATTTCGCCGTTCTTTTGTGTTTGCTTCCGCTGGCCGGACAGCAAGCGGTCATAAACCATGGCCCGTCGGCAACCTGCCCGGATCAGGCAAATCTCCCGCTTCGCGCCTTGTCCGCGGAACATTGAAATTGGTCCAACCTGTCGAAAGGATCACCCAGGCCGGGCGGCAGGTCCAGCCAGGTTAAGGCGGCCTGAAGATCACGAAACGGCCAAAATTCCTGATTGGGGTCATTGGACAGGGTCTGATACATCCGCGCGATGCCGAATCCCAGGTCCGAAGAAACCAGCATGGCGACTTTGCGAAAGCCATGGTATTCCCCGGCCGAGGTATCATCACGGATCACGTTTCGCACCTCGGCGGCGGAATACGTGAATCTGGCGTCGCGAAAATCGTGCAGTCTATTCAGGCCGGAACGAAAATCAGGGGCGCCTTCGACGTCGTGAAAAAAAGCCTCGTTATCCACGAGCGTTACGACGCCGCGCCATTTGGCGAAGATACAGCCAAATTCGCCATCAATTCTGTAAACATACGCCATGACGGAAAATCCCCTTCGGCCATGAGCTTGGCGCCAGCCACGAACACTTTAATATAGCCAAAATGTTACAAAAATGATAATTCAATAACAATGGGCCGAAACAAAATAATCCGAAAACAGTCGATCAGGCATCGCCGGCCGGAAAGGTTTCCGGCGTGCCAAAGGGCAGGGATTCCACGTAGATGGAGGTTGAGGGGAAGGCGAAACCGCTGCCCGCCCCTTCAACGACGGCCTTGATGGCAAATGCCAAATCTTCCTTGATCCGCATCCATTCGCCCCAATTGGTGGTGGTGGTGAAGCAATAGAGCATGATGTCGATGGAGCTGTCGTTGAAGCTGTCCACGTGAATCAGGGTGGTAACCTTGGTGGGGTCGACCTCGAAATCCGTGTTGTCGTGAACATGCGCCTTGATGCCGTTGACGATCTGGCGCAATTGGCCTTCGGAAGCACTGTATTCGATGCCGATTTTCCAATAGATGCGCCGGTTGGTCATGCGGGAAAAGTTGACCACTGCGTCGCCCGTCAGCTTGTCGTTGGGGATGGTGGTCAGGGCCTTATCAAAACGGCGGATCTTGGTCGTGCGGAAACCAATATCCTCCACCGTGCCCTCGACGCCGGCGCCGCGGATCCAGTCGCCTTTTTCGAAGATACCGTCCAGAAATATGGTTACGCCGGCGAACAAATTGGCGATCATGCCCTGGGCCCCCAAGGCCACCGCCATGCCCACCAGGCCGAGGCCGCCCAGCACCGCGCCTACGTTGAACTGCCATTCCTCCAAAATCGCCACGACGCCGACGCAGGCAATGACAAACCGGGCCAGCTTGGCCACGAACTCCTTCAGACTGGCGCCCAGGGTGGTGCGGCCGAAAATGCCCGACGCCTTGTCGATCAAAAATGACAGCGGCGTGACACAACGGTACAGGGTCCAAAATATGGTGAAGGCGATCAGCGAGCGGATCAGGCGGGTCAGCACCAGATCCGCCTGCTCGGGCAGGCTGACCACCCGGGTTGCGGCATAAATGCCGACAATGACGAAGACAAAGCGCAGGGGCTGCTCCAAGGCCTCGATTAAGTCGTCGTCGAAACCGGTTTTGGTGCGCCTTGTTATGCCGCTCATGGCCGCTAGCACGATGCGCGTGAAGACCTGACGCAACAACAGAAAGCCGAGGAACACCAACAGCGCCAGCAAAACCTGGCCGATCCCCACCCCGAACACCGCCGTCTGCCATACCGTGACGACCTCGGCCCATAAAGCCGCCGACGGCTCCATCATGCGCCCGCCCCCTCGAGTATGGCGGCCGCCCCGCTGGCCAGGACCTGACAACCGAGGACGATGTCGTCGTCATGGCTGTCCTCGGCGAAATCGTGGCTGATACCGCCGATGGAGGGGATGAACACCATGGCGCAGGGCATCACGGTGCAGACCACGCCGGCATCGTGAAAGGCGCCCGACGGCATGGCCGCCCATTGGCCAGGCGCGTGCCGTTCCGCCGCCTCTGACAAATGCCGCCGGAAACCGGCATCCATGTGGGCCGCCGAAATGCGTGCCCGCGACGGCATGGTTTCCACCGTCGCCCCGCCCCGGCTATTGATCACATCGACCAATTCATGGGCAATGGCCTCGAACCGGTCCAGCACGTCTGGATCCACATCCCGAAACTGCAATTCCAGCTCCCCATGGCCCGGCACGATCGAGGGCGCCCCTGGGCTCAACACGGCCCGGCCCATGGTCCAGACCGACCTGGGACCGGCGACCTTGGGGAAGGCTTCGTTAATGAGGCTGGCCAGGGCATACAGGGCCGTGGCCGCGTCCTTGCGCCCGGCCATCATGGTGGTGCCGGCATGGTTCTGCTGCCCGGTAAAGGTGAAGACCATGCCGCCCAGTCCAACGATGGATTCCACGATACCAATGCGCCGGCCATCTTCCTCCAAATGCGGTCCCTGTTCGATATGCGCCTCCAGAAAGCCCAGGTAATCATGATCGGCCGCCGCCAGCCGCGGCGTGCCGCTCAGGCCGGCCTGTTCCAGGGCATCGGCCAGGGCGACACCGTCCTTGTCCCTCAGGCCCGCTTCCGCCGAGGGGGGGAATTCACCACAGAACGAGCGGCTGCCCATGCAGCCGTAGAACCGGCTCTCCTCGTCCTGCCAGGAAATGGCATCCACCGCCAAATAGCGGGTGCTTGGGTCCTCCGCCAGCGCACGAACCACTTCCAGGCCGTAGATTACGCCCAGGGCACCGTCCAGCCAGCCCCCCGTTGGCTGGGTGTCGGAGTGCGAGCCGATCAGCAGGGCCCGGCCGGGGTTGGCCGAACGTCCCAGCACATTACCCACACCGTCGATTTGGGCCCGCAGGCCCGCCTGTTCGTAGCGTTCCATCAGCCAGCGCCGGGCCGCCATGTCGGTTTCGGAAAATGCCGGGCGCACCACCCCGGTGCCGGTCGCACCCATGGCGCGCAGCACCCGCAGATCGCCCAGCAATCTCTCGCCATTTATCGTGACCATGATTTGTCCCCTCCGTCTCAAGAGCCCTTTTCTCCAACATCATGCCACAAGCTGAAAGGATTTTTTTGAGTCTGATGCAAATTCATCCGCCGGTCCGCCAAATCGATGCCGTCCGCGAGACCGTTATATCGCTGGTCGGCGGCGGGTTTCGGCGCTATTCATCAAACACGGTGGGGCCTGGCAGGATATGGACTTAGGGCTGTTGAAGGCGGATTTGCAGCGGTAAATGGCGAGGATTAACAAACCGGAACGACCGAAAAATCTTGACGTTCATTGTGTGAACGTAGTAGCGTTCACGCAATGAACAACGATTCGGTTGAGGCTTGGGATGAGTAGCGAACGGACCTTGGACGACGGCGACTTGACCGCCAATGAGGCGGAAGGCGAAGCCCGCATCACCATGGAAATGCTGCATGCCGTGGATGGTGAAGAAAGCCTGTCGCAACGGGGCCTGGCGGCGCGGCTGAACATCGCGCTGGGCTTGACCAATGCATATCTGAAACGCTGCGTGCGCATGGGCTTGGTCAAAATGGCCAAGGCGCCGCCGAATCGGTATGCCTATTACCTGACACCCAAGGGATTTAGCGAAAAATCCCGGCTGACGGCGAATTATCTGTTCCGCTCCTTCGATTTCTATCGCCGGGCCCGAAATCAATGCGACCAGTTATTGGGTGAGGCGGCGGATGCCGGGTTGCGCCGGATTGCCCTGGTTGGTGCCGGAGAACTGGCGGAAATCGCACTTTTATGCGCTTTGCAGCATGATGTTGAGGTGGTCGGCGTGGCCGACCCTGGCGCCACGGCGAACCGCTTTCGCCATGTGGGCCTGGTCCGTGATCCAGGCTCGTTGCCGGCCCATGATCTGATTCTGTTGTGCGATTTGGCGGACCCGCAAGGGGCTTTTGAAAAACTGTCTGGCCAATTTGGCGTGGACGCAATAAGAGCGCCTGCGCTGTTGAAAATCTCAGTGCCGGGTAACCCGCCGGAGAGCAAGAAATGACCGCCGCTGAAAGACAATGGTATGCGGTCTACACCCAGGCGCGCATGGAAAAATGGGCCCGCAGCAACCTTTGGGAGCGCGATTTCGAGGTTTATTTGCCGCAGTACAGCCGCCAGCGCCGCCATGCCCGCAAAACCGATTGGGTCTCGGCGCCGTTGTTCCCCCGCTATCTGTTCGTCGCCGCCGATCCCGATGCCCCGGGCCGGCGGTCCATCAACAGCGCCCCCGGTGTGGTCAGCGTGGTCAGTTTCGGCGAGCGGCCGGCGACCATATCCAATGCCATCATCCAGGCCATTCAGGCCCGCGAAGACGCGGCCGGGCATGTCAAATTGGTTGAACCCAATACCCTGAAGCCCGGCGATCAGGTGCGTTTGCACAGCGGCGCCATGGCGGAACACATTGGCATGTTCGAACGCCGGGGCGATGCGGACCGGGTGGTCATCCTGCTGAACCTGCTGGGCCGGTCGGTTCGGGTCAAGGTGCCGGCGAATTCCATTGCCCGGGTGCTGTAAGACGCGCTATCACCGCACCTTGGCATAAGGACGGCCATTGGATACCGGCGGATATAGGACAAAACAATCATGAGCCGCGATGCAGCCATTGCCCGGGTTACCGAACATTTCGATAACGGTAGTTTTTTCAGCGATCTGGCCCGGCGGGTAGCGATCGCCTCCTCGGCCCAGGTCAAGGAATTGCGCCCCGAATTAGAACGTTACCTATTGGAGGAGATGACCCCGGCCTTGGAGGCCATGGGCTTCCAGACATCAATCCATCCCAACCCGGACCGGCGCGGCGGGCCTTTCCTGGTCGCCGAACGCCTGGAAAACTCCAATCTGCCCACCCTGTTCAGCTATGGCCACGGCGACGTGGTGCGCGGCTTCGAAGGGGACTGGCGCGATGGCCGGGACCCCTGGACCATGGTCAAGGATGGAGAGCGCTGGTACGGCCGGGGCACCGCCGACAACAAGGGCCAGCATTCCATCAACCTCGCCGCCCTGGCCGCCGTTCTGGCGGTGCGCGGGCGCCTGGGCTTCAATTGCAAGATATTGCTGGAAATGTCGGAAGAAGTCGGCTCGGTCGGGCTGGCGGAATTTGCCGAGACACATAAATCGGCCCTGCGTGCGGATCTGCTGCTGGCCTCCGACGGGCCGCGCCTGGCGCCGGACAAACCGACCCTGTTCATGGGCAGCCGGGGCGCCTTGAACTTTGAACTGGACGTGGATCTGCGCGACGGCGGCCATCATTCGGGCAACTGGGGCGGCCTGATCTCCAACGCCGGGACCCGGATGGCCAATGCCCTGGCCACCCTGGTGGGCCCGAAAGGCGAAATCCTGCTGCCCGAATTGCGGCCGGAAGCCATTCCGGACTCGGTACGCAAAGTCCTATCCCAAGTTCAGGTGCGGGGCGGCAAGGATAATGGGGGCGGGCCGGATGTTGAAGAGGACTGGGGGCAGCCGGGCCTGACGCCCGCGGAACGGGTGTATGCCTGGAATGCTTTCGAGGTGCTGGCCATCAAGGCCGGCAACCCCGATCAAGTGGCCAACGCCATTCCCCCCAACGCCACGGCCTGGTGCCAGATCCGCTTCACCGTGGACCGGGACCCTACCACCTTCCTGCCCGCTATCCGGGCCCACCTTGACCGGGGGGGGTATCACGATGTTGCCGTGGGGCAAAAGAACGACGGCTTCATGATGAAAGCCTCGCGCCTGCTGCCCGACCACCCCTGGGTGCAATGGGCCCGCGTCTCGGTGCGGCGGACCACGGGCGAGGAGCCGGCCATTCTGCCCAATCTGGGCGGTTCCCTGCCCAACAATGTGTTTGCCGAGACCCTGGGCCTGCCCACCATCTGGGTGCCCCATTCCTATGCCGCCTGTTCCCAGCACGCCCCCAACGAACATGTGTTGGAGCCGGTCTTGCGGCAAGGCCTGCAAATGATGGCGGGCCTGTTCTGGGATTTGGGGGAAGGCGAAGTTCCGGAGTGGAGAACCCAGTGAATGGAGAACCCGATGAGCAGCATTCAAATCGGTGATCGGGAGGTTGGCGGCGGCGCGCCGGCCTTGCTGATCGCCGAGGTGGGCCAGGCCCATGACGGCAGTCTGGGCACGGCGCACGCCTTCATCGACGCCGCCGCGGGCGCCGGCGCCGATGCCATCAAGTTCCAGACCCACATCGCGGCGGCGGAATCCACCCTGGACGAGGAATTCCGCGTCAAATTTTCGAAACAGGACGAAACCCGCTACGACTATTGGCACCGCATGGAATTCAGCCCCGAACAATGGGCCGGCCTGGCCGATCACGCAGCCGAAAAGAATTTGATCTTCCTCAGCTCCGCCTTTTCCGTTCGGGCGGTGGAACTGCTGGACAAACTGGGCCACCCGGCCTGGAAAATTGGTTCCGGCGAGTACAAGTCCCAGGATCTGATGGCCGCCATGGCCGCCACCGGCAAACCAATCCTGCTGTCCACGGGCATGAGCCGCTGGGCCGAGATCGCCGACAGCGCTGCCGGTATCCGCAAGCTCGGCGTCGGCCTGGGCCTGTTTCAGTGCACCTCCCGCTACCCCACGCCCCTGGACCAGGTGGGCCTGAACGTGATCGACAAGCTGCGCCAGGATCACGACTGCCCCGTCGGGCTGTCCGATCACAGCGGCAGCCCCTACCCGGCCATGGCCGCCGTGGCCCGTGGCGCCGATATGATCGAGGTGCATGTCATTTTTGACAAGCGCATGTTCGGCCCCGACGTGCCGGCTTCCCTGACGTTCGAGGAATTCCGCCAGCTGGCCGACGCCCGCGCCGCCTTTGCCGAAATGGACGCCCATCCGGTGGACAAGGATGTCGTGGCCGACCAGTTGGAAACCATGCGCGGCCTGTTCACCAAAAGCCTGGCGCCGACAAGGGCCTTGTCCAAGGGCACGGTGCTGGCGGCCGAGATGCTGACGGCCAAGAAGCCGGGCACGGGTATCCCGGCCACCCGGTTGGCGGAATATATCGGACGCACCCTGGCCCGCGACATCCGGGCCGACCGGCTGTTGCGCCCGGAGGATCTGAGCTGATGGCCAAAAAGATCAGGAAAATCTGCGTCGTGGTCAACAGCCGGGCCAATTACGGCCGGATCAAATCGGTCATGCGGGCGGTTCAGCAGCACCCGGATCTGGAATTGCAGACCATTGTCGGCGCCTCGGCCCTGTTGCACCGTTTCGGCCATGCGGTGGACGTGATCCGGGCCGACGGTTTCGAACCTTCGGCCACGGTCTATTCCATTGTCGAGGGGGAAAACCCCACCACCATGGCCAAATCCACGGGCATGGCGATCATGGATCTGTCCACTCAGTTCGAAAATCTGCGTCCCGACGTGGTGCTGACCGTGGCCGACCGTTTCGAAACCATCGCCACCGCCATCGCGGCCAGCTATATGAATATTCCGGTGGCCCATACCCAGGGCGGCGAGGTCACCGGCTCCATCGATGAAAGCGTGCGTCACGCGGTTACCAAGCTGGCGCATGTGCATTTTCCGGCCACCGACCTGGCCAAGGACTATCTGCTGCGCATGGGGGAGGAGCCCGAGCGTGTGCATATGACCGGCTGCCCGGCCATTGATCTGATCGCCGGTCTGGATCTGTCCCTGCCCGAGGACCTGTTCAAAAACAACAAGGGTGTCGGCGCCGCCTTGGACACGAATAAACCCTATCTGGTGGTCCTGCAGCATCCCGTGACCACGGAATTCGGCCAGGGTTTTGAACAGGTTCGGGAGACCCTGGCCGCCGTGCTGGCCCTGGACATGCAGACCGCCTGGCTGTGGCCCAATGTGGACGCGGGTTCGGACGATGTCTCCAAGGGTTTGCGCCTGCATCGGGAGCAACAGGGCGATGGCAAGCTGCATTTCTACCGCAATTTTACGCCCGAGGATTACGCCCGTCTGATCGGCAACGCCGCCTGCCTGATCGGCAATTCTTCCTCCGGCCTGCGGGAGGGCGCCTTTCTGGGCACCCCCGTGGTCAACATCGGCACCCGCCAAAGGAACCGGGAGCATGGGCCGAACGTGGTCCACGCCGCCTATGACCGGGTGGAGATCGAGGCCAAGGCGCGGGCGCAGATCGCCCATGGCACTTATCATTGCTCGCCCTTGTTTGGTGACGGCAGCGCCGGGCGGCGGATCGCGGATATATTGGCCAACGCCGAAATTTCCGTTCAAAAGCGCCTGACCTACGGCCTGGAATGACCCCCCCACCGGGCCTCTCCACCATTGTTGCCGGCCTGATGCCCCTGGCATCGGAGATTTTCGACGGGGTTCGGTCCGCCAGCCGGGATGTGGACGGCGTTACCCGCCCGGCCTGGAGCAAACAGGACCAGGCCGCGGCGGATATTCTGCTGGCCGCGGCACGGGGCGAGGGCTTGCGCACGCGGCGGGACGCGGTTGGCAACATCTACATGGATTTGCCGGGCCGGGACGAAAGCGCACCTGGAATTTTGTCCGGATCCCACCTGGACTCGGTCGCCCGGGGCGGCAATTTCGACGGCCTAGCCGGCGCCGTTGCGGGTCTGATCGCCGTGGCGGCGGTAAGACGCGCGGGGATGACGCCACTGCGTGGCCTCTCCGCCATGGGTATCCGGGGGGAGGAAAGCGTCTGGTACGGCATCGCCTACATCGGCGCCCGCCTGGCCGTGGGCGGCATGGGGCGGGCGGAATTCGACGCCCTTGCGCGCCTGGACACGGACCGCCCTCTCGCCGACCACATGGCCGACCTGGGCCTGCCCACCGACGACATCTGGCGCGGCGAAGCCAGCATCGGCCCCCACAACACCAAGGCCTTTCTGGAGCTGCACATCGAACAGGGCCCGTTGCTGGTGGAACAGAGCACCCCCCTGGCCGTGGCCACCGCCATTCGGGGCAACCTGCGCCACGGCGACGGGGTCTGTCATGGCGCCTACCAGCATTCCGCCGCCACCCCGCGCCGGTCCCGCCAGGACGCGGTTTTAGCGGTGACGGAATTGCTCCACGGCCTGGAACAATTCTGGCACCGGGTCGAGGACCAGAGCGACCCCTCCGCCGTGTTCACGGTGGGTAAACTGTTCACGGACCCCGATCACCACGCCCTGACCAAGGTGCCGGGGGAATGCCATTTCTCGCTCAATTTCGGCAGCACCGAACAGGGGACCCTGGACCGCGCGGCGGCCGAAATCGCCGCCCTGACCAGCGCTATCGCCCAGCGCCGCAACGTCCGCTTTACCCTGGGCGATGCGGTGGGTTCATCCCCCACGCCGCTTGATGCTGAACTACGAAAACAGCTCGCCGGCAACGCCGCGCGCCTGGCCATCCCCTGCGGGGAATTCGCCACCGTGGGCCACGATGCCTCCATCATCGCCCGGGCCGGCATCCCAGCCGCCGTCCTGCTGGTGCGCAACGCCGATGGCAGCCACAACGCCAACGAAAAAATGGCCATGGAAGACTTCGAACACGGCGTACAGGTGCTGGCCGCGACCATGGCCGACCTGGCGGACGCCTAACGCCGCAGCGGCCACACAGCCCGATGCCGTGGCGCGTTTGTCCCCCCCCCCGCCGTTTCCGTCATGGCGGGATATCACATGGGTTCAAT
>JAPYUH010000404.1 GCA_029936195.1 Alphaproteobacteria bacterium
TGTATTTTTAATCCGGCGTTGACACGCCAGCCCGTGTGAAACAGTTCGAGCCAACATCCGCAATGGAAGCCACACGACGGTGACGACGGGGCTGTCACAGGGGTATCTGCAAGCCAACCTGGTAATCTTGCCTGCCGACTGGGCCGACGAATTTTCAGCTTTCTGTGCGGCCAATCCCAAACCCTGCCGACTCATGGCTCAAAGTACAGCTGGCGACCCCTCTCTGCCAACACTCGGGCACGATATTGACGTGCGCACTGATCTTCCACGCTATCGGGTATTCCACGATGGTGTACAGACATCGGAAGAAACCAACATCTCTGCACATTGGCGAGATGATCTTGTCGCTTTCGCTCTCGGCTGCTCATATTCCTTCGAAGCGGCATTACTAGATGCTGGCGTCCCCATCCGGCATATTGAGCAAGGGAAAAAGGTCTGCACCTACCGCACCGGGATCGATACCGTCCCGGCCGGGCGGTTTCACGGCAAGATGGTCGTATCGATGCGAAATTCCACTACTGGCAACGCCATTCGTGCCATTGAGATCACATCCCGGTTCCCTCGCGTGCACGGCGCGCCGATACACTTTGGCGACCCATCCGCCATTGGCTTCGTCGACATCGACAAACCAGGATCCGGCGGCGACCTGACATTCGGCCCGGCGAGACCCCGCTCTTCTGGGCTTGCGGCGTCACGCCACAGACCGTAATCGAGGATGTGAAACCGCCGTTTTGCATCACGCACAAGGCCGGGCACATGCTGATCACTGACCGGCTAAACAAGGACTTCCGCGCCAACTGATAAACGCTCGAAAGGAAAGCCACCCCGATATTTGTAATTATTGCGGCTATAGGGGCTTAAACTCATGATGAATTGCCGAAAACAGCCCATGATCAGCTAATTTGAAGATGCCTTGAGGAGACATGGCATGATTGAGAGCAAGGACTTGGATTTCACGGGTCGGCGCGTACTGGTGACCGGCGCTGCGGGAGGCATTGGATCCGCCATCGCGGCCGCCTTTTCCGCCCATGGCGGTGAATTGATTTTGGCCGATTTCGATGGCGAGGCGATTGAAGAGCAGTCTGGGGAATTTGGCAGCGGCACGGTGTTCCATCAATACGATCAGGGCGATGCGGCCTCGATCGCGGCTCTGGCCGCCGCGGCCGGCCCAGTAGATGTGCTGTGCAATAACGCTGGCATGATCGAAGCCGGGCCGTTTCTGGAGCAGTCGCCGGAAATTATCCAGAGGATCATTGCAATCAATTTGACCGGCCCGGTGTTGATGGCGCGGCACATCGGCGAAGGCATGGTCGCGCGCGGTCGTGGTGTCATTGTCAACACCGCTTCGCAGCTGGCTTTTCATGGTTCGGCGACCCGCGCCGTCTATGCCGCCGCCAAAGCCGGGCTGGTGCAGTTTACCAAGAGCGCTGCATCGGAATGGGCCCCGTTTGGCGTGCGTGTCGTGGCGCTGGCGCCGGGGCGGACGCTAACGCCGATGACCGTACCTTTTCTTAACACTGAAGAACAACGCCAGGAAGGTCTGAAACACATTCCAGCCGGCCGTTATGGCAGCCGCGAGGAAATGGCCAAGCTGGCATTGTTCCTGGCCTCGGACGCGGCATCCTACGTGGTTGGAGAAACGCTGATCGCCGACGGCGGATACGTGCTGCTATAGCGCGCGAGAAATTCGTTCCAGATCGAAGCCATAGAGCCGCGCTGTGTTGTGACAGACGATTTTGGCCCGTTCCTCTTCCGGTACGCCCTGAAGGATCTCGTCCAGCACCTGGCGCGAGCGCGGGAAAGTAGACTCGCTGTGCGGGTAATCTGAGCCCCACATCATGCAATCGACGCCGATGCGGTCGCGCAGCCGGATGCCGATGTCGTCCTCCTGAAAGCTCAGGAAAACGTTCCGCGCGAAGAAGTCGCTGGGCAGGGTATCACCCTTAAAACGGTACTGTGCCTCCTCATGCCGTTCCCGGTAAGTGTAGTCCATGTTCGTCAGCACATAG
>JAPYUH010000004.1 GCA_029936195.1 Alphaproteobacteria bacterium
GTCCTCGTCGGTAATGCGGACCAGGATGTTCTGTTTGCCTTCCGCCAAGGTGCGGGAGGCCCCGCGCGGCAGGGTCAAGACAGCCTTCAGCGGCATGACGATGGGGAAGAGATCGATGCTTTTGATTTTCATTTTGCTTTATTTGCGGCCTCAATCATAGTTCATGAACACCGGGCTGGCCCAGGCATTATGCCCATTGAACTGTCGCGCCCTGAGATAAATGTTCGATGGGCCCCTACCTGCATCAAGACTGCCGGCATCAAGATTGCCCGCATCCAGATTGACCTTGCCACTGACCCGGCTGGCGGCGGCGGGGACCAGACGGTGCCATTGGTAATTTTCCTTGGGGAAATCGCCGGTACGCATGTTGTCCGAGCCGACAAATAAATCACCAATTCGGCTATTGCTCCGCTGCTCCGATGGCGCCGTCATGTGCAGATCCAACGTGGTCCGCGCACTGCCTTCGAGCTCCAGGATGACGCTTTGGTTCGGGTTCTGCCGGTAGGCGCCCCTGCGTCCGGAATAGGATTGAATGCTCAGCGTGCTCTCCGATGTTTGTTCAACGCAGTGCCGGCGTTCTTCCACGAATGGCCCGGATTGCAGACAGGGAAACGCGCGCAGCAGACGGCCGTCGTGGATCTTCAACGCGAAGGACCAGTCGCAAATGCGTTCCAGGGCCAAATCACCCCAAGGGCCCCAGCCCCATTCCAGCCTGATCTGGAATTTAGCTGCCATGGCCTCATCCAGCGAAACCTGCGGATCTGGATGGGCGCGATGCACAATGCGGCCATCCTGGATCAACTCCACCACATCCATTTCGTCCCGGCCCTGAACATCGTAGCCCACTTCGATGGAAGCGCCGGTTTCAACGGCGGATCCCATGACCGCCCCGTCGACCGTGAAATCAACCTCGATACGGTCACCGGTCAGCGCCCAGGTGCGCCGGCTGTTGATGGCCTCCATGATAGCGTCCCGGTTCAAATCCGCCGCCAGAACGCCCAGCAATCCCTCCCCATAGGCGCCGGGAAAGGCGTTGTGGCTGTCGGAGGAGGCGACGAAACCGAATTTCAGACCCCGGCCCAGTCCGATCCGGGCCGTGTTGGCGGTTTGCCGGCCGCCAAGTGAATGGTTGAAGAAGGAGGGATTACCCCGGTCCTCCTCGGAATTGCCGTGTTCGGAAAAAATCTCCACCACCGGGGTGCGGCTGCCATCGAATTCATCCCAATTGACGCCCCGTTCGCCGCGGGGGTAGGCCAGGTGGTGGGGGATCATCAGGGCGTTCTTTTCGACACAGAAATTTCGCAGGTCACGGATATGGTCGGGATAGGCCATGGGCTGGTGATCATCGGGAAACACCACGCATTGATCGCCGAAGCGGGAGGAATGCCATTCAAAGCCAAGATAGGCGGCGAATTCTCCATCCCTGTTCGTATCCGCGATCAGGTCCTGAACCTTGGGCCAGCCATTGCGCAGAACTTCGAACCCGTTCAGCCAATGATTTTCCCGGCCGCCTTCCATGGCCTTCATATCGTGCCAGCTGGAGTGGCCGGTGAAGGCAAAGAAATCCAGATGGCCCCGGGCCACGTCGATACTGCGTTCCAGCGAACCAACGCCATAACCCATGGCATTATGGTTGTGGATATCGCCGAACAATATGGAATATGGTCTATTCACGCTCAAGTCCGGAAACTGCTTGTGTAAGTAACTGCATGGTTACTTAAAATAGCGGCAGATGCCGTCTTCGTCAAATTAGCAATTTATGGTGGCCGTCATGAAACTGTCTTTATGCAATGAAGTCCTCGGTGATATGCCGTTCCCGGAACAATGCGCCATGGCCGCAAGTCTGGGCTATGACGGTATTGAGTTGGCGCCGTTCACCGTGGTCGATGGTCCCCGTGAGATGACGGCGAAGCAAATTGCCATGGTGCGCCTGGCCGCGGCGGATGCCGGCATCGCCAAAATGGGCGGAGTATCGGCGCGCCCGGCATGTTCAAAATGAGCGCGCGGATCAGCAATCCAGCGTCGTATCCCGTTCCCATTGGGTAAGATGGTGCGAATATTGGTCCCAATCATTCGTTTTTAGTTTGATGTAGGCATCGCAAAATTCATTGCCCATGGCGGAACGCAAGACCTTGTCCTTGGCGAACAGGCGGATGGCGTCGATCAAATAGAGCGGCAGTTTCTTGGCGCCGCGTACTTTGTGGCCGTCCGCGTACATGTCGATATCAAGCCGTTTGCCCGGATCAATCTTATGGGCGATGCCATCCAGTCCGGCCGCAAGATAACCCGCCATCAGCAGGTAGGGGTTTGCCGCGCCATCGGCCAGGCGGAATTCGAACCGGCCTTCATCGGGCACCCGCACCATATGGGTGCGGTTGTTGCCGCCGAAGGTTACGGTATTCGGCGCCCAGGTAGCGCCGGAAGAAGTGACGGGCGCATTGATGCGTTTGTAGGAATTTACCGTCGGATTGGTAATTGCCGCCAGACCCTGGGCATGGGCCAGCACCCCGCCGAGAAAATGGTAGCCCAACGCCGATATTCCCAATTCGCCGTTCGGATCATGGGTCAGACAAGTTGCCCCGTCCAGGCTCCACAATGACGCATGGACGTGACAGCCGTTGCCGGTCAGGTGGCTGAACGGCTTGGGCATGAAAGTGGCGCGCAGCCCGTGTTTTTCGGCAATCGACTTCACCAGAAACCGGAAAAAGCATAACTGGTCCGCCGTTTTCAGGCAGTCGTAAAAATCCCAATTTATCTCGAATTGCCCGTTGGCGTCTTCGTGATCATTTTGGTATGGCCCCCAGCCCAACTGGCCCAGGGAAGTGCAAATTTCCGCGATCACATCGTAGCGGCGCATCAGCGCGGATTGGTCGTAACATGGCTTTTCCTGGATATCGCGTTGATCGGATATCGCCGAGCCGTCTTCATTGATGAGATGGAATTCCGGCTCAACACCAGCTTTCATCTCCAATCCCATGGCCGCCGCCTGAGCGACCACACCTTGCAGCACATTACGTGGCGCCTGGGCGACCTTTTCGCCGTCCATATAAAGATCACCCGGCACCCATGCCACTTCCGGCTTCCACGGCAACTGGATAACCGCGTCGCCATCCGGCATGGCGAACATGTCGGGATGCGCCGGCGTCATGTCCAGCCAGGCCGCGAAACCGGCAAATCCGGCGCCGGATTTCTGCATGCCGCCAATAGCCGCCGCCGGAACCAATTTGGATCGCTGGGTGCCGAACAGGTCGGTGAAATTCATCAGGAAAAATTTTATGCCGTTATCATCGGCGTATTGCGCCAGATCGGTTGTCATGATTGCTCTCCCTATCTAATAACCGGACCGGCCTGGAATCCAGTCCGTTCCAGCCAGCGGCACTTTTGCCATCGCCGCCGCCTCCACGGTCAGCGCAACCAGGTCTTCGGGTTCCAGATTGTTAACATGGCTCTTGCCGCAGGCCCGGGCGATGGTCTGCGCCTCCAGGGTCATGACTTTGAGATAGTTGGCGAGCCGGCGGCCGGCGGCGATGGGGTCCAGGCGTTTGGCAAGCTCCGCGTCCTGGGTTGAAATGCCGGCCGGGTCACGGCCCTCGTGCCAATCGTCATAGGCGCCGGCGGTCGTGCCCAGCTGGTTGAATTCTTCTTCAAATATCGGATCATTGTCGCCCAGGGCGACCAAGGCCGCCGTGCCGATGGACACCGCATCGGCGCCAAGTGCGAGCGCCTTCGCCACGTCGGCACCATTGCGGATGCCGCCCGAAATGATCAACTGCACCTTGCGATGCATGCCAAGATCCTGCAGCGCATCCACCGCCGGGCGGATACAGGCCAGCGTGGGTTGGCCCACATGTTCGATGAAAATTTCCTGGGTCGCCGCCGTGCCGCCCTGCATGCCGTCCAGCACCACCACGTCGGCGCCGGCCTTGACGCACAAAGCGGTGTCATAGAACGGCCGCGTGCCGCTGATTTTTACAAAGATCGGTTTTTCCCAGTTGGTGATTTCACGAAGTTCCCGGATCTTTATCGCCAGGTCATCCGGCCCGGTCCAGTCCGGATGCCGGCAGGCCGAACGTTGATCGATACCCTTGGGGAGGTTGCGCATTTCCGCCACGCGATCGGATATTTTTTGCCCCAGCAGCATGCCGCCGCCACCCGGCTTGGCACCTTGACCAACCACCACTTCGATCGCGTCCGCCTGGCGCAGATCGTTCGGATTCATGCCATAGCGTGAAGGCAGATATTGATAGACCAGGGTTTTCGATTGACCACGTTCTTCCGCCGTCATGCCGCCGTCACCGGTCGTGGTTGAGGTGCCGGCAATCGTTGCGCCGCGCCCAAGCGCCTCTTTCGCTTGCGCCGAAAGGGCGCCAAAACTCATGCCCGCGATGGTGATGGGAATGTCAAGTTCGATGGGTTTTTTGGCGTTCTGGCTGCCGAGCACCACGTTAGTGTCACATCTCTCCCGATAACCTTCGAGAGGGTACCGGGACATGGAGGCGCCGAGAAACAACAGATCGTCAAAATGCGGCATTTTCCGCTTCGCGCCGCCGCCGCGAATATCATAAATTCCGGTCGCCGCCGCCCGGCGAATCTCGGACAAGGTGTAGTCGTCGAAAGTCGCTGACCTGCGCGGTAGGGTCGCTGGTAGCGTCACTGTTTGCGTCACTGGGGTTTCCACGGCCATTTTCCCGCCTCAATATGCGTCTGCGTTGTCGATGTCGAAATTGTATAATGTGCGGGCCGAGCCATAGCGCCTAAAGTTGCCTGGATCCGCATCGATATTGGCGGCGTTGAGCAATTCGGCCAGCTTGGCGAGATGCTCCGGGCGCATCTCTTTTTCGACACAGTCGGCGCCAAGACTGGCAACCTTGCCACGCACAAACATGATGGCCTCATAAATTGAATCGCCCAAGGCATCGGAGGCGTCGCCGCAAACGACCAGGTGGCCCGACTGCGCCATGAAGCCCGACATATGGCCGACGGACCCGCCGACCACGATATCAACGCCTTTCATTGAAATGCCGCAGCGTGATGACGCATCGCCCTCGATCACCAGCAACCCGCCATGGGCCGTGGCGCCCGCCGAATCCGAGGCACTGCCCATGACCCGCACTTGGCCCGACATCATATTCTCGGCGATACCAACGCCGGCATGGCCATGGATGGTAATCCCCGCCTGCTGGTTCATGCCGCCACAGTAAAAGCCCACATGGCCATTGATGGTGACCTCGATCGGCGCATCCAAGCCGCAGGCAATGGCATGCTGGCCCATGGGATTGGTGATCAGCCAATCCGGTTCGTTGGCGCCATTCGGTATGCCATGCAGCGCCGAATTGACGCCGCGGACGCCGAGCTCTTTCAGGTCAAGTTTCGGCATGATCGTTAGGCGCTTCCCCAGGTATAGATCTTGTGCGGTTCCGGCTCCCAAATCCTGGCCGTATCCGCGCCGGGCAGATGGGCGATGGCGCGATACTCGGTCGCCATGGCCACCCATTCCCCGGTCTCGGCCAACACCGCGTGTTTACAGCCGAAAGGATCGCGAACAACGGCAAAACCGTCGGCGGTGCCGACACAGAATGTGTAGAATCCGTCCAATTCGACAAGCCCGGCCTCCAGCGCCGCGTGCAAGGACAGACCCCGGCGCAAATTCAGGGTCATGAAACCCGCCGCGACCTCCGTATCGTTTTCCGTCTGGAAGACAATTCCGTCCCGCTCGAGCTTGCGGCGCAGGTGATTGTGGTTCGACAGCGAGCCGTTGTGCACCAGACATAAATCCAACCCGGTGGCGAAGGGATGGGAGCCAGCGGTGGTTACAGCGCTTTCCGTCGCCATGCGTGTATGGCCGATGGCGTGGCTGCCGTGCGCGCTGGTCAGCTTGAACTGTTCGACGACGTCTTTCGGCAGGCCGGTCTGTTTAAAAATTTCGATACTTCGTCCCGAACCAACGACCCGAATTCGTGGCCGGCTCTCCGCCAGCCAGGCTTGCGCCGCAAAGGCATCGGCATCGGTGACCAGAACCGCGTGATCGCCCTGGATATCCAGCCGCGCCTGGCAAATCAACGCCCTTGCCAAATCGGTGTCGAGCGCCTTCCAGTCGGTGTCGGGGTCATCGCTGGCCAGGGTAAACTTGGTCTGATGTTCACTGACCGGGTCGCGGTAAATCGCAAAACCCGCCGAGTCCGGCCCTCGGTCGGTCATCTCGATCAGCATCGGCGCAAACAGTTCACCCAGGCTTGCTTGAAGGGTTGGATCTTTCAAATAAAGCCCAACGATACCGCACATTGTCATTCCCCCCGCGTGCATGCCCAATATCGAAGCATCACGCCAACAGCGCATTTTGCGTCTCCAGGGGCGAAGTTTAGCGGCAGATGTTGGATGAATCTATCTGTGTTCACGAACCGGTCAATACCGGCTGGTGGTGCTTTCCGCCGCCATCATGCGCGAACCCCAATGGGCAGTGTTGCGCGGCATGATTTCAAGCATCCGGACGATCGCCGCCCGCCCACTTGGCCAGGCCCCGTGCCGCCGTGCGACTCGCTATCAAGGCCACCAACGCCTCCCATCGTTCCATACTCAACGTCACGGGCGCCGCATTCCAAGACCTCGCAATATATCCCGAAATTTGGCCAGGCCCTTCAAAGCCCTTCAAAGCCGCTCAAAGCCGTCGCAAGAATTCCGCCACCGCATCCATCGCCTCCTCCCAGTTACCTTCCTGGGTGAAGCCGGAACGTTTACGCGGGGTGAGGTCGTGGTTGCCGTCGGGGCACCAGTGCAGCTGGATTTTGCGCGATAAGGTATAGCCGGCCACCTCGTCGCGGTTGCCCAGGGCATCGCGGTCGCCTTGGACAATGAGGGTCGGGGTTGCTAAATCGGCCAGGTGCGCCGTGCGCGGGCGGTCGGGCTTGCCGGCGGGATGGAAGGGGTAGGCGAGACAAACCACGGCTTGAATTTGGGCGGCGATTTCAGGCGCATCAGCCTCGGCCGCCAGCAGGGTGGCCATGCGGCCGCCCATTGATTTACCGCCAATGGCGAGGGGCGCATGGCCGAATTGTGCCATGACCTCGCGCCAGGCCTGCAGCAGGACCGGCGCACGGTCGGGCGGGCGCTTCTTGCCAGTTGCACGGCGAATGGCCATATATGGGAACTCAAACCGCGCGGTACGGATGCCCCGTTGGCCGCCGCGTTGGCCGCCGCGTTTCGCAATGCCGGCGGCAAAGACATTCATGAAGTCGCTGTCCATGGGGGCGCCGGCGCCATGGGCCAGGATAAGGGTAAGGGCGGCATCTTCCGGGCCGTCAAACAGGATAGGGATCATGGTGGACAGTATACTGCAAAACGAGGGACCGATCAGGCTGTCCATATTCCTCGGCGTGCTGGCGGTGATGGCATGTTGGGAGCTGGCCGCGCCCCGGCGCGATCTGACCCTGTCGAAATGGCGCCGCTGGGCCGGTAATCTTGGGATCGTGGTGGTGAACACCGTGGTCATGCGCTTGCTCTTTCCCATTCTGGCCGTGGGCACGGCAGTTTGGGCCCAAAAAAATGGCTGGGGCCTGTTCAATCTGATCGCCTTGCCGGAATGGGTGGAAGTTGCGGCGGCGGCCATATTGCTGGACATGGCGGTCTATTGGCAGCACCGCCTGTTCCATATGATCCCGCTGTTCTGGCGCATGCACCGAATGCACCATGCGGACCGGGATTTCGATGTCACCACGGCGCTGCGCTTTCATCCCCTGGAAATCATCGTTTCCATAGTAATTAAGCTGGGCCTGGTGCTGATCCTCGGCCCCGCCGCCCTGGCCGTGCTGATCTTCGAGGTGTTGCTGAACGGCACCGCCATGTTCAACCATGCCAACGTCCGCCTGCCCCTGGGCCTGGACCGGTGGCTGCGCCTGGTGGTGGTGACGCCGGACATGCATCGGGTGCATCATTCCGTCGAGAGCGGCGAGTTCAACCGGAATTTCGGCTTCAACCTGCCCTGGTGGGACCGCCTGTTCGGCTCTTACAAGGCGCAGCCCGACCGGGGGCACGAGGAGATGGAGATTGGCCTGCACGCCTACGGCGCCGGGGTTTGCGCCAATCTGTTGTGGATGCTAGTGCTGCCCATCAAGGCAATAGAGGACGAGCCGAATGACCAAGGTTGATGTGGACAGCCTGCCGGTTTCCGTAATTACGGGATTTCTCGGCAGCGGCAAGACCACGTTGCTGAACCGCCTCATCCAGCACCCCGACATGGCCAAGACCGCCGTGCTGATCAACGAATTTGGCGAGATCGGCATCGACAACATGCTGGTGGAACATGTGGACGACAACGTCGTGCTGATGTCCAGCGGCTGTTTGTGCTGCACCATCAAGAGCGACCTGGTGGACACCATGAAGGATTTGTACAAGCGCCGGGCGAAGCAGGAAATTCCCGATTTCGACCGCATGGTGATCGAGACCACGGGCCTGGCCGACCCCGCGCCCATCCTCCATACCCTGATGTCGGATCCATTCCTCATGGGCCGCTACCGCCTGGACGGGGTGATTTCCACAGCCGATGCCATGCTGGCCATGGGCACAATGGAGCAGCATCACGAGGCGGTGAAACAGGCCGCCGTGGCCGACCGCATTGTCGTGACCAAGGTCGACCTGGCCGATGACGCGGCCATTGGCGCCCTGGAAGCGCGCTTGCGCGATCTGAATCCCGCCGCCCACATCCATCGGGCGGCCCAAGGCGAGATTGAGCCAAAATTGCTGTTCAACGCCGGCCTCTACGATCCCGAGACGAAAAGCCTGGATGTCCAGCGCTGGCTGCGGGCGGAGGCCTATGACGATGATCCCCATCATGCTCAAGGGCCCGAAAATGGGCACGACCATGATCATGCCCACCATCAAGACGTCAATCGCCACGATGATAAAATCCAGGCCTATTGCGTCTATCTCGAAGAGCGGCTGCCCTGGGACCAGGTCGCCAGCTGGCTGGAGCTGCTGACCACCTATCGCGGCGACGATATCCTGCGCATCAAGGGCATTCTGAACGTGGCGGAAAGCGAGACGCCGGTGGTGATCCACGGCGTCCAGCACATGTTCCACCCACCCGTGCAGCTTGATGCCTGGCCCGACGACGATCACCGCTCCCGCATCGTCTTCATCACCCGCGATTTGGGCCGCGACGTGGTAGAAAATATGCTCTCCGCCTTGACCAAGAAACCAGGCGACGGCGCCATTCACGAAGCCTGACGATTTTCGTTGGGTTGGAAACGCTCCAACCAAGTGATCCAGCGTAAGTAGGAAAAGCTCTAAACTTTCAACGGCGGCCGGCGCTTGTGCCACTCCGTGGCTTGTTCAAACGCGTCCGCCGCTTGCAGCAAGGTTGCCTCCTCGAACCAGCCGCCCAGCAGTTGCAGGCCGATGGGCAGGCCGTCCTCGGTAAAGCCGCATGGAATGGATATGGCCGGCTGCCCGGTGAAGCAGGCCAGGCGGGTCAACTGGCCCAGGACCCGCCAGCCGGTAACCTGCCTGTCGCCGACCATCATGGTGCCGGTCGCGATGGGGACCGGGGGGATTACCGTGGTGGGCATGGCCAGGATCGGCGTTTGTTCGAGGACGCCGGCCATCTCGGCCCTGGCCATGGTTTGGCACTGGCGCGCGCGGATGAAGTCCGTGGCGCTCAGGCCTTCGCCCAGGCGCAGGCGTTCGTTGACGTCCGGTGACAGCTCGTCGGCATGATCGCGCAGATGGCCCTCGTGCACCGTCATGGCCTCGGCCATGGCCATGGTGTTCCAGCCCCGCACCGCCTCGCGGTTAAAGGGCAGCACGGCCTCCTCCACCGATGCGCCGAGATCATCCAGCACGCGCAGGGCGGCCTGAACGGCGGCTTCGATTTCAGGATGCAGGCGGTCAAAGAAGAAATCACGGGGCACGCCGATGCGCAGGCCGTCCAGGGGTTTGCCTAAATTCGCGGTGTAGTCGCCAACCCGGGCCTGGGCGGTGGAGGGATCGGCCGGGTCAACGCCGGCAATAGCTTGCAGAACCAGGGCCGCATCGCGGACGGTTCTGGCCAGGGGGCCGCCGTGATCGAGGCTTTCACACAGGGGATAGATGCCGGCGCGGGAGGCCAGGCCATAGGTCTGTTTCAATCCCACCACGCCGCACAGGGCGGCGGGTATGCGGATGGAGCCGCCGGTATCGCTGCCCAGGGTGGCCATCGCCAGGGCGGCGGCGGTGGCGCAGCCCGAACCGGATGAAGAGCCGCCCGAGACCCTGGTTAGGTCCCAGGGGTTCAGGGCGGTGCCGACGATCGGGTTGATGCCCGTGGGGCCAAAGGCGAATTCATGCAGGTTCAACAGGCCGACCATGATGGCGCCCGCATCCCGCAGGCGGGCCACGGACGTCGCATCGGCATTGGCCACGCCCTCGTTGAGGATCCTGGAGCCGCAAGTACGCTCCATGCCGGCGACCTGGAACAGATCCTTCACCGCCATGGGAATGCCGTGCAGGGGGCCGCGATAGCTCCCGGCGGCGATCTCCGCCTCCGCCCCTTTCGCAGCCGCCAGGGCCATGTCGGGGTAAAGGGAGGTATAGGCGTTGAGGTCCGGGTTCAGGGCCGCGATGCGGTCCAGCTGGCTCTCCATCACTTCAAGAGGCGAAACCTCCCGCCCCTTGATCAGGGGCGCCAGGGCGGCGATATCCATGCAGGCCAGTTCCTGGCTTTTCATATGTCAGCCTCCGGCACGGCGACGATCAGCAGGATGCCGTAGATCGCCACGAACACGGCATCCTTGACGGCGCCCAGGCCATGCTTGTTCTCGCCGGCCTGAAGCAGGATGACGATGATTTCGAGCACGAAAGCGATAATGGCCAGGAAGAAGAACGGCCAGATGCTGCTCCACCAGGTCAACTCCGCCGACATGGAGACACCCTGCACCGCGCGCCAGATCAGCAACAAGAGGGGCAGGCCGATCAGGTAGAGGTGAGCGAGGAGAAAGCGGAGCCGCGTGAGGGTCCGGTCCAGAATCCAGAAGATCAGGAAGAACAGCGCCACATACAGCACATCCCAAAACATGGCGGAATATGCCTCGCCGCCGCCAAAATGGTGGAGGTTCACAAAGCCCAGGATCAGCAGGAACGTGACCGCGTCACAAAGCAGCCATTCGCGAAAATTCTCCGCCCCGCTTTTTACATTCCAGCCCCGCGCCGCCTTGTCGAACAGCAACACCAGGGCCACGGCAAGGCCGGCGGGATAAATCAGGTTCTGCACCACGAACAACTGGTCCGCCTTGGTCAGAAAGATCCAGTTCAACAGCAAAAAGGCGACCAGCAGGGCCAGCAATCCCAGCAACCGCACACCGGGGGCAGTCGCTTGCGTCGCAACTTCCTCCGCCGCGTTCGCTGCCGCCGCCGGCGTGACAACTGGCGTGACAAGGCGTTCCGTGGGTGCCGCGGGTGCTGCCTGCGCCGGTGCGCCGGCGCCCTGGGGCGCGCCTTGGCGGGCGGCATGGACGATCAGATAGATGACGAAGCCGACCAGACCCAAGGCGACGACGATCAACATGATCACGAAGAAGGTTATGGCCCGGCCGTCGGCCCGCCAATCCGCCGCCTGGCCCAGCAGGCCGTCGGTGGAGAATTGCCAGACGCAAAGGATAATCACCACCACCACCAACAAGGCGGCCAAAAGGTATTGATACCACCGCCCCGCCAAACTGCCCGGATGGCTGCCCCGGGACTGCGCCATGGCGCGGCCGACCAGGAAAATCAGGAAGGCCAAGACACCGACGATGGCGATGCCGGCCATCACCTCGAGAAATATTACCGAACGACTATCCACTGGAAAATCCGGGCCCCCTCACCAATACCTAAACTTCATTGCGCCCGCGCACGGTTTCGAGATATTCCAGCACATCGTCCAGAGTTACCACGTCCGCATAACGCCGGCCCACATCCATCAGGTTGGCCCGATGGGGCCCATCCTCCACATCGCCGACGCAGTCCTCGGGCACGGCAACGCGGTAGCCATAGGAAAAGGCGTCAATGACCGATGCCCGGATACAGCCGGAGGTGTTGCAGCCCACCACGATCACCGTATCCACCCGCTCCTTGATGAAAAACTGCGTCACCGCCGTCTGGAAAAAGATCGACGGACCGGTTTTGCAAAACACCACGTCGTAATCGGGATCATAGATGCGCGGTTCAAGCTCGGTACAGGGATGGCCGTGATGAAATTCATTCACCACCGTGGGGATCTTCCAGTAGGGCGCGTCCCGAGAGGAGGAATAGGCCGTATAGCAGGTCGCCACGGGCACATTGGCGGCGCGGGCCACCGCCAGCAATTTGGCGGTATTCTCCACCGCGCGTTCCACCAAGGGGCGGCCGCCCAGGGTGTATTTCGGATCGGTGAAGCCGGTCTGAAAATCCACCACCGCGATGCCGGGCCGCTCGCCAAAGCCAATGTCAAGGGCGCCAAACCCTATATCTTTATAGCTATCGTCATGGGTGTCCGTCATGGCGTTAGGTCCTTTAGTGCCACGTCAAATCGATCCTTGAAGGCCTGGCGCAACTGAGCAAACCGCACGCCGACCCGGATCACCGAGAAATCACGAAAATCTATAATAGTCGAGGATCGGCCCTGATGGTTAGCATATTGCGACAGACCGTAATCAAAGGCCACATCGGCGGCCTGGCGCACCACGTGGTCGACATCGCCCAGGCGGTACTTACTGCCCGACAGGGACAGATTGGCCGAGGAACCAAACACCGGCATGGACCGGTCCCCGGCCTGGCGGGCAATCTCGTCATGCATCTGACCCGCGTTCAACAGCATATCCAGGGTCCCAGCCTTGGATGATGATTGCAGCACAAAGGGGTCCACATGAGCCAAAAGGGGATGGCCTTCGCGAAACGGCGCCACCACGGAAAACGGCAACCCGACCTGTTCCACCATCTCGCGCACCATGGCATGGCAATCATCCGTCATGATGTGCAGGGCGGCGGACATGGCGAAATTTCCGAACATGCCGCTGGGTTTCTCGTAGGAACGGCTCTTGGCATCAAAAATTCGGCGAATACCCTCGGGCGTGGCTGCCAGGATGGCGTAGGCCACGTCCAGGGGCGCGATGGCCACGCCGCCCGCCGCCAACACGCCCATCAACCTGGCCACATCCGCTTGCAATTGGTCCGGCGGCACGGGGTCGTGGGTGCGCCGTTCCCCGGTTGTCGAGGGGGGCAATGGCGTCTCTCGGGGCGTCTCCGGCGGCGTCTCGGCCTCGGTCATTTATTTGGTGCCGTACAGCCGGTCACCGGCATCGCCGAGGCCCGGCAGGATATAGCCGATATCGCTCAACTGCCGGTCAATGGACGCCGTCAAAATGGGCACGTCCGGGTGGGCGGTGGAGAATGCCTCGATCCCCTCGGGCGCGGAAACCAGGGAAACAAATTTTATGCGCCGCGCGCCGGCCTCTTTCAGACGGGTAACGGCGGCGGCGGCGGAATTGCCCGTGGCCAGCATGGGATCGACCACGATGACCTGGCGCTCGCCAATGGAATGGGGCAGTTTCAGGTAATATTCCACCGGCTTCAGGGTTTCATGATCCCGGTACATGCCGATATGCCCAACCCGGGCCGAGGGGATCAAATCCAGCATGCCTTCCAGAAGGCCGTTGCCGGCGCGCAGGATGGAGACCAGGCAGAGTTTCTTGCCGTCCAGTATGGGCGCCTCCATGACCTCCAGCGGCGTCTCGATCCGCACATTCCTGACCGCCAGATCCCGCGTCGCCTCAAACGCCAGCAGCAAGGCAATCTCACCCAGCAATTGCCGGAATTCCGCCGTCGAGGTTTTCGTGCGCCGCAACAGGGTCAATTTGTGCTGGATCAAGGGATGATCCGCTACCGTCACATTCGCCGTCGCCATTTTTCCGCCCCCGGATTTGTTATCCGCATAGTGTAACCACAGGCGTGAAAAGCACATAGCCCATTTGCCATCTTTCAGCCCAATATGCGGAATAATCGGAGGAAAAATCCATGACGGAAATTGGCTACCCCTAAAATTGGCGCGATATCCCGGCCGCAAACTGGTCCAAGACAATGCTGATGCCGGAACAATATCCGGAACAAATTCCGGAACATTATACCGCCATGCGGGCCGAACGACTGTCCCGGGAAGCGGCGGCCATCATCGGCTGTTAGCCGGCCGGTTAATCTCGTTTGACAGGCCGCCATAGCTGCCGACCACGGTAATCCGCTCTGATGTTGGCAATAATACTGTCAAGCAATGGCACGAGCGTAGCATTGGCATATCGTCTAATCTCCGCTTTTTGTGCTTCACTGATCGCGATACCGCGAATTCTAGTCGTACCTGGCAAGAAATTTAGCTTTCGGCGAAAAAAATTTATCTGGTCGGTTAAAGGATCGCCTTCTCGACCCTGACGACCCACGCGTTGCCATGCACCAAACGGCCTATCATCCAGTTTGATGTAATATTCATGCCGTGTGCGGCTGTCATCGATTGTGGAAAGTTGTTCCAATTGCCGGCGGACATCTTCAAATGACTCTATGAGCCTTTCAACAACTCGTTTATTGGTGAAATAGTCAAAAAGCTTGGTCCCAATAATCGCAATGGCCGCGACGATACCGGTCCCTATCAAGAAGGCGGTCAAGGGAAATGCGACTATTTGCTGTGTCGGAACTTCCATTGTGTCGCGGAACGGCGCAGATCACTCAGCAGCCGTTACGACCATCCTTGTAGACGATGCATACGGTAGATGATGTATGCGCCGACTTCAAACACCTGCTTATCTAAAATGACCCTGGCCATGCAATCGCTCCCGCCTAGAATATGCGCAGCATTTAAGTAATACAAAGTAATGCTTGGGCAAAAACCAGGTCAAGTGATTTATTTTTCCCTTTTAAAAACAATAACTTATAGATTTCAGTTTAATCCGTGCGCCTTAACAAAATTGCCAGGCAATACCAGGACCGCATGGGTTTTTTTGCATCTATATCCAGGAGGCCGATCCGGATGGCGGCGGGCGGATTAATAAAGCAAAAAACCTAGCCCACGGCCGCGTGTAGCCTGCGGATCTCCGCCGTGACGTGGGCGGCGATGCGTTCCTCGGCTAGTTGATCGGCAATTTCGTTGGTGGGCCGGCCTTCGCGCCCGGCGCGTTGGAAGATCTCCGCCAGGGTGCCGTGGATCCGGGCGCAGTGGTTCATGGCCGCGTCCCGGTCGTAGGTCCGCCCCTCGTGAGAGATGTTGATGATGCCGCCCGCATTAATCACATAGTCGGGCGCATACAAGATACCGCGGGCGGCCATGGCGCGGCCATGGCGGTCTTCGGCCAGTTGATTGTTCGCCGAACCGGCCACAGCGCGGACCGACAAGCGCGAAATGGTGTCGTCGTTCAACACCGCGCCCATGGCGTTGGGCGCAAAAATATCCGCCGGCACGTCGTAAATGGCGTCCACCGCCACCACATTGGCACCCAGGTTTGATTTGGCCCAGCGCAGGCGGCTCTCGTCCAGGTCGGCAACGGTCAGGACCGCGCCGGCCTCGGCCAGGTGTTCCGCCAGATAGCCGCCCACATGGCCCAGTCCCTGAACGGCGACGTGCACGCCGTGCAGCTCATTGCGGCCCAATGCCGCCAATCCGGCCGCCTTCAGGCCATGAAACACGCCCCAGGCGGTTGCTGGCGAGGGGTCTCCGTCCCCGGCACCGCCATCGGCCACGCCGGCCACATAGGGCGTGACGCCATGCACGATTTCCAGATCAAGGGGCGATGTGCCCACGTCCTCGGCCGTGATGTAACGGCCCCCCAGGCTATCAACGAAACGGCCAAAGGCCTGAAACCGCGCCCGGGTCATGCCGCCGCCCGCCCCGGAGTCATTTGGGTCGTCATTTGCGGGCGCCATGATCACCGCCTTGCCGCCGCCAAATGCCAGATTGGCCAGGGCCGCCTTGTAGGTCATGCCGCGGGATAGGCGCAGGGCGTCCTCCAACGCCGCCTCGTCATTGTCATAGTGCCAATAGCGGCAGCCGCCCAGTGCCGGGCCCAGGGTGGTGTCATGAATGGCAATGATGGCGCGCAGGCCGCTGGCGGGGTCTTGATGGAACAGAACCTGTTCGTGATTACGGAAACTTTTGGCGGTGAAGACGGACATTTTTCAATTTCCTGAATAGACCGGAACACGGACTATATTTCATAGGAAAATCATTAAATTTCAATTAGTTAAACAGTCATTGCCGAAATTCGCCAGATTGTTTCGCGCCCCACGCCGACACAGAATCTTTATTGCGCCGCGCCATGATTATGTGAAATTATCCGTCGCCTAAATAATCTCGAAATAGCGTTGCAATTGCCAATCGGTGACGGCGCGGCGGCTTTGCCGCTCCTCCCAATCGCGGGAGGCGGCGAAATGTTCCACGAAGGCGTCGCCAAACAGGTTCCGCGCCGCTTTCGAGCGTTGCAGCCGTTCGGCGGCTTCGCCCAGGCCGCGGGGCAGGGACAGGCGTTTGGGGTGGGATTGATCATAGGCGTTGCCCCGCACGGGGGCGGTCGGTTCCAGGCTCTGTTCCAGGCCCCACAGGCCGGAGCCGATGGCGGCGGCCAGGGCCAGGTAGGGGTTGGCATCGGCGGCGGCGACCCGGAATTCGACTCGTTGGGATTTCGCCCCGCCGCCGATCGCGCGCAGGGCGCAGGTCCGGTTGTCGATGCCCCAGGTCGCCTCCGTCGGGGCCCAAAAGCCGGGGATCAGCCGGGTATAGGCATTCGTGGTGGGCGCGATCATGGCCAGCAGCTCCGGCATCAAGTTCTGCTGTCCGCCGATAAAATGGCGCATGGCGCATGGCGGTGGAAATGCCGCCCTCGGCCCGGGCATCATGAAACAACGCGCCGCCGCCTCTGATTTTATTCATCGACAGATGGATATGGCCCGACTGGCCCGGATAGTCCTCGGACCATTTCGCCATGAAGGTGGCCATCAGGCCGTGACGCTGGGCCTCCACCTTGGCAAAGGTCTTGAACAAGGCGGCCTTGTCGGCCGCCGCCATGGCCAGGTCCTTGTCGAGGCTGGCTTCCAGCACGCCGGGGCCGGTTTCGGTGTGCAGGCCCTCCAGGGGAAAATCCATATCCGTGCACATTTTCAACAGATCGCCGTATAAATCCGCCCAGGTGGAATTTCGCAGCACGGAATAGCCAAAGTTTCCCGGCGTGATCGGTTGCAAGTCCCGATAGCCCTTGGCGGCGGCACTTTCCGGCGTTTCATCGAAGACGAAAAATTCGTATTCCAATGCCGCCGTGACGGCCAGGCCGTGGTCCTTGGCCCGCGCCAGGACCCGGGCCAACAGACCTCTGGGGCAAACGGCTTCCGCCGCGCCTGCAAAGGCGGCAAGGAAAAACAGGCCCCGGCCGTCAAATTCATGGGGCAGGTCACGGCAGGTCTCCGGTACGATTCGGACTTCCGCATCCGGATAGCCGGTGTGCCAGCCGGTAAAGGTGGTGTTGTCGTACAGTTGGTCGTTGCTGTCCCAGCCCAGGATCACGTCGCAAAAGCCAAAACCCTTGTCCAGGGCGGCCATGAATTTCTCCACGCCCATGTATTTGCCACGCAGCACCCCGTCCATGTCAAAGACGCCGACTTTGACATAGTCCAGGCCCCGCTGGCGGACAATGCGGCGGGCCTAGGCGGCGGTCCGGACGGACCGTGCGGACAGTTCTGCTTTCGCCATTAAAATCGGTATCCAACTAGGACGGAGCCGGTAACGAAGGCATCGACTTGTGTGATCGGGCTGTTCACCGCCTGTTCAAAAAGGGTGGTGGCGCGGAACTCCGTGGCGACGTAAAAGGCCTGGGTGAAATCGTAGATAATCTGGGCATAGGCATTGGCATCGCGGAAGCCGCCCGTGGGGGAGTATGCGGTCTTGCCGGAGGCCGTGCTGGCGGCGCCGGAAACGCTAAAATAACTCTCGGCATAGGTTTCATCCATGTAGGTCAGGCGGGCGCCGAGGATCAGGGAAGCTTTCTCGGACCAGCGGCTGCCCCATGCCGCCTCGCCATTCAACAGCAGACCGCCATGGCCGCCGCCGACTTCCTTGCGGATATCCGCCTTGAAGCGCCAGGAGGCAACGAAACTTTCCAAGAATAGACCGACTTCGGTGCCCAGTTCGATATCGGGCAGACCGGCGAGGGAGGGTGAATCCGCCGCATCACGGCCAAAATCGAAAGTAATGCGCGGGCCCGCGCGCAAGGTGCGCTTGCGCCAGGCATTCCAGCCGATGCCTTGCTGGGTGGACAGAAACAGCGTGCCCGCATAGTTCACGTCCAGCAAGGGCAGGGGCTTCATTTCCACCGTGTCGGAACCCAGGAACTCCGGCGCGGCGACCGCGCCGCCGGCCACATTGACACGGATCGGACCGGTCCGCCCCCGCTTGACCGGCAGCACGGCAGTCGCCGGCGACGACCACAATTCCCAATTGTTGTATCGCGTCTCCGCCCCTGCCTCGGCTGACAGCATTGGCAACGCCAAAAACACCGATAACAGGCCGCCTAACAATTTTCTTACCATTGCCTCACCTTATTCCGCAGCGACGAAAATTAATCCTAGAGCATTTCCGAATTCGAAATGCTCTCATTCTTAAAGACAGAGCAATTTTTCCAATCACTTAGAATTCCGTCCCAATTCAAATATGATCGGAATTGCTCTAGCATACCCGCGCCCGCAATTCGGACCTAACCACGCAGCATGGCGCCGACCTGGGCGGCAATCGCCAGGGATGACGTCAATCCCGGCGATTCAATGCCAAACAGGTTGATCAGGCCCGCCACGCCGTGGTCTTCGGGCCCCTGAATCATAAAGTCCTCCATGCCACCGCCCGGTCGCTGTAACTTTGGCCGCATGCCGCTGTAGGCCGGTTGCAGCGAATCGTCGGGCAGATCCGGGTAGTACCGTCGGATGGCCTTGTAAAACACCTCCGCCCGCCCTGGCTCCACCCGATAATCGATGTCGCCCTGCAAATCCTCGACCGCATGGTCCAGCCATTGCTGGTCCGGTCCGAAGCGGGCCTGGCCCCCCAGATCAATGGTCAAATGTACGCCCAGACTGGCGGACGCGGGGACGGGATAGATCAGCCGGGAAAACGGTTGCCGTCCGGGCAGGGAAAAATAGTTGCCCTTGCAATAATACAGCGGGGGCACGGTATTGCTTTCCAGACCCTCGATGCGCCGTGCCAGGGGCTGGGCATACAGGCCTGCGGCATTGATCAGGCGCCGGCAGGCCAGCCGCATTTCGCCCCCCGCCTCGTCGGCGATGCGAAGGGCCAGGCCGTCGTTCAGCACTTCCCCGCCCAAGGCCCGGCTGTGAAAGGCGATCATGGCGCCATGATCCTCCGCCTCGCCCTGATAGGCCAGCATCAGTCCATGGCTGTCGATGATCCCAGTGGAGGGGGAAACCAGGGCGCCGGTGCACCGCAACGCCGGCTCCTGGTCCATGGCTTCCACCGCGCTGATTTCGTACAGATCATCGACGCCATTGGCGGCGGCCTTGGCCTTGATGCCGTCCAGCACTTCCAGTTCCTGGTCCGAGGTGGCGACGATCAACTTGCCGCAATTTCGGTGGGCGACGCCGTGGCTGGCGCAATAGTCATACAGTGCCGCCTTGCCGGCGACGCAGAGCCGGGCTTTCAGGCTGTCCTTGGCATAGTAGATGCCGGCGTGGATGACCTCGCTGTTGCGGGACGAGGTTTCGCTGCCGATCAGTTCGGCCGCCTCCAGCACAATAACTTCGTCTCCGGCCATGGCCAGTTGCCGGGCGATGGCCAGGCCGACGACGCCGGCGCCAACAACAATGCTGTCTACTCGTTCGATCATGGCGGGCAACTTGACCCGCCAGGAAACTCCGGTCAAGCGGCCGGTCCGGCGGTCGGTCAAGCAGCCGTGATTTGCGCCCTGGCGCCGCAACGACGACCATGGATCGTGACTATGGAGGCAGCACCATGCGAACTTTTCTGACCATCGCCGCCCTGGCCGGCATTATTGGCTTTCTGATATTCGGACAAACCCAGGCCGGACCGGGCCAATGGCAAAGCGAATGGCCAAGGACCAATTTCAAGAAGCATTCCGTGCCCTTTGACGACATCATGTCGGGCGGCGTGCGCAAGGATCAGATACCATCCATCGACAAACCGGAATTTGTCGCCGTGGCGGCGGCCAAGACATTCGCCCCGACCGAGCCCGTGGTGGGCCTGACCGTCAACGGCAAAAGCCGGGCCTATCCCCTGTCGGTGCTGATCTGGCACGAAATCGTCAACGACGTGATTGCCGGTGTACCCGTGGCGGTGACTTTTTGTCCCCTGTGCAATGCGGCCGTTGTTTTTGACCGCCGGGTCGATGGCAGAACCCTGGACTTCGGCACCACGGGCAAGCTGCGCCATTCCGATCTGGTGATGTATGACCGGCAGACGGAAAGCTGGTGGCAGCAGTTCACCGGCCAGGCGATAATTGGCGATATGCTGGGCCGGGAATTGCGCTTTTTGCCGGCCCGCTTGGAATCCTTCGCCAAGTTCAAGGCGCGAGCCCCGGACGGCGATGTCCTGGTGCCCAATGATCCCAAACTGCGCAATTATGGCAGGAACCCCTATGGCGGCTACGATTCCGCGCCCGAACCGTTTCTTTATCGCGGCGAATACCCTGGCGTGGTCGCCCCCCTGGCCCGCGTGGTGGCGGTGGGCGGGCGGGCCTGGTCGGTGGAACTTCTGCAGATCAAGCAACGTATCGAGACCAAGGACGGCCTGATCCTGACATGGGAAAAAGGCCAAAATTCGGCTCTGGATACCTCTCTCATCGCGGACGGCCGGGATGTGGGCAACGTTTTGGTGCAGCGCAAAACTAGTGACGGCAAGCTGATTGACGCGCTGTATCGGGTCGATTTCGCCTTCGCGTTTCATGCCTTCTACCCAAACGCCAAGATTATTGTTGAGTAAATCCGGATCACCGAGACTGGACAAGTTGGGGCCGCATACAATGTAATAGGCAGATGGCCCCGAAAAAACGCGACATAACAACAAAAGACGGTGCGGCGGACGTGCGGAACTTCCTGGACAAGCTGGCCGCCACGCCCAGCGTGCATACGGAGAAATCCCGTGGCCGGCTGCTGTTCGCCATGGACGCCACCGCCAGCAGGGAGCCGACCTGGGACACCGCCTGTCAAATCCAGGGTGATATGTTTGCCCAGACATCGACCTTGGGCGGCCTGGATGTACAGCTGGCCTATTATCGCGGCTACAAGGATTTCCGCGCCACGCCCTGGATATCCACCTCCGCCGATTTGATCCCCTACATGGCAAAGGTGCGCTGCCTGGGCGGACAAACCCAGGTGGAACGGCTGTTGCGCTATGCGGTGCGGGAAACCGCCAAGCAAAAGATCAACGCCCTGGTTTTCGTTGGCGACTGCCTGGAGGAAGATGTCGACCGGGTTTGTACCGTGGCCGGCGAATTGGGCATGTTGGGCGTGCCCTGTTTTCTGTTCCACGAGGGCCAGGAACCAACCGCCAGCAGCGCCTTCAAACAGATCGCTACTTTGACCCGTGGCGCCTATTGCCGCTTTGACGCTTCCTCCGCCGCGCAATTGCGGGATTTGCTGGCCGCCGTGGCGGTCTATGCAGCCGGCGGGCGCAAGGCGCTGTCCGATTATTCCAAGGGTAAGGCAAAGCCGGTTTTGCAGATCGCCCATCAGCTGGGTGCCAAGTCGCCATGATTGGTTATTTTATTCTCGGCGTATGTCTGCTGGCCGCCTTGGGGCTGTGCGGCAAGGTAATGTTAACCGCGGATCCCAAGGCGTTGGCGAAGATATTGCGCTACACGGGCTTTGGCATATGTGCCGCCCTGGCGGCCTTTCTGTTGTTGACCGGCCGCTTTGCCCTGGGCCTGCCCCTGGCCTTTGCCGCCGTGGCCTTTCTGCGCCGCTGGGCCTTGCCGCGTCTGGGCCCGCGCATGGGCCGGGGGCCGAGCCAATCGGCCGGGCGCAGTTCGAACGTGGAGACAGCCTACCTGCGCATGGCCTTGGAACACGATAGCGGCGCCATGCGGGGTGAAGTGCTGTTGGGCGCCTTCGCCGGCCGGGATCTGAGCAATTTGGACCAGGCGGAACTGATCGCCCTGTTGACGGAATGCCGGCAACATGACCCCGAAGCGGCACAGTTGTTGGAGGCCTTTTTGGATCGCAGCGCGGGGCCCGAATGGCGCCAATCGGCGGGCGGTAACGGACAGCAAGGGCAACAGAGCCATCCGGGCAATATGACCCTGGACGAGGCGCGCGAGGTTCTTGGCCTGGACATCAACCCCTCGCCCAGCAAAATCCGCGAGGCCCACAAGCGATTGATGCTGAAAAACCATCCCGACAAGGGTGGTTCGTCATATCTGGCGGCAAAGATCAATCAGGCCAAGGATTTGCTGCTGGGTGTGTGACGGCACGGCTTGCATCGACCCGAATGTCGTGTCAGAAGCGGGGCAAGTTCATAAGATAATGGCAACTAACCAGGCTGAATTGGCATGCGCGTACGCAAGGCGGTTTTCCCCGTGGGTGGATTGGGTACACGGTTTCTACCGGCAACCAAGGCATTGCCGAAGGAGATGCTGCCCATCGTCGACAAACCCTTGATCCAGTATGCGGTGGAAGAGGCCGCCGCCGCCGGGGTCGAGGAATTCATCTTTGTTACCGGCCGGGGCAAGGCGGCGATCGAAGATCATTTCGACCATTCCTATGAATTGGAAGATCTGCTCTCTTCCCGCGACAAAAGGTCGGAACTGGATGCTCTGCGCGCCGCTATTCCCGATGCCGGCCAGGTCGCCTATACGCGGCAGCAGGAACCCTTGGGGCTGGGCCATGCGGTCTGGTGCGCCCGTAATCTTGTGGGGGACGAACCGTTTGCGGTTTTGCTGGCCGACGATCTGATCCTGGCCGATACGCCTTGTCTGAAACAGATGGTGGATGCGGCGACGGAGACCAAGGG
This sequence comes from Alphaproteobacteria bacterium, assembly GCA_029936195.1. Taxonomy (GTDB): domain Bacteria; phylum Pseudomonadota; class Alphaproteobacteria. The sequence continues at coordinate 22,979 of JAPYUH010000004.1, forward strand.
CAATGTGGTCGCGGTCATGGATGTGTCGCGCGAACATACAGCGCGCTACGGAATTCTCGACGTGGGCCGGGACGACGGACATTTGGCCGAAGTCCGGGGCCTGGTGGAGAAACCCGATCCGGCGGTCGCGCCATCAACCCTGTCGGTGATCGGCCGCTATATCCTGATGCCCGAGGTTTTCGACCATCTGGGCAAAATGGAACCAGGCGCGGGGGGCGAGATTCAACTGACCGACGCCATGGCCAAGATGATCGGAACACAACCCTTCCACGGCCTGCGTTTCGAAGGCGAGCGGTTCGACTGCGGCGACAAGTTGGGATTTCTTCAGGCCACCGTCGCCTTTGGCCTGGCCCGGGACGATTTGCGGGAAGGCCTTGGTGACTTTTTATTGTCGATAACCAAAGACCTGCAAAAATAACAATCAACAACAGTTAAATTCCAGAATGGGATAGAGCATGCACGTCACCATGATCGGTACCGGCTATGTAGGCCTGGTTTCGGGCGCCTGTTTTTCAGAGTTCGGCCATGATGTTACCTGTGTGGACAAGGACAGCGCGAAGATCGAGGCCTTGCGGGCCGGCGAAATTCCAATCTTCGAACCCGGACTGGACAAGCTGGTGGAAAGCAACGTGGCCGCCGGGCGCCTGTCCTTTGCGACGGACTTGCGGCAACCCGTGGCGGATGCCGATGCGGTGTTTATTGCAGTGGGTACGCCGTCGCGGCGGGGCGATGGCCATGCGGATCTGACATATGTCTTCGACGCGGCCCGCGAAGTCGCCGCCGCGCTGGATGGCTATACGGTCATCGTCACCAAATCCACCGTGCCCGTAGGCACCGGCGCGGAAGTCTTCAGGGTGGTCAGCGAAGCCCGCCCCGATGCGGAGTTCGATGTTGCCTCGAACCCTGAATTCCTGCGCGAGGGCGCGGCGATCAGCGACTTCATGCGCCCGGACCGGGTTGTGGTGGGGGCGGAAAGCGACCGGGCCCGGGATGTCATGCGGGAATTGTACCGTTCGTTGTTCCTGAACGAGACGCCAGTAATGTTCACCGCCCTGCAGACGGCGGAATTGATCAAATATGCCGCCAACGCCTTTCTGGCGACTAAGATCACCTTCATCAACGAGATCGCCAATCTGTGCGAACTGGTTGACGCCAATGTTCAGGATGTAGCCCGCGGTATCGGCCTGGATGGCCGTATCGGCGCGAAGTTTCTCCACGCCGGGCCCGGTTATGGCGGCTCTTGCTTCCCCAAGGATACCCTGGCGCTGCTGCGCACGGCGGAGGATCTGAACCTGCCGATGGAGATCGTCAAGGCCACGGTGGCGGTCAATACTCAACGCAAGAAAGACATGGCGCAAAAAGTGGTGGCTGCTTGCGGCGGCTCGCTTGAGGGCAAGACCGTCGCGGTTCTGGGTCTGACCTTCAAACCCAATACCGACGATATGCGGGATTCCCCCAGCCTGGATATTATTCCCGCCCTGCTGGCGGCCGGCGCGAAAATCCGTGCCTTTGATCCCGAAGGCATGGATGAAGCACGAAAGCTGCTGAACGGCATTGAATACTGCGCGGATGCCTACGACACCCTGCCCGGCGCCGATGCCCTGGCCATTGTCACGGAATGGAATGCTTTCCGCGCCCTGGACATGCCCCGCGTGAAGGATTTGATGAAGGCACCGGTTCTGGTCGACATGCGCAATATTTACGACCCAGGCACCATGGGGGAATTAGGCTTCACCTACATTTCGATCGGCCGTCCGGCGGTCCGGTCCTGACACATTCATGGGCGGAAAGATGCAGAACCACGAATTTCACCCCTCCGTGCTGCGTGAATACGACGTGCGCGGCATCGTCGGCGAAACCCTGTCGCCGGCGGACGCCTATGCGGTGGGCCGGTCGTTCGGGACCATCGTCGCCCGGGACGGCGGGGACCGGGTTGCGGTGGGTTACGATGGCCGGCTGACATCGGTCGAAATGGCGGAGAATCTGGCCCGCGGCCTGAACGACGCGGGCATCCATGCTTTGCGGATCGGCCGCGGACCGACACCGATGCTGTATTTCTCGGTCTTTCATCTGGCGGCCGACGCGGGCATCATGGTCACGGGATCCCACAATCCGTCGGATTACAACGGCTTCAAATTGATGCTGGGGCACCAGCCATTCTTTGGCGGCCAGATTCAGGAATTGGGCCGCATGGCCAGCGCGGGTGATTGGGAGGACGGCCCGGGCGGCATCGAAGATCACGACGTGCGGCCGGCCTATCTGGATGAATTGGCGGCGGCCTACACCACGGATATTCCCCTCTCCGTCGGCTGGGACTGCGGCAATGGCGCGGCGGGCGATATTCTGCCGGACCTGATCGCCCGGCTGCCGGGCCGCCATGTCTCGTTGAACGATGTGGTGGACGGCACCTTTCCGGCCCATCACCCCGACCCGACGGTGGCTGAAAATCTGGTGCAATTGCAGGCAGCGGTGACGGACGGCAAACTGGACCTTGGCGTTGGTTTCGATGGCGATGGCGACCGCATCGGCGTGGTTGATGGCCTGGAACGCATTTTGTGGGGCGATCAATTGCTTGCGCTGCTGTCCCGCGACGTTCTGGCGGAACATCCCGGCAGCACCATCATCGCCGATGTGAAGGCCAGCCAGGTGCTGTTTGACGAGGTTGCCCGCCTGGGCGGCACCCCCGTGATGTACAAGACCGGGCACTCGTTGATCAAAAGCAAGATGGCCGAGACCAAATCCCCCCTGGCGGGCGAGATGAGCGGGCACATCTTTTTTGCCGACAAGTATTATGGCTTTGACGACGCCCTCTACGTAGCCGTGCGGTTCCTGGACGCGGTGGCGAAATCCGGTCAAAGCGTGGCCGAATTGCGCGATAGCTTGCCGCAAATGGTCAATACGCCGGAAGTCCGCTTCGATTGCGACGATACCCGGAAATTCCAGGTGGTTAACGAGGTCGTGGCTGCCCTGCGGGCGGAAGGCGCCGAATTCTCGGACGTGGATGGTGCCCGCGTTTCCACGCCGGACGGTTGGTGGCTATTGCGCGCCTCGAACACCCAACCGGTCCTCGTGGTACGCTGCGAGTCATCGGACGAGGATGGTCTAGCCCGCCTGAAGGCTGCCGTCACGGCTGCGCTGGTCCCCAGCGGCGTTACCCCGCCCGCGGGTTTTTAGCCGAATTTGGTCAGGAAACGGACGATGGCGCGGGTGCGGTCGGTGAACAGCTTGGGGATAAAATAGCTGCCGGCGGCGCGGGCGCCGACTTCGCCAAAGGTTGGGTAGGGCCAGATAGTGCCGGCCATGGCGCCGATTTTCAGGCCCTGGTTGACCGCCATGACCCAGGGCTGGAGCAAATCACCCGCATGGGGCCCAACCATTGAGACACCCAAAACCTTGCCGTTCCTGGCGGTGACGATCTTGATCATGCCATCGGCGTCCCGCTCCGCCTGGGCGCGGTCGTTCTCGCCGAAGGGAAAGCGTAGGATATTGATATCGCCATGTAGGGCCCTGGCCGCCTCTTCCCGCAGCCCCACATGGGCCAATTCCGGGTCGGTGTAGGTAACCCAGGGGATATGGGCCGTCTTCTTGGCCTTGGCGGGTAATCGGAACAGGGCGCTGCGGATGACCACGCCGGCATGATGGCCGGCCACATGGGTAAACTGCAGGCCGCCTGTAACATCACCGATAGCATAGATTTTCCGGTTCGATGTTCGGAGGCCTCGGTCCACGGTGATGCCCTTGGGCGAATAATCGACCCGCGCCGCTTCCAGGTTCAGGTCCGCCAAATTGGCCTTGCGTCCCGCCGCCACCAGTATATGGCTGCCCCGGACCAGATCGCCGCTGTCCAGGGTCACGGCCATGCCGCCCGCCGCCGACGCGACGCTTTCAGCCGTGACGCCGGTGCGGATATCAATGCCTTCCCGGGCCAGGCAATCCTGTACCACGGCCGTCAACTCCGGATCATCGTTCGGCAGCATGCGGGCCATTTCTACAATGGTGACGGCAGAGCCGAGGCGCCGATGGGCCTGGGCCATTTCCACGCCGATGGGGCCGCCGCCGATGACAATCAGGTGCGCCATTTCCTGGTCGTGATCGAACACAGTCTCGTTGGTCAGATAGGGCACCGCTTCCAGGCCCGGAATGGGCGGCACCATGGGCGATGATCCGGTTGCGATGACAAAGCGCCGGGCGCGAATCTTTTGCCCATTGACCTCGATCTCCCGGGGGCCGGTGAAACGTGCCGAGCCTTCGATGACATTGACGCCCAGGGCCCGGAACCGCTCCACGGAATCATGGGGCGCGATGCCGGCGATGACATCGCGCACGTGCTGGCGCACCGCCACATTGTCCACGTGAAGCGGCCCGCCGGATACACCGAAGCGGCCCGCATGAACGATATTGTGCGCCGCCTTGCCGGCCGCCAGCAGCGCCTTCGAGGGCACGCAACCGAAGTTTAGGCAATCGCCGCCCATCAGGTGCCGCTCCACCAGGACCACGGAGACGCCAAGCTGGCTGGCCCCCGCCGCCACGGTCAAACCGCCCGAACCGGCGCCGATAACGCAGATGTCGACATTCAATGATGCCGTCATTCGGGCGAACCTCCGCCCTTTCGCGCCTGATAGTATTTGTAAACCACGGGCAGGGCCGACAACAGCGCCAGGCCGATCAGCGCCGCCAGCACATCGCCGCTCAAAATCGATCCCATGGATATCTCATCGCCACTTTCCAGGATGCTGCCCAGCCCCGTGCCGAATTGGGCAAAGATGAAAGTGGCCGGAATAATACCGAAGAACGTGGCCAATAGGTAAATTCGAAAGCTGACGCCAAGAAATGCCGGCGCCAGATTGACCAGGAAAAACGGGAACAGCGGGATCAATCGCAAAATCAACAAGTAACTCAGGGCATTTTCCTGGAAACCGGCCTCCATCTTCTGCAACGACGGACCCGCCCTGGCCCGCAAGGGATCGCCGAGGGCGGTCTTGGCAATCAGAAAGAGGGCCGACGCACCCACCGTGGCACCGGCTACCGCCAGGCTGCCGCCGACAGCGGTGCCGAACAAAAACCCCCCCATCATGGTCATGATAGCCCCGCCCGGCAGGGAAAACGCCACCATCACCATGTAAGCCAGCACAAAGCAGAGGGCCATGACGACAGTGTGATGGGCCACATAGGCGGAAAGATCGGCGCGGTAATGCCGCAGGCCATCCAGGGTGAAATATTGCGGTCCGTCGAAGGCAAAAAAAAGCCCCAACCCGGCGATTAGTACAAGAACCGGCCATAGCCGCCGCACAGACAATAATGGCGGCGCGGATACCTTGGATGGGGCGCCGTTCGCCCCCCGTTCGGCAACTTTTTCGGCATCGCCGTCCCGCTCCCGCCGCTCCTCGCCAGCCATGCAAACGCCCCTGAAAAATTGACCCCCCGACTATAGCGCAAAGAAGGGTCCGCACTAGGGTAGATATCTTGTAATGATCAACGCTACACAAGTGATCTGTCGGCGTTGACTTACCGCGATTGAAACCGTATACAGCGCGCTTGTTTTTGGCCCCGCCGGGGCATTCAATTCTGATAACAATTTGATGGAGGTTGACGGGTGAAACGCACCTTCCAACCAAGCAGACTGGTTCGCAAACGTCGGCATGGCTTTCGTCATCGCATGGCAACCGTCGGCGGCCGCCGTCTTTTGGCAAAGCGCCGGTCGAGAGGCCGCAAGCAACTCTCGGCCTAGGATGAAGCCGGCCTGGAATTCCAGGCCTGGCGGGTCTATGTGTAGCGACATGAAGCACGGTGAAATAACCCTCGTGCGCCTGAAAAGGCGTGCGGATTTTCTGCGCGTGGCTAGGACCGGCCGGCGCCATGGGACGGTGGGCCTTGTCTTGCAGACCGCCCCACGACACGGCCGGACAATTGATCGATCGGAGGGGGCGTTGGGTATTGGGGGGATTGGCTTCACGGCGAGCAAGAAAGTCGGCAACGCCGTGGCGCGCAACCGCGCCAAGCGGCGCCTGCGCGCCCTGGCGGCGGATGTGATGCCGGCTCGGGCCGCGCCCAACCACGACTATGTGCTGATCGGGCGCACGGCTACTTTGCAACGCCCCTATGCCAAGCTGCGACATGACCTGTTGAAGGCCCTGGGCAAAACCGGCGGTCTGACCCGATCATGAGAGCACTGAGCACCCATGCCCTGCGCGGCCTCATTCAAATCTATCGTTATGGCCTGGCGCCCATGCTGCCGGGCCGTTGCCGCTATCTGCCCACATGCTCCCACTACGGCCTCGAGGCCTTGCGGGTGCATGGCCCATTGTGGGGCAGCTGGCTGACCTTGCGACGATTCCTGCGCTGTCACCCCTGGGGCGGGCAAGGTTATGATCCCGTGCCATCATCTCACCATTCGGCCAATCCGGCCGTCTTGAAAAACCGATAAAGCGACCCGAATGTCAGACCAACGTAATCTTATTATCGCCATCGCCCTGTCCCTGGCCATTCTTCTGGGCTTTCAATTTTTTGTTGAAGCGCCGCAGCAGGAAGCGCGTGAAAAGTCGATGCAGCAACAGGCGCAGAGCCAAGCCAGCCAGACCGGGCAAAGCGCGGACGGCGCCATCACGCCCGGCATTCCCAGCACCGCCGCCGGCGAGAGCGCTGCCCCCGGCCTGATCCCCGGCGCGACGACCGGCCAAGGAGCGGCCGATGCCGCCAGCCGCGCCGCGGCCTTGAAGCTGTCCCCCCGTATACCGGTCAACGGGTCCCGTTTGGGCGGCACCATCGCCCTGAAAGGCGCCCGCATCGATGATCTGACCATGTTGGACTACAAGGAGACGATCGAAGACAACAGCCCCGCCGTAACCCTGTTGTCACCGCACAGGGCGCCCAACCCCTATTATGGCCAGTTCGGCTGGGTGGCCCTGGACGGCTTGCAGGTGCCCGATGGCGACACGGTCTGGCGGGCGGACCATGCCTCCCTGCATCCTTCCCGGCCCCTGACGTTGAGCTGGGATAATCCCGACGGCGTGCGTTTCATCCAGGTCATCGAAATTGACGATAATTTCATGCTGACCATCACCCAGCGGGTGGAGAATAATTCAAGACAGGCGGTTTCAACCCATCCCTACGGTCGCATCGTCCGTACCGACACGCCGAATACCTTGGGCTTTTATATCCTGCACGAGGGGCCCATCGGCGTGTTCAACGATACCTTGAAGGAAGTCGACTATGACGACCTGGTGGAAGGGCCGGCGGATATCACGAACAGTGTCGGCGGCTGGATCGGCATCACGGATAAGTACTGGTTGACCGCACTGATCCCGGATCAAAAGTCCGGCTATATCGGCGCCTTCCGCTACAGCCAGCCGAACAAGAAAGACACCTATCAGGCTGATTTCATGGCCCAAGCGCCCCAGGTGATCGCGCCCGGCGCCACGGCCCAGGCCACCAGCCACTTCTTCGCCGGCGCCAAGGAAGTACATTTGCTGGACAGTTACGAAGAAAAAATGGGCATCGCCCGGTTTGACCTGGCGGTGGATTTCGGCTGGTTCTATTTCCTGACCAAGCCCTTGTTCTTCGTGCTGGATTACTTCTTCAAGATGCTGGGCAACTTCGGTCTGGCGATCCTGCTGTTGACCGTCTGCGTCAAGGCGATCTTCTTTCCCCTGGCCAATAAATCCTACAAGGCCATGTCCAAAATGAAGGCCCTGCAGCCGGAAATGACCAAGTTGCGGGAACGCCACGGCGATGACCGCCAGAAGATGAACCAGGAAATGATGGCGCTGTACAAGCGGGAGAAGGTCAATCCGGCATCGGGCTGTTTGCCGGTGGTGGTGCAGATCCCGGTGTTTTTCGCCCTCTACAAGGTAATGTTCGTGACCATTGAGATGCGGCACCAGCCGTTCTTTGGCTGGATTCACGATCTCTCGGCGCCGGACCCGATGTTTATCCTGACCCTGTTCGACATGGTGCCCTGGGATATTCCAAAATTCCTGATGATCGGCATCTGGCCCATTTTCATGGGCGCCTCCATGTACTTTCAGCAATTGCTGAACCCCCAGCCCGCCGATCCCGTACAGGCCAAGATTTTCCTCTTCATGCCGCTGTTCTTCACCTTCCTTCTGGGCAGCTTCCCGGCCGGGCTGGTGATCTATTGGACCTGGAACAATGTCCTCTCGGTGACGCAGCAATATCTCATCATGAAGCGCATGGGCGTGCCCATCAGGCCGAAATAAATGGACCAGTTTACGGCCTCGGATTTGGAGACGGGACGGCTGCTGTTCACCCAGGAATGTGACTTCGTCATGGGCGTGCGCACGGAAGCCGACCTGCCCAAGGCCGAGCTGCCCGAAGTGGCCTTCGCCGGGCGTTCCAACGTGGGCAAATCCAGCCTGCTCAACGCCCTGACCAACCGCCGCACCTTGGCCCGGACCTCAAACACGCCGGGACGCACGCGAGAGGTCAATTTCTTTCGTCTCGGCGGTGATGGCGAAAGGCGCCTGATGTTGGTGGACCTGCCTGGCTACGGCTATGCCCGCGCCGGCAAGGAAGAGATTGCGCGCTGGAACAAGTTGATCGAGGACTATTTGCGCGGGCGCGGCAATCTGCGCCGGGTCTGTCTGTTGATCGATGCCCGCCGCGGCATTGGCCCCCCGGATCGAAAAGTCATGGAACTGCTGGACCAGGCGGCGGTGGTCTATCAGGTCATCTTGACCAAGGTGGACAAGGAAAAAGCCACGGCTCTGGCCAAGGTGCGGGCGGCGGCGGAGGCTGAATTAAAGGGCCATGGCGCCGCTTACCCCGATATCCTCGCCACCTCCGCCGCCAAGAAGCTGGGGCTGGAAGAGGTCCGTGCGACCGTGGTCGCGCTGGCGGAGATCGCCTGATTGGGCTATACGCCAGTTCCATGACCGATACACAACAAGACGCGCAGCTCCACACCGCCCGCACCCTGGCCGAGGCATTGCCCTATATGCGCCGCTTCACGGGCCAGACATTTGTTATCAAATACGGTGGTCATGCCATGGGCGATGCCCAGTTGGCGGATGATTTCGCCCGCGACGTGGTGTTGATGAAGCAGGTCGGCATCAACCCGGTGGTGGTGCACGGCGGCGGCCCGCAGATCGGCGCCATGCTGGACCGCCTGAAGATCAAAAGCTCGTTCATCGACGGCCTGCGCGTCACCGATTGCGAGACCGTGGATATTGTCGAGATGGTGCTGTCGGGCTCCATCAACAAGGCCGTGGTCACCGCCATCAACGGCGCCGGCGGCGTCGCGGTGGGCATTTCCGGCAAGGACGGCCGTCTGATCCAGGCGCGCAAACTGCAACGCACCACCCGCGATCCGGACAGCAATATCGAAAAGGTGCTGGACCTTGGTTTCGTGGGCGAGCCGGTGTCGATCAACCCGACACTGCTGCAAACTTTCGCCAAATCGGACTTGATCCCGGTGATCGCGCCCATCGGTGTTGGCGAGCATGGCGAAACTTACAACATCAATGCCGACACCGCCGCTGGCAAAATCGCCGCGACCTTGCAGGCCGCCAAACTGGTCATGCTGACGGATATCGCCGGCGTCCTGGACGGCAACGGCGAATTAATTTCGAAAATGACGCCGGAACGGGCGGATGAATTGACCCGCGAAGGCGTCATCAAGGGCGGCATGATCCCAAAACTGGAAACCTGCCTGGACGCGGTCGCCAACGGCGTCGGTGCGGCCCACATACTGGACGGCCGTCTGCCCCATGTCCTGCTGTTGGAAACCTTCACCGCCGCCGGTGTCGGCACCATGATCGCGGCGTAAACTGGCGCAAACCGGTGATCACCGGCCACTTCCTGGAAGTAATGTCTCAATCAGAGCAACCGTGGCTCATTTGACGCCGCATTCGGCTTTTATCTGTGAAATTTTGGTCTTAATCTGATTGTTATACTCCCCCGTTGCAACTTTTGCCTTGTCCTTTGCCGTGCCTTTTATGAGCCCGGCGACAAGGCCGATTGGAAGAATTGAAGAAACACCGGCGGCGGCCTGAGCGGCAACGCTTTTCTTTTCGTTTTCCAATATGGCAATGTCTTGTTCCGCTTTGGAGCAATTAATAGGCGCATTGATTTGGTGTTTTGCTTGTTAGGATATGGGAGACGCGCAAGCTGTCAACAAAACGGCCGAAGCAACGATTGCGACGCCAAATGGATTGTTCATGATTGTTTTTCCTTTCATTTGACCTGACCAGTGACAAAACAATCGAACAAAATACACGCCCACGACCACGTCTCGCCGCGGCATCCGTCAGTACAGTCAACGGTCGTGATGCCATCGCCGGGTGTAAGTCGCCGGATGTAAACTGCATGCCTGCCGCTAAAACCAAACTTCAATAAACCAGAGATGCAATAGTAATTCGGCGTTTTGGGATCTTGGCGGTCCCAACCAAATATCGTTCAAAAGAATAAGTTGGTTCTTATTTTTCATAGTCAAATAGAATAATCTGATGGGGACCCCTCGGCGCTGTCGTGAAAGCTTGGCGATACCACGACCGCCGGCGCATCCACGCCTAGCCGTCGTGCCGAAGGCGCGCCCGTAGCGCGGTTTTCCACCTAACTGGACCATGAACATTGACAAAATGGGTCAACAGTCAGAGGATCGCGGGCAACAGAAACCATCAAAATGAGGCCATCAAGTATGTCGGATTCCGATCAAGAATTATTCAATCTAGCCATGTCAGACGAGGCGCGGCCGCTTATGTATGCGGTGAAGAAGCATATCGAAGAAAACGTCGCGCCGATCACCGACGAATTTTTCGCCCTGAACGATGAAAAAGAGGATCGTTGGAGCTGGCACCCCCGGCAGCTGGAACTGCTGGACGGCGCCAAGAACAAGGCCAAGGAGTCCGGGCTGTGGAATTTCTTCCTGCCCGATGACGAGACCGGCCAGGGGCTGAGCAATCTGGACTATGCCTATCTGGCCACCGAGTTGGGCAAATACGCCCTGGCCTCGGAATCTCTGAATTGCAGCGCGCCGGACACCGGCAATATGGAAGTGTTGGAGCGCGTGGGCACGCCGGAGCAAAAGGATGAATGGCTGACGCCGTTGCTGAATGGCGAGATCCGCTCGGCTTATGCCATGACCGAGCCGGGCGTGGCCTCGTCGGACGCAAAAAACGTCGGGACCAAGGCGGTGCTGGAAAATGGCGAATGGGTTATCAACGGAGAGAAGTTTTACATTTCCGGTGCCGGCGACCCCCGCTGCAAGATCATGATCACCATGGTCAAAACCTCCCCAGACGCCCCACCCTCGAAACAGCAATCACAGATCCTGGTGCCCATCGGCACCCCCGGTGTCGAGATGGTGGAAGGCATGCAGGTATTTGGTGAAGACCATGCCCCGCGTGGCCACATGCATATCCGCTTCAACAATGTGCGGGTGCCGGAAGCGAACATGTTGCTTGGTGAAGGCCGCGGCTTCGAAATCTCCCAGGTACGCCTGGGCCCGGGCCGAATTCATCATTGCATGCGTTCCATCGGCGCGGCCGAAAAGGCGCTGGAGCTGATGGTCAAGCGGGCCGGCAGCCGGGAAGCCTTCGGCCGGCCCATTTTGCGGCTGGGCAAAAACCTTGAAGTCATCTCCCGCGCGCGCATTGAGATCGACGCCTGCCGCCTGATGGTTTTGCAAGCGGCCAAGGCCATGGACGTCCTGGGCAACAAGGAAGCCCGCGTCTATGTCTCCGCCGTCAAGGCCATGGTACCTGAAAAAGTCTGTCAGATCATCGATCAGGCCATTCAGATGCACGGCGCGACGGGTATTTCCCACTGGTCGCCGCTTTCGGGCATGTACACGCAACAGCGCACCCTGCGCCTGGCTGATGGACCGGATGAAGTGCATCACATGGTGGTGGGCCGCGCGGAAGCGCAAAAGCACGTCGCCTGGTAGACCAGGAAAATACCAAAAAGTCTCGGGGCGGTCCTAAATCAAGGGCCGCCCCGGTTATTTTCTACCTCATTTTTTCCATATTGCAGTCCAGGACGGCTATTTGATCTTTTTCAATTCCAGCTGCAATTCAGTTTCACTCAAGGGAAAGTCGATGCCGTCGCGGGCGTTGAGTCTATTTTGCGGGCGCACGTGGGCGATGCGCAATTGCAGTTGCATGGCCGTACGCATGGAGAAATCCGCCCTCCAGGCCAGGGCGGTGACCCGCTTTGGGTGGGCTGATGACAAAACCCTTTCAACCGCTTCAGTTGGAAACCCGCTTTTCAACGACAGTGCGTTGATGATGAAGTCCCGGTCGCCAGACGAGATGGCATCTTGCAAGGCATCATTGTCCAAGCCGCCCTCCTTGAACAGTTCGGCCGCCCAGTCCCTGCCCCCGCCCTCGATTTTCGCCGGCTCCGGCAGGGCTTCTTCTTCTTTTTCCTCCGGTTCCATGCTGTCCCGCACGGCCTTGGCCAAATCCACGGCGGTGGAGGCGTCGATGTCGTTGCGGTTGCACAATGTCTCCACCAACGAAGTGGCGACGAAGCCGGCGATGCGGCGGATGGCGTTATCGGATAGTGAAGGCCAGTTCACCAGGGGCCTGTGCCATGGCTCCACCGCCGCCGCGTTTTCAATGATCCAATCCAGGGTGTCTTCGCGCAACTGGGCGCTGTCATTGGCCAGCAGGGCGCCAACCGCCTTTGGGTCCAGAGTTTGCGCCACGGCCTCCGAGACGTCCGCGCCTAGGGCCCTGCGCTTGGCGATGGCGCTCAACGCGCCGGATTCCCGCCCGGCGGCGATGATGGCAAGGAGGTCCTGGTCGCTGAGCAAGGGCGAGAATTGCAGCACCGGAGCGGCCACGATGGCTTCCAGATCCTGGGCCAATTGCAGAACGATGTCCTTCGGCACCTGATCGGAGGATTTCAGATGTTCCGAAACGATGGCCCGAATCTTGGGAAACTGGTCGGCGGCCAGTACGCCCAACACCGTGATGGTCAGCGCTTCGGCCTTTTCGCGCTGTTCGGACGATAATTCGGGGACCAGGCGGCCGATCTTGTCGGCCAATTCATAGCGCACCTGCTCGTCGCCGTCCTGAACCAGCTTGGCGTCGGCCTGTCGCGGGGTGGCGCGGTTGGAGGCGATGGCGCGGCGTACTTCGGGCACATTGTCGTCTGCCAGATAGTACAGAATTTCCGGCCGGGTATCCTCGCGCTTGGCCAGGCGCAGTCGCTCCGTGGTATCGTCGCCTTCCAGCATGTCACGCTGAATTTCGTAGCTTTTCGGTTTCGTAATTCGGTTTAACAATGCCTTCAGCATTACGAAGCCTCCATCCGTTCTGGTCCATCGGACACCTCAAGATCGTCACCATCATCACGTTCGGCCAGTACCGCACGGCCCCGGCCACAGCGTTTGGCCTCATACAGCGCGCTGTCGGCGCGGTTGATCAAACAATCGAGATCATCATCAAAGGCCGGATCGGCCACCGCGATACCGATGGAAATACCCAGGGGATGTTCCGCGTCGCCGGAATATTCTTTTAAACTGGCGGCGCTCGCCAGCAGTTCGGCGGCCTTGTGACGGCCGCCTTCCAGCTCCGTTTCCTCCAGCCATACGGCAAATTCGTCACCACCCAACCGGCCGGCGATATCGCCATGCCGGCCCTTGCCACCGCCGCTCAGAAGCTTGGCGACGGCCACGAGGGCGGCATCGCCGACCTGATGGCCATGAGTGTCCTTGATGAATTCGAAGTAGTCCATGCCGATATAAAGCAGAATGCCCATGCGTTTCTTGCGCCGGTGCTGGGCGATCCGCTTGCTGACGCTGTCGTGAAAGCCGCGCCGGTTCAACAGCCCGGTCAATTCATCGATGCTGGACAGCTCCTCCAGCCGCTCTTGAATTTCCGCCTGCGCCATGGCGATGCCCAGTTGCGCGGCGATATCCAGCAGGGTTGTCACCGCTTCTTCCAAGGCATCCGATTCTGCCAGGGCCACGCCCAGCACGCCCTTGGGCTGATAGCGGAAATGACAGGGCGCCAACAGGATCTGGCGACCGTCCAGGACCGTATGGTGCACCCGTTCGGGATCGCCGGAAAGGGTCGCCAAGGCTTCCGCCATGATATCGATGGGCGGGGCGTCATCGTCGAGATGGCCGGCCGCCTGATGCAGGCCGCCGGCCTTGTCATCGCGCAGGATCCAGATATGGCTGGCGGCTATTGCCGCATGGGTCGCGGCGGCGGCGGCGGTGAACATTTCCTCCGGCGTGACGGCATCGCATATGGAATCCACGATGGAGCGGCTCAACCGTTCCCGCTCCTGGGCCCGGGCCAGTTCGGCCTGGCGCTGCTTTTCCCTGGTGATATCGCGGCAGACGCCGCGGACCCCTTACAAGCCGCCGTCGTCGTCGAACACGGGCAGACACGAGGCCCGAACGCAGATTTGTTCATCATCACGATTAAGCAACCAGCATTCCACCTCGTCCAGATGGGTCAGGCTCTCGAACGGGTTCAAGGGTGCTTCCTGGCCGTCATCCGCCCCTGGGTCGGCGCTCTGGTCCACCAGCAAATCCCGCGCCGGGCGGCCATCCAGCTCGTCCGGGCTGTAGCCCAACAGACCGCGCCCGGAGACGAAGGTAAAACAACCTTCCGCATCCGTTTCCCAGACGAAATCCGCCGAACAGGCAACCAGGTCCTTGAACATTTGCCGCGATGCCACCAGGGCCCGGCCGAAATTCACATCGAAGGTGCTGTCCCGTGCCAGCAACAGCACACGGTCCGGAACGCCGCCATTTGCACCGCCTTCCGGCAACAAGGTTATATCGAAAACCCCTTCGCCGGTGGGAATGGGCAATTGAAACCGCTTTGAGGTGACGCCGCCGCCCTGTAGAACATCTTCCAACATCGCCCGCAATCCCGTGCCCGCTATGCCGTCCAGGGCGGTCAGCACGGGCTTGGCCAGACCATTGGCCGATTGCACGGCGCCGGTCCCATCAAAGATCACCACGGGGCCCGCGTAATCGGCGATCAATTCCCCCGTGGCCAGCGTCAAGGGCCCGCCGCCGGCGGTTTTATCGGATGCTGCCTGGGCCATTCCAAAGGCCGAACGTAAAAGGGGAAAATTTGCCACTATGCCCGCTTCGTTTTTTGCCTGTTTTACCTCGGTTTGAATGTAGCAGACCGCCTCTTAACGGCGCCTTAATTACCTGACAATTGCGATATCAGAGAAATTTGCCGATTTGCTTGATCATTTCCGCTTCCGATTGGGGGTAGTCGGTGCCATGACGGGCATTGAGCAGCATTTTCGGCGGAATATGGCCCGTCCGGCTTTGGATCTGGATTGCCGTGCGCATGGAAAGACCGGCTTTCCAGGCCAACGCGGTGATGGACTTGGCGGAGGAGGTAGCGATGATTTTTCGTATCATATCCGCCGGCATCTCGGCGCGTAGGGCCAGCGCCTCGATCACGAAATCATTTTGGCCCGACAGCAGCGCCTGCTCCATGGCCTCGTCATCCAGCAACATGCGCTGGCCCAGGACCATGACCTGTTCGCGGACCTCTTCCTGCACTTTACCGCCGCTTTTGGCGATCCGCTTCTTTACCCGTTTGGTCAGGAAACGGGTTGTCTCCTGGTCCAGATCATTGCGTTCGGCCAGTTTTTGCAACAGAGAAGATGCGACGAAACCGGCCACCTGGCGCGCCGCGCGGATGGAAAGTTCGGGACGCATGACCAAGGGCTCGTGCCAGCTTTGCACATCCGCCGCGTTATCGGCGATTCTGTCCAGGGTCGCCTCGCGGATCGAGGCCCGCTTGTTGGCCAGCAAGGTCGCCACGGCGGGCACATCGAAGGTGGCTACCACTGCATCGGAGACGTCTTCGGAAACCTTCGATCTGTTGGCGATGGCGCTAAGCGCTTCCTGGGCACAGCCCGCCGCGATCACCTCCATCAGATCGGCATCGCTTAGCAGGGGCGAATATTCCAATACCGGCGCCGAAACGATGACGGCGGCATCAAGCGCCAGTTGCCGGATGATGGCGTGGGGGACATGGTGGCTGCTTTTCAATTCCTCGGCCAGCAGAGCCCGGACGCGGGGCAGTTGGTCGGACGCCAGGCTGCGTAGCATGTCGAATGTCAGCTCGCGGACCTTTTCCTGCTCGTCATCGGGCATATCGGGCAGCAGACGGGCAATTTTAAGGGCCAGATCGCCGCGCACGTTGTCATCGGCATCCTCCATCAGAATTTCGTCCGCCTGCATGGGCGTGGCCGGGTTGGCGGCCACGGCCTGGCGCACTTCCACGGCCTCGTCGCCGGCAAGGAAGTACAGAATTTCGGGCCGCGTGTCGGCGGCCTGGGCCAATTGCAGCCGCGCCGTCAGATCGGCGTTCGCCAACATATCCCTTTGCGCGCTGTAATCCAGCCCCTCCGCCGGCGCCTCCATTGGGATGGACGGTTGCGCCGATGCCGCGGGCAATGCAGCAGGCAATACAACGGGCAATGCGGTCGGCGGGGGAGCCGGTGGCTGTTTCGATTTGCGTTTTAAGAGATTTCTAAGCATCGCGGCTTGAAGTTTATCGCGGGCCTATTAAAGCCTTGTTAATGCCGCGCGCGGTCTTAATGTGGCCGCATGCAAGAACGATTAAAAAGCAGCCTTGATAATATCGCCGTCTGGGTCTTCGATCTGGATAACACCCTGTATCCCGCGCACTGCGATCTGGGCGCTCAATTGGGCCAACGCATGGGCGCCTTCGTGGCCCGGTTTCTGAACCTGCCCCTGGATCAGGCGCGGGTGTTGCAGAAGAAATATTTCCATGCCCACGGCACCACCTTGCGCGGCCTGATGCTGGAGCATGACCTCCACCCAGATGATTACCTGGACTATGTCCATGATTTGGATCTCTCCGGCATTCCCCTCGATGACCGCCTAGGCCCGGCCCTGCAGGCCTTGCCGGGGCGCAAGGTGATCTATACCAACGCCACCAACAAACATGCCCACCGGGTGCTGGGCCACCTTGGCGTCAAGCATCATTTCGACGGATTTTTCGACATCATTGACGCTGATTTCATCCCTAAACCCAATCAGCAACCCTATGAAACCTTGCTGCGGCGTCACGGCATTGATCCCAACCGGGCGGCGATGGTCGAGGATATTGCCCAGAACCTGGTGCCGGCTTCAAATCTGGGCATGGCCACGGTTTGGGTGCGGGGCGGGCGGAATATCGCCCTAACGGACGAGCAATTGCAGCACGTGCAACACACCACGGATGATCTGGCAGCCTGGATTGGGGAATTGCCAAATTGAGTGTGCTTGACTGCTGCTTGACAGCAGCCTAGGCACGGGTAGTTTGCCGCAAATTTACAGCGGAGAGAAATTCATGAATACCACCCCCCTTGAAACCGTCATCAACGAGGCCTGGGAACAGCGCGACAGCATCAGTATCAACACCACCGGTGAAATGCGCGAAGCCGTCGATACCGCCCTTGATGCCCTGGACAAGGGCGAGCAGCGGGTGGCGGAAAAAAACGCCGACGGCTGGGTGGTCAATCAATGGCTGAAAAAGGCCGTGTTGCTGTCGTTCCGTCTGAACGACATGACGGCGATCGAGGGCGGGCCGGGGCCGGGTACCACCTGGTATGACAAGGTGCCTTCGAAATTCGAAGGTTGGGGCGATAATCAATTCCGCGCCGCCGGCTTTCGCGCGGTGCCCAATTGCGTGGTGCGCAAATCCGCCTATATCGCGCCAAACGTGATCCTGATGCCCAGCTTCGTCAATCTTGGCGCCTATGTGGACAGCGGTACCATGGTGGATACCTGGGCCACGGTGGGCAGTTGCGCCCAGATCGGCAAAGATTGCCATATCTCGGGCGGTGCGGGCATCGGCGGCGTGTTGGAGCCGCTGCAGGCCGAACCGGTGATCATCGAAGACAATTGTTTCATCGGCGCCCGTTCGGAAGTGGCCGAGGGCGTGGTGATCGAGACGGGCGCCGTGTTGTCCATGGGTGTCTTCATCGGTGCTTCCACCAAGATCGTCAACCGGGCCACGGGGGAAGTCACCTATGGCCGGGTACCGGCCTATTCCGTGGTCGTGCCCGGCTCCATGCCGACCACGGGCGGGGTCAGCCTGTATTGTGCCGTCATCGTCAAGCAGGTGGACGCGGGCACACGCGCCAAGACCTCCATCAACGAACTGCTGCGCGATTAGATGGCCAATAACGTAACAGGGGGCAACCAGCCCATTGATCCGGTTGAACTGACGCGGACCCTGATCCGTTGCGCCTCCGTTACGCCCACGGACGGCGGTGCCCTGGGCGTCACGGGCGCGGCCTTGGAAAGTCTGGGTTTCACCACCCATCACATGACGTTTTCCGAGGCCGGCACCCCCGACGTGGATAATCTGTATGCCCGCCTGGGCGACAGCGGCCCCAATTTCTGCTTCGCGGGCCACACGGACGTGGTTCCCGTGGGCGATGCCGATGCTTGGAGCCTGGAACCCTTCGCGGCCGATATCAAGGACGGTATCCTCTATGGCCGGGGCGCCACGGACATGAAGGGCGCGGTCGCCGCCTTTATCGCCGCCGTGGATATGTTTTTGACCCAGCGGGCGGGTGGCTTTGACGGCTCGATCTCTCTATTGATTACGGGCGATGAAGAGGGGCCCTCCATCAACGGCACGGTCAAGGTGCTGGATTGGCTCAAACAGCGGGGTGAAAAGCTGGACCATTGCCTGGTGGGCGAGCCGACCAACCCGGACGCCTTGGGCGACATGGTCAAGATCGGCCGGCGGGGCAGCATGACCGGCAAACTGGTGGTCAAGGGCGTGCAGGGCCATGTGGCCTATCCTCACCTGGCCGATAATCCCCTGCCGCGGCTGATCAAGATGCTGGACCGCCTGACCGATCACACTTTCGATGGGGGCAATAATCATTTTACCCCGACCAATCTGGAACTGGCCTCCATCGACGTGGGCAACACCGCCGCCAACGTGATCCCGGCCAGGGCGGAGGCGTTGTTCAATATCCGCTTCAACACGGAGCAAACCTCCGACGCGTTGGAAGCCTGGTTGCGGGCCCAATGCGATGCCGTTGGTGGGGAATATAGCCTGGACATCAACGCCGGTTCACAGCCGTTTCTGACCGAGCCGGGCCCGTTCACGGAGCTGATTTCCGGCGCGGTGGAGGATATCACCGGCAGCCAACCCGCCTTGACCACGACTGGCGGCACCTCCGATGCGCGGTTTATTCATCACCATTGCCCGGTGGCGGAATTCGGCCTGATATCCGAGAGCATGCACAAAGTGGACGAACAAGCCTCGGTCGTCGACATCGAACACCTGACCCGAATCTACGCGCGCATACTGGAGCGCTACTTCGACCCGGACGGCAATGATGATCGTGGGGGCGGCCTTCATGCTGCTTGAGGTCACCCGTTCGATCCATGGCGCGTGGCGTGTCGCCCGCATGGACCCGGACGCCCTGGACTATTTCGACCTGACCATCGATGGCTTCTGGCGCTCCTTCGCCGCCCTGCTTGTCGTAGCGCCGTTCTATATTATTTTTCTGATCCTCAATTACGGCAACCAGGCCGGCCTGGAACTGCCCACCGGGCCGGTGGTTTCAACGGAATTCTACGTCGCCGTGAAGCTGGTCGCCTATATTATCGGCTGGTTGGCCTTTCCCCTGATCATGGTGCCCATATCGCGGCTGCTGGATCTGAGCCAGAACTATGTCCCCTACATTATCGTTTGGAACTGGTCCAACGTGCTGGTGATGGCGGTGATCCTGCCCACGGTGTTGCTGTTTCCACCCGCCGCCCAGACCGGCGCCGCCGCCAAGATGGTCCTGATGGGGGCTCAGATCGCCATGCTGTTCTATGGCTATCTGGTGGCCCGCGCCGGATTGCGCTGCAAGATCCTCACCGCCGTCGGCGTCGTCGTTCTGGATTTGCTGTTAAGCCTGTTGCTGAGCCTCATGGCGGGCCGCCTGCTTTGAAGCTTTTCAAGCTTGAAATACTTTAGCCGGGCTCCAGCCGGGCGGGATCAAAGTGCGCCAGGTCTATCGTCGTGGCGCGACCTTCCACGATCAGTTCGGCCATGGCCTCGCCGGTGGCCGGTGCGTTCAGCATGCCCCAAACATTGTGCCCGGTTGCCACATAGGCGCCCGGGACATCGGTCACCTGTCCGATCTGAGGCAGCCCGTCGACGGTCAGGGGGCGATAGCAGGCCTGGACCGCCAAAACCTTCGCGGCGGCCAGATCCGGTGAAATCCGGGCCGTCATCCGGCGCAGTTTTTCAGTTGCGCCCGGCTCCGGCAGCACATCGGCGGGATCGATGGGCAGGGCGTCATGACCGGATAGGCCGCAGACATAGGTGGTGCCGTCGGGGCGGGGGTTAATTTCCGGCGCGGCGATCTCCCCATCATCGGTTTCCAACTCCACAAACAGGGATTGAGGCGACGGCGCGTAGTCGAAGACCAGACTGTGCCCCTTGGAACCCATGGTCGCCCCCAGGGGCAGCCATTCGCAGGCAAGTATCGACCATGGTCCCAGGGCGATCACCACCGCATCACAGCGCAGCACCGCGCCATCGACCATGACGCCCGTGACATGGCCGCTCTTGGGATCGCGGGATATGCCCTCGACGCAGCCGTTTACCAACGTGGCGCCGTTTTCGATCGCCGCCGTCATCATGGCATGGGTAAAGGCCGCCGGGTTGATCTGCGCGGTGGATGCGGTCGTGCCCAGTTGGCCGTGTACGGCGGCCCCATCACCCAGCCAACCGGGCGAGGGCAGCTTGCGGTAAGCGCTGATGTCCCGCCGGGCGGAGGCGACCACGCCCAGGGTGTCGACCCGGCGATAGCCCCAGTTTGCGCCTATTTCCGCCGCCAACTGCCCGTGCAGGGCAAAGCTGCGCCGCGCCATGGGCGCCAGGAGCGTGCCGTCACACCAATCCAGGGCCAAAAACCCGCCTGATTTGCCCGACGCGCCGTTTGCAACACCCGTGCGCTCGACCACGACGGCTTCCACATTGCGCCGGCTGAGAAAATAGGCGGTCGACGTGCCAATCACCCCGCCGCCGCAGATAGCGACTTTCATGGCGCCCCCAATTCATTGCGCCGGCATCATAGGGTGCCATAATCGCCATCGTCCAATACTTGATATGGTTTTCCCGTCGGGAGCGACTTCCCGCATGTAGCTTTGTTCCGCCGCTTTGGTTAGCATTCTGGAAGAGCTATTTCACCGGGAGAGATCATGGCCGAGGGGAGCGTGGAGAGACGGCTGGCCGCCATCCTTGCCATTGACGTGGCCGGCTGCTCGCGTCTCATGGGCGCCGACGAGGACGGCACCCTGGCGGCCCTCAAGGCGCACCGGGCGGTGACGAAACCCATCGGCGAGGGCCATGGCGGCCGCGTGGTCGGCACCGCCGGGGACGGCGAACTTTGGGAATTTCTGTCCGTCACCGAGGCTGTTCTGTGCGCGGTGGAGGTGCAAACCATAATGGCCGAACGCAATTCGGAGGTGCCTTCGGGGCGGCAAATGCTCTACCGCATCGGCATCAACCTTGGCGATGTGATGATCGATGGCGCCGATATCCACGGCGACGGAGTCAACATCGCCGCCCGCCTGGAAGCCTTGGCCGAACCAGGCGGCATCTGCATTTCGCAAATGGTTTTGGAGACAGTGCGCGACCGCCTGAATGTTGCCTTTGACGATCTGGTCGAAGTCGAGGTGAAGAATATCGCCCGCCCCATCAGGGCCTGGCGCTGGTCGCCGGCGCCCTTCGCGGTGGAAGCCCCATTGGCCTTGCCCGACAAGCCCTCTCTCGCCGTGCTGCCGTTCGACAACATGTCCGGCGATGAGGAGCAAGAATACTTTGCCGACGGCATCACGGAGGACATCACCACCGCCCTGAGCCGCATCAGCAATTTCTTCGTGATCGCCCGCAACAGCGCCTTTAGCTATAAGGGACGGTCCATCGATGTGCGCCAGGTGGGCCGGGAACTTGGCGTGCGCTATCTGTTGGAGGGCAGCGTCCGCAAGGCCGGCGATCGCATGCGCATTACCGGCCAGTTGGTGGACGCGGAGACGGGCGCCCATCTTTGGGCTGACAAGTTCGATAGTTCCGCAGAGGACGTATTCGAGCTGCAGGATCGCGTGACGGCAGCGGTGGCGGGCGCCATCGAGCCGTCGGTGACAAAGGCGGAGATTATCCGGGCCGGCCTGAAGCCTACCGACAACCTGCAAGCCTACGATTATTTATTGCAGGCATTGGGAGCCTCGGAACTCTATAGCCGCGAAGGCGTCGAACAGGCCATACGTCTGTCGCGGCACGCAACGGAAATGGACCCGAAATATGCTCAAGCCTATGCCTATATTGCCCATTGGATTCAGCTTCAATACATCTATGGCTGGCTGGATAATGAGGAGCAGGAAATCCAAGAAGGCATCGGGTTTTCATATTTGGCCGTGCAATTACAGCCTAACGATCCCACCGTATTGACCCAGGCTGCATTTGCCTTGGGTCATCTGAACGTTGATCTTGCGACTGCCATTCCCTGGTTCGACCGCGCCCTTGCGCTCAATCCGAATTCGGCAATGGCTTTTGGCCGGGGGGCGGTGGTGCGCAATTTCGCCGGTGAATACGCGACCGCCGCCGAGCACGCTGAACGCGCGATCCGGCTTAGCCCTTTCGATACATTTATCTTTGCCTTCAGCATGGCGCGCGGCGTCAGCCATTTGATGCGGCGGGAATTGTCTGACGCCGTATCATGGACGCGCAAGGCGGCTCAGGAAAACCCACGGCATTCTTCGACCTTCCTGAATCTGGCGAGCGCGCTGGCCCATTCCGGTCAATTGGAAGAAGCCCGCTCAGTCATGAACCACTTTTTGGAGCTGCGGCCAGTGAGCAGTGTCGCATGGGAGTTGCAACGCCGGCGCTATCCAATGGACGACTTCAACTATCTTCTCGAAGGCGCGCGCACGGCCGGCCTGCCCGAATGACAGGTCGTCGATACGAATTGGCTGGATAGATGCTGGCGGAACTGCCCGAGGACGCGGCGAGGGGGCCTGTCGCAGGGATTTATGATGATATCCGCCGCCTGTGGGCGGTGCCATATGTCTCCTCCCTGCAGCGGCATTTGGCGACCAAACCGGGGTGGTTGGAATGGTCTTGGTCTGCGTTGGCGCCGGCCTTCCGGTCGGGCGCGGCACAAACTGTTGCTTGGCGTTTGGCGGCGGAACTGAAATTGCCGTCGCTGCTACCGATTGAGCCGGCTTCGATTGACCTGGACGGAAATGATGTCCGAATGGTCGAAGATATTTGCGCCAGTTTCGTGCGGGTGGCGCCGGTCAATTTGATGTTTGCCGGTTTGCTGCGTCGCTTGTTGCATGGGCAGGCGCCCGAAGGTGCCGGTTGGCCGGCCGCCAATCAGTCGTCGCCGTGGTCGCCGCCAATGATGCCGTCCTTGCCCGCCATGATGGATATCGAAACGGCCCCCGATGAGATCCGCGCGGCGTTATTGCGCCTCGGTACGGATGTCGATGGCATGCCGTTCGTGCCCGGCCTATACCGAATTCTGGCCCAATGGCCGGCGCTTATCGAATTTTTGGCCGATGTCTTGCCGCCCCTGAAGAATGCGGACGAGACCGAGGCGGCCAGGTTGGAGCTTTTGCGGCGGATCGACGGTGCGGTCGACGAGATATTCGCGTCCTTGCCGGCCCTGGCGCCGGTCCGGATGCCATCCCCGAAAGAGCGCGAAGCCGTGCTGGCCGCCCTGGATACCTATCGGCGAACCAGCCCAGAAATGGTGATATTCGGGCAAGTGATCTCTAATGCCATGAATTCCACAAGCTAGGTCTATCGCGCTTGAACTTGCGGGGTTAAAATAGGCGGCAAATCAAACGGGCGGGGGACGGCATATGAGTGGTTGGCAGTGGTTTTGGACCCTGGTGGGGTTCATCATCTACATAGTCGTTCTGATCTTTTTGTATTTCTATCAACCATTCGAGGATCTGTTTAAATTGATCGTCAATGGTTTGAGCTATGAAAATGCAATTTTCTGGGCGGTGGTGATCGTCGGTATCGCAGGTTTCTGCGGCTATCACTGGCGCGCCTATCGCAGCCATATTGTCGAACAGCGCAGTGTCGAGGGCATGGTGCTGACCTCGTTGCGCGGCTCTACCTTCATCGCCATTCTGTTCAGCGCAGGGGCCACCTTGCAGGCTGTGCAGATCCTGTGCGTCTATTTGCTGCAGCCCGGCTATACCCTGGACGGCGCCTTCGGCACCCGCCTGGCTGCCATCATCGCCCTGGTTGTTCTGACCGGCGTTTTCTGCGTTATTTTCTGGCTGTTGAAAGTCATGCGCCCGGTCAGCCGCCGGGGCGAGGCGTAGCGGCGGAGCCTGAGTTAAAGAGTTTAATCATGAAAGATCCCGAACATATTATCTACGAGGCCGTGGACGGCCGCGCCCGCATCACCCTGAACCGACCCGCCAAGCGCAATGCCTTGTCCATTCCCCTGTTGGAGGAACTGCATGCCGCACTGTGGGAGGCGGACAATGACAAGGATGTGCATTCCATCATCCTGCGTGGCGCCGGCAAATCCTTTTCGGCCGGCTATGATCTGACGCCGGGCCTGAACAATCCGCCATCCGGCGGGCGGCCGGGACGGACCTATCGCGAGGGCGGCATTTATGCCGACCCGACCATTGATGATGATATCTGGCGCCTGGAATATTCCCAGCGCCTGCGCATGGTTTTGTTCGATATGCACAAGCCCGTGCTGGCCCAGGTGCACGGGTATTGCCTGGCGGGAGGCACCGATATCGCCTTGTTGTGCGATATGGTGATCGCGGCGGATGACGCCATCATCGGTTTTCCGCCCGCCCGGGATCTCGGCTCTCTGCCGAACCAGATGTGGGTCTATCATTGCGGCCCGCAATGGGCCAAGCGCCTAGTCCTCACGGGGGATACAGTGACGGGGGCGGAAGCGGCCCAGATCGGCCTGGTGATGAAATCCGTGCCGGCGGACATGTTGGAGGCCGAGGTTGAGGGCCTGGCCGACCGCATGGCCATGATCGACCCGGACCTGTTGACCGCCAACAAACGCATTGTCAATGTGGGCCTTGAATTGATGGGCGCGCGCACCTTGCAGCGCATGGCGGCGGAAAACGATGCCCGCGCCCATCTGGCGCTCGGCACCCGCTCGTTCCGCCAGGTCGCCCGCGAACACGGCTTGAAGGCGGCCCTGGACGGCCGGGATGCAAATTTCGGCGACGGCCGGGCCCGGGTCAACGGCCCGGAAATCCGAGATGAGAACGGCAACTTGATCGACCCCTAATGAGCCTGACGATCGGCATTCTTGAGGGCGGCGCGGTGGCGCCGCAATTTGCCGCGCATTTTACGTCCTTCACGGAGTCGTTCCGGCGCTTTCTGGCGCCAAATGACGACGGCCCCAATTTGCGCCCCTACCGATGTTATGCCGGCGAATTTCCCGACAGCGGCGAGGCCTGCGACGGCTGGCTGATCACAGGCAGCGCCGCCAGCGTCCGTGACGATGATGGCTGGATCGCGGATTTGGAGGCCTTCACCCGCACCGCGTCCGAAACCAGACCTTTGGTCGGTATCTGTTTTGGCCATCAATTGGTGGCGCAGGCCTTCGGCGGTACGGTGGGGAAGGCGGCGGGCTGGGGTGTCGGCGTGCATGGGCATGACATCACGGGGTCCGGCGCGCCATCGCGGCGGCTGAATTTGCTGGCCTCCCACCAGGACCAGGTGATGACGCCGCCACCCGGCGCCGAGGTGCTGGGGGGCAGTGATTTCTGCCCCATCGGCGTCATGTTGGTCGGCGCAAATGTGCTGAGCATTCAAAATCATCCGGAAATGACCAAGGTCTTCGCCACCGACCTTTACGCCCACCGGCGCGAAATTATCGGCGCGGACGTGGCCGACAGGGCCCTGGCCAGTCTGGAGCAGCCCACCAACGAGGCCGATGTGCGTACCTGGATTCTGGATTTCCTCGATCGTCAATGAGACGCCCCGCCGCCGCGATTGAGTTTTTGGTGGATTTCGGCCTAATCTGATCGGCGGAATAAAGTATTTCGCCACGTCTTCCACATTGAGGAGTATCGAACCGCCATGGATTATCAGAGGATTTCGGCCGATTGTCATCTGGACCTGCCCTGGATGCCGCCGACGCTGTTTACATCCGAAGCCTCCAACGCCATGCGCGACCGCATGCCCTATGTGGAAGATGGCCCCGACGGCCCGCATTGGGTCACCAAGAAAGGCGCCAATTTCGGGTTGCTGAACGGCGTCGGCCCCGGCGGGGCAAAGCTGGTGCCGGGCCAGAACCGCCGGGTGGATATCATGGCCGAGACCGGCATGTTCGAAGATGGGCAAAAAGGCGTGCAACGGGTGTCCGACCCGCATATGCGCCTCAAGGAAATGGACCGCGATGGCGTGGATGCGGAAGTGATCTTCGGCATTCTTGGTTCGGCCTCCAAAATGCAGGACAGCGAAGCCTCAATCGAGCTGTTCCGCATTTATAATGATTGGCTGAAAGACTTTTGCAGCTATTACCCGGATCGCCAGATCGGTCTGGCCTGTCTGCCCTATGGCGACATTGACGCGGCGGTGGCGGAAGTCCATCGTTGCGCCAAGATGGGTCTGCGCGGCCTGGAATTGTCCTGTTCCTGGGACATGGACCCCATGTGGCATCCTTGCTGGGAACCCTTGTGGCAGGCCGTCAACGAGGTGCAATTGCCGCTGCATTTCCACACCTTTCCGACCACATCGCCAGTGGCCCGGGAAATGACCTCCGGCCAGGTGCGCCGGGCGGCGATGTTCACCGGCGTGTCGGCTTTCCAAATGGGCTTGATCCATATCCTGGCCGCCTTGATGGGCGCGGGCGTGTTTGAGCGCTATCCGAATATCAAGGTCTCCTTGGGCGAAAGCGGCGTGGGCTGGATACCCTACGCGCTTGACCGCATGGACTTTGAGTTCGAGGACCGGTTCCGCGATCTCATGAAACTGAAGCCGTCGGAATATTGGCAGCGCCAGTGCAAGGCGACTTTTCAGTATGATCCGATCGGCCCGATGCTGGTCAACAAGCGGGATCTGATGACGGAAGATACCCTGATGTGGGGCTCCGACTACCCCCACACGGACGGCATCTGGCCCGAATCAAGCAAATATATTGACGAGCAGTTCGCCGGTCTGACAGCGGCGCAGATCCAAAAGATTACCTGCGACAATGCGGTGGAATTCTACAATCTAAGAAATTAGAGCATCTCGCGGTCCATGCGGGCCTACCGGTGCGCACCCGGCGCGCCGAGGCGGGCGGAGGTGCTTAGCGCCGTGCGGGCGGCGGCGCCTCGGCTGTTGGCGTGCAGGCCGCCGTAGGGGCCGCGCTTGATGAATTGGCCGTCGCCGGCGTGGCCCAGGTACATGCCGCCGTCGATGATCACCTTGCCTCGGGAGAGCACGGTTTCAGTGAAACCGCGCACCTTCATGCCTTCGTAGGCGTTGTAGTCGACCTTCATGTGATGGGTATGGGGGTTGTGCAGGGAAATCGTCTCCTCCCGGTTGGGATCGAAGATGACGATGTCGGCGTCGCTGCCCACGGCGATGGTGCCCTTTTTGGGGAACATGCCGAAAATTTTCGCCGGCGAGGTGGAGGTCAACTCCACGAATCGGTTGAGGGTGATATTGCCGTGGTTGACGCCGCGATGATAGATCAGGCTCATGCGGTTCTCCACACCGGGGCCGCCGTTGGGAATCTGGCTGAAGTCGTCCCGGCCAATCTCCTTTTGGTCGCGGATGCAGAACGGGCAATGATCCGTGGAGATCACGTCCAGGGCCGAATTGCGCAGGCCGCCCCATAACTCCTCCTGGTTCCATTTTTCCCGCAACGGCGGGGTCAGCACGTACTTGGCGCCGTCAAAGCCCGGCTGGTCGTAGCAATCGATGTCCAGCAACAGATATTGCGGGCAGGTTTCCGCATGGGCCATTACCCCCCTGGCCTGGGCCATGCGCAACTGTTCCAGGGCATCGAAGCAACTGAGATGAACCAGATAAACCGGCGCCTGGGCCACCTCGGCAATGGCCAGAGCCCGGTGCGCGCCCTCCGCCTCCAGGCGGGTGGGGCGGGTCAGGGCGTGGTATTTGGGTTCGGTATGGCCTTCCGCCAGCGCCGCCTTGACCAGTTCGTCGATGACGAT
>JAPYUH010000146.1 GCA_029936195.1 Alphaproteobacteria bacterium
ATCTATCAAGGCGACTATGGTGGACAGCCGTGGCCTTTGGTTATGCGGTCGCTAGAGCTGTATGCAGCGGACGTTTTGCCGTTCGTCAAAACCATCGGATAGGCCATGAAGTCAGGGAGGAGAATGCCCATTGCGCAGTTCGAAATACCAATGTCCCCGATATCTCAGGCGCAATTGCACAAGCTCGATATCGGGTGTTTAGCAGAAATGGCCCTGGTGCCGCCCAAGGCTCGAGTCGTGCCATCAACGGACATATAAGTTAGCGCCGCTCATTCATTGTTGACGCGAAAAGTCTTGGCGAGGGCTGCTAAGTGGCGGTCCAGATTGTCAGGCAGGCAGGCCTTAATCGCCGGGCCGAGGCTGTAGGGCTCTTCGCGGTCGCGAATTCTGCTGTGATCGCGGTGCGGATCGTCGGCAACGTTGAATCAGGCAAGCCGCCGACTGCGGCACCAGTGCAAGTTTGAGACGTAGGTATCGGGACCGTCGAAGGTGCTGATGTGGAACTCGATGTTTGGGGAATCATGCTTTTCTTGCTTTTGATATTAAGCGGGTTTCACTTTGGTCGCACCTTGCGACATCAACTATAGGAATGTTGCGGTTGTGAATGGTTCAGGCCGACAACGGTGACGGTTGCCAAAATTGCAATGCAACATCGACCGTGACCACTTCGGCGAAAAGGAAGGCCATGGTGTTGATGGCGAAATCGTGCCGCTCCTGTTCCAATTCGCCCGTCGCGTCGGCGACGACAAATGTTTTGTAGTCCCGTTGGCTGGCATCGCGAACGGTGGTTTCGACGCAACAATTCGTCGTTACGCCGCAGATCACCAGGCTGTCTATGTCGAGGCCATTCAATATGGGTTCCAGCCCCGTGGCGTAAAAGCTGGAGGGGCGGTTCTTGTCGACTACGTAGTCACCCGGCCGGGGCGTCAAGGCCTCCACCACCTCGATGTCCTGGGTGCCGGCCGCCAAATGGTCGGATTCGCCCAAAGCCGGCAACAAATATTTCACCAACACTCCGCCATCGGCATAGTCGGCGCGAAAGATATAACGGGTGAAAATAATCGGTACATCGGCAGCCCTGGCCCCGTCAATCAAACGGCCACAGGGCTCGATCGCGGCTTTTAGCATGGAGACATCAAGACCGATCTTGGCACAAGAGCCGCCATCGGTACAAAATGCGTTCTGCATGTCCACGACCATGAGCGCGGTGCGGCCGGGTGTAGGTGTCATGCGAAGTTCCGTCATTTCAGTCTCCCTGGATCAATCAACGTGTCATGCCTGAATATCATGAATTCTGCCGTATCGCGCCGGCATGGGTCAACAAAGGTTCATAGTGCTCCAGCCGCCGATCCCGAAAGAAACCCCAGGACGCTCTTTCAGCCCGCAATTCCGTGAAATTGAAACTGGCGGTGACAACTTCCGCCCCGTCCCGGCTGGCCTGGGCGACAACTTCGCCGTGCTGATCGGTAATAAACGACGAGCCATAGAAGGTCATGGTCAGATCATCCCAATTCTCTTCGCCAATCCGGTTTGAGGCGATCACCGGCAGGGCGTTGCAGGCGGAATGACCTTGCATGGCCCGTTGCCAGGTGGCTTGGGAGTCATAATCAGGCGCCATGGGATGACAGCCGATAGCCGTCGGGTATAGCAGGATATCCGCGCCTTGCAGCGCCATGATGCGGGCAGCTTCGGGAAACCATTGATCCCAGCATACCGCCACACCAATATCGCCGTGCCGGGTCGGCCAGACATTGAAGCCGGTATCGCCGGGAGTGAAGTAGAATTTCTCCTGATAGCCGGGTCCATCGGGTATATGGCTCTTGCGGTACCGGCCCATAATCCGGCCGTCGGCGTCGATCACCGCCACGCTGTTGTAATAGGCCTGATTGTCCCGTTCAAAAAAACTGACGGGCAATACGACGTCCAGTTCCCGCGCCAATTCGGCGAACCGCTGGATCGTTTCATTCATCGCGAAAGGCCGCGCGAGGGAAAAATGTTCGGCCTTTTGTTCCGGACAGAAGTACGGCGTTTCAAAAAGCTCCTGCAGCAGGACGATGTGCGCGCCGCCGGCCGAGGCCTGCCGGACCATGGCTTCAGCCTTTTCAATATTGGCCCGCCGGTCCCAGGTGCAAGACATCTGCGTTGCCGCGACACATACCTCGGTCATTGCCCCAATCCCTTCATCTGATATTGCCCATGTTACATCAAATAAGCCGCATAATATTCGCGGTGATGCACCATGAACGTTCAATGTCGCCCTTGCGCCGCGCTCCGATGGTGGCATAATCACAGGTGCAGAAATGCGTTCACGAAAAAAAATGCGTTTGTACAGGGTGTTTAGAGGCTTCACAGAACTGGAGAATTTGCCATGACGCGTAATATTTCTAGACGTTCAATGCTCAAAGGGACAGCTGCCGTAGGCGCGGCCAGCGCCCTTCCCATGCTACCATTCTCGGCCGAGGCGGCCGGCGAGATTATCGTCGGCGGACTGCACGACCTATCAGGCTTCATCGATTTTGCCGGCATTCCCATGAACCAGATCATGTTGATGGCGATTGAGGAGATCAACGCCTCGGGCGGTCTGTTGGGCAAGAAAGTCAAAGGCGTGGTCTATGACCCGCAGTCCAATATGTCCATGTATTCCCAGTTCGCCACGCAGCTTGCCCTGAAGGATAAGGCTTCCGTGGTCATGGGAGGCATTACGTCCGCCAGCCGGGAAACCATCCGGCCAATCCTGCATCGCTTCAAAACACTGTATTTTTACAACACCCTTTATGAGGGTGGCGTTTGCGACCGCAACGAAATAACCCTGGGCACGACGCCGGCGCAGACCGTTGAAGAGTTGGTGCCATATACAATGGGTATGTGGGGCAAAAAGGTCTATACCATCGCAGCCGACTATAACTACGGTCAGATTACGGCGGCCTGGGTCAAACGTTATGTGGAACAGAACGGCGGCGAGGTTGTCGCCACCGATTTCTTCCCCCTGGATGTGACCAACTTCGGGCCGACCATATCGAAAATCCAAAGCGCCAAGCCCGACATGGTGATGAGCGTTCTGGTGGGCGGCGCTCATCTTGGCTTTTATAACCAATGGGCCGCTGCCGGCATGAAAAAGGAAATCCCCATTGCTTCCACCACGTTTGGTGCCGGTGGGGCGGAGATCGAGATCATTAAGCCGGAAGTCGCAAACGGCATTGTTACGTCCTATGGCTATTATCCTTCCATCGATTCACCGGCCAACAACGCCTGGGTGGCTAAGGTCAAAAAACGGTATCCGGAGAAAACCCCGTTTTTGACTGAACTTTCGGCCTTTACATGGGATGGCATGATGATCTGGGCCGATGCGGTGCGCACCGCCGGCAGCATGGATCGTATGAAACTTATCGAGGTCATGGAATCGGGCAAGACCTACAACCTGCCGTCGGGCCAATGCTCTATTGATCCCAAGACCCATCATGCTATCCGCGATGTTTATATCGCCGACTTGCAGGACAAGACATTCATCATCAAGAAAAAGTTCTCACAGGTGCAGCCCGCCGACACCCAGTCGGTTTGTGACTTGGTGAAGAATCCTAATTCCAACAAACACTACGAAATATCGCTCAAGTAACGTTTACAGAACCAAACCGCCTGGGCCGTCAATCACCGAAAACCTGATGGACGGCCCAGGCCAATAATAATTGAGCAGGGTGGGCGTCCATGGATTATTCCCTGGTGGTGGCGATTGAGTTGTTGCGTGAAGTTGCCGGACTAATTCTGATCGCCACCGGACTTGCCATCGTTTTCGGCATGATGCGGGTGATCAACATCGCCCATGGCGAGTTCATCATGCTGGGCGGTTACACGGTCGTTCTGACGACCAAGCAAGGCGTAAATATCTGGATCGCCATTCTGATCCTGGCGCCGTTGATAGTGGGAATTTTTGGTGTCATCGTGGAACGGCTTATCATCCGTCATCTCTATGGGCGGATCATTGATTCGCTACTGGCGACCTGGGGATTGAGTCTCTTCCTGATCGGCTTCGTCACCGTGGTATTCGGCAACACGGTGGAAGGTGTTACCACGCCCTTTAGCGCCATAGCCATTGGTGGATATACGGTTTCGATTTACACCTTATTTCTGATTTTTGCCGCCATGGCAGTGATTGCCTCCGTGTATCTGACGTTGCGCCACACCAAGGCCGGTCTGATCGCCCGGGCCACCATGCAGAACCCGGACATGGTTGAGACCCTGGGCATCAATTCAAAACTGGTCTACATGGCCACCTTTGGCATTGGCGCGGCCTTTGCTGGGTTGGCGGGCGGCCTGTTGGCGCCCATCAGCGGCGTGGTGCCGTCCATGGGCGCACTTTTGATCGGCAAAGCCTTTATCACTGTGGTCACCGGCGGTACGGCCGTGGTCGCCGGCACCTTGAGCGCGTCGTCTATTCTGGGATCCATCAGCCAGTCCGTGACGTTTATCTTCGGCCCGGTGTTCGGTGATGCCACGCTGTTGTTTGTCGCCTTGATCCTGTTGCGTCTGCTGCCGCAGGGCATCACCGGGCGCATATTTACGCGCAGCGTCTGATGGCCGGGACCTCATGAGGAACGCATGTTGAGGAATATTCACAAGGATTGGCTGGGCGCCGGGTTTGTTGCGGTACTGGGGCTGGCGATCCTGATTTTCGTGCCGGTATATTTCGATCTGTTCGAAGTGCTGCAGATGACCAAGTATGTGGTGCTGGCCCTGTTTGTGTTGAGCCTAGCCTACATCTGGGGCTTCGGCGGTATCTTGAGTTTCGGTCAGGCGGGTTTTTTCGGCCTGGGCGGTTATGTCTTTGCCGTTTCCGCCATCAACATGGGCCAGACCACCATACCCTTTCTGATCGCCATCGCGCTCTGCGTGTTGTTCGCCGGCGCCCTTGGTTATTTCATGTTCTATGGCCGCTTGAACGATGTCTATCTGGGCGTGGTCACCCTGGTGGTGACCTTGATCCTGTATAAGTTGATCAACCATACCGCCGGCCCTGAATATATCATCGGCACGGCGCGTCTGGGTGGATTCAACGGCATCCCGTCCATTCCCATCATGACCCTGCCCTGGCAGCCGGATCAGGAAATGGAGCCGGCCCAGATGTTCCAGTATTTCATGGCCATCCTGATTGCCGTCTATGTCCTGCTGCATGTTCTGATCAAATCGAAATTCGGCCGCGTGGCGATCTCCATCCGCGAGAACGAGGTCCGCACCAGCCTGCTGGGTTACGATGTGCGCCTTTACAAATTGTGCATCTTCATGATCGGCGGTGCCATCGGCGGGGCGGCGGGGGCCATGTGGGCCAGCTATCAAACTTTCGTCGATCCCAATATTTTCAGCCTGGAATGGTCCGCTAAATGCCTGATCTGGGTCATAGCGGGGGGCGTGGGCACCTTGATCGGGCCGATCATCGGGGTTATCGCTCTTGAATATCTCTCTTTCCAACTGGGCCAAACAGATTTTATTAACAACCTGATCGTTCTGGGTACTATTCTGATTCTGGTGGTGCTCCTGATGCCAAAGGGTCTGTTCCCCACTTTCCGGGATATCTTTCTGAAACTGTGGCGTCGGCGCGGCGGCCAAGGCGATGGGGAGCGGCCGGGATGAGCGAACAATCCCTTCTGACCACCTCTGATCTGAGCATGCGCTTCGGCGGCGTCGTCGCCGTCGATCAGGTCAATTTTGCGGTGAAGACGGGCGAGTTGCGCTGTCTGATCGGCCCCAACGGTGCCGGCAAGAGCACCTTTTTCAAATGCTTGACCGGGCAATTGA
Organism: Alphaproteobacteria bacterium; assembly: GCA_029936195.1. Taxonomy (GTDB): domain Bacteria; phylum Pseudomonadota; class Alphaproteobacteria. The sequence goes on from JAPYUH010000146.1 coordinate 5,788, forward strand.
AACCCACCGCCGGATCGGTGCTGTTCGCCGGTCAGGAGTTGAGCGGCCAAACCACCCATGACATCGTGCGCCTTGGCATCGGCATCAAGACCCAGGTGCCGAACCTGTTCGATGGGTTGGCGGCACGGGAGAACATCGCGCTGTCGGCCCGGCGCAGCAATAATCAAAAACGCTCGGAAGAGATTACCGACGAGATATTGGAACTGATCGCCATCACGGGCCTGGCCAACCGCGAGGTTGGGCATTTGGCCCATGGCGAGCGGCAGTTGGTGGAACTGGCCATGGTGCTGGCCGGCCGTCCGCGCCTGGTACTGCTGGACGAGCCGGCGGCCGGGATGACGGCGGACGAGAGGGACCGTCTGGCGGAGGTGCTGCGGCAGTTGGCCGGCGACATGTCGCTCATCGTGGTTGAGCACGACATGCAGTTCATCCGCGATATCGCCACCGAGATTACCGTGCTGCATCGCGGCCGGGTTTTTATCGAGGGGGATGTGGCCGCGATCATGGCGCACGCGGAAGTGCAGGAAATCTATTTGGGAAAAGAGGCCAATGGCGCTGCTTGAAATTCATGGCCTGGCCGCCGCCTACGGCCCGGTGCCGATCCTACACAAGATCGACATGCATGTGGAACAGGGCGAATTTGTCGGCGTCCTGGGCCATAATGGCATGGGCAAAACCACCCTGCTGCGTGCCCTCATGGGCTTTGTCACCACCACCGCCGGCAGTATCAAGTATCAGGACAAGGAAATCCGCCGCCTGCCCACTTATCGCCGGGCCCGCATGGGCATGTCCCTGGTGCCCCAGGGGCGGGAGATCTTTCCCAACCTGACGGTGCTGGAAAACCTCACGGTAGGAATTCTGGGCAAAAAGGGATCCATGGACCGGATTGAGGAGATGTTGGAATTCTTCCCCCGCCTCCGTCCCCTCCTCGACCGCCGGGGTGGCGCGCTGAGCGGCGGCGAACAACAGATCTTGGCCATTGCCCGCTGCCTGTGCAATCATCCTTCCCTTATCTTGCTGGATGAACCGACCGAGGGGGTGCAGCCCTCCATCATCCAGGAAATTAGTGAAGTCCTGCGGGAACTGCGCGTTAAGCAGAACCTGACGATTGTACTGGTCGAGCAAAATCTGGATTTCATTCTGGGCCTGGCCTCTCGCATCTACACCATCTCCCGAGGCGTCCTGGACACTGAAATCCCGATCAAGGACATTCAAGATTCAGCCATGGTCGCGGAATATCTTGGCTTTGGAGGCAATAGCTAGAACCAATATCAGGGGTAGCAAAATGACCGTTATACAGCCCACGGACGAACAGATTTACGAAATCGCCGAACAGCTCGGGATGAACGTGGACAAAGTCAAGGTTGCCTTGCTGCAACCGCGCTTCGCCGATTATGTCGCGGCCTATAAGGCGGTCGACGAAATGGCCGACCCCCTGCCGGAAGTGAAATACCCCCGCACACCAGGCTATCGTCCGGAAGGCGATGAGAACCCCTATAATGCCTGGTACTACAAAACAGAGGTGAAGGGCGCGCCGGACGGCAAGCTGGCCGGTAAGACCGTGGCCCTGAAAGATAATGTTATGCTGGCCGGCGTGCCCATGATGAACGGTGCCGCGACCTTGGAAGGTTTCGTGCCCAACATGGACGCGACCATCGTGACCCGCCTGCTGGATGCGGGCGCCACCATTCTGGGCAAGGCCCATTGCGAATGTTTTTGTCTTTCGGGCGGCAGCCACACCAACGCCACCGGCGCCGTGGAGAACCCCCGGGTGCCCGGCCATTCCGCCGGCGGCTCGTCATCGGGCAGCGCCGCCTTGATCGCGGCGGGCGCGGTGGACATGACGGTGGGTGGTGATCAGGGCGGCTCCGTCCGCATCCCGGCCGCCTATTGCGGCATCGTCGCCATGAAGGCGACCCACGGCCTGGTGCCCTACACCGGCATCATGCCCATCGAACCCTACATTGATCACACCGGCCCCATGACCGGAACCGTTGCCGATAATGCCCTGATGCTAGAAGTCCTGGCCGGCCCGGACGGCTACGATACCCGGCAACAGAACGTCGTCACCCAGGACTACTCCAAATTGCTGGACGGCGGCGTCGCGGGCATGAAGATCGCGGTTCTGAAAGAGGGCTTCGGTCACGAAAATTCCGAGGCCGGCGTGGACGCCCATGTGCGGGCGGGTGCGGCCCGTTTCGCCGACATGGGCGCCGTGGTGGACGAAGTCTCCATTCCCATGCATTCGCTTGGTCCCGCGATCTGGACACCGATCGCCCTGGAGGGATTGACCCAGACCATGATGCTGGGGGATGGCTATGGCGTCTCGCGCCAGGATCTCTATTCCACCTCGCTCATGGATGCCCATCGCCATTGGCGGGACAAGGCGGACAGTTTATCCGAGACCCTGAAGCTGACCATGATGTTCGGGCAGCATGCGGATAACACCGCCGGCAAGCGTTATTACGGTAAGGCGGTCAATCTCTCTTATACTCTGCGCGCGGCCTATGATGCGGTGCTGGCGGATTACGATCTGATCCTGCTGCCGACCCTGCCCGTGACCGCGACACCGCTGCCCACGGCAGAGGACGATTGGGATTTCTACATTGACCGCGCCTTCGAGATGATTGGCAACACCGCGCCCTTCAATATCAGCCACCATCCCGCCCTCTCCATGCCCTGCGGCATGAGCGATGGCAAGCCCGTGGGCATGATGCTGGTGGGCCGCTTCTTTGACGAAGCGAAGGTTTACCAAGCGGCTCAAACTTTTGAACAATCCGGTGACTGGACAACTTTCACAGCGTAACGAAAGGAATGCAGGCAGATGAAACCCACCAATCAGCAATTGCGAGAGATCGCCGCCGGCTTTGGCGCCAACCTGACAGACGAGGACACGGAATTTTTTGCCGAGGTCCTGGGACCTCTGTTCGATTTGACCGACGCCGCCCTGACCGGCCCCGATGCCCTGCCGGAAGTGAAATATCCCCGCGCCCCCGGCGTCCGCCCGTCGGCGGAAGACAACCCCTTGAACGCCTGGTACGTCAAAACCGAGGTCAAAGGCGCGGCGACGGGCAAACTGGCTGGCAAAACCGTCGCCTTGAAGGACACCGTGCTGTTGGCCGGCGTGCCGTTGATGAACGGCGCCTCGGTCATGGAAGGTTATGTTCCCGAGGTTGACGCCACCATCGTCACCCGCATGCTGGATGCAGGCGCCACCATCACCGGCAAGGCGGTGTGCGAGTATTTCTGCCTCTCGGGCAGCAGTTTCACTTCCGCCACCGGGCCGGTGCACAATCCGGTCAAACACGGCTATTCCGCCGGCGGCTCGTCTTCGGGCAGCGCCGCCCTGGTGGGCAACGGCGATGTTGATATGTCCATCGGCGGCGATCAGGCGGGTTCCATCCGCATACCGGCGTCGTTCTCGGGCATTGTCGGCATGAAGCCGACCCACGGACTGGTGCCCTACAGCGGCATCATGAGCATGGAGACCACGATCGATCATATCGGGCCGATGACCACTAATGTGGCTGACAACGCTTTGTTGCTGGAAGTGCTGGCCGGGCCCGACGGCTATGACGACCGCCAGTCAGGCGTGCGGGCCGATACCTATACGGAGGAGCTGGACCGCGGTGTTGACGGCCTGCGCATCGGCATTATCGACGAGGGTTTCGGCCGGGAAGAATCCGAGGAGGCGGTGGATGCGGCTGTTCTGGCGGCGGCTGATTTGCTCGCCTCTCTCGGTGCCACCGTTGAACGGATCTCGGTCCCGACCCACAACGATATCGGCAACATCTATTTGCCCATGATCGCCGAGGGCATGGTGCGCCAGTTCACCTTCGGCGGCGGCGTGGCCAGCGGCGCGGCGGGCTTCTATCCGCCCAGCCTGATCGAAAAGATCAACACCCTTGGCGACCGCGCCGACGAATGGCCAGATACCGCCAAGGCCCTCACCTTGCTCGGCGCCTGGGTCACGCAGACCTATGGCGGCCGCATCTATGGCAAGGGGCAGAATTTAAAACGCCAGGCCACGGCCATCTATGCCGAACTATTCAAGGAATGGGATTTGTTGTTGACCCCCACACTGCCCATGGCCGCCATGCCCCTGCCAAACGAGGGCGATGACCGCATGAGCAAGATCGGCCAGGCCTGGTGCATGCTGGCCAATACCTCGCCATACAACTACACCGGCAACCCGGCGATCTCGATTCCCTGCGGCCGCAATGCGGATGGACTGCCCGCCGGCCTGCAGTTGATCGGCAAGAACTACGATGAACGCACCATCTACCGCGCCGCAGCGGCGTTCGAGGCCAACTTTGATTGGAAGACGTCTTAAGACGTCAGGGCGCCGC
>JAPYUH010000405.1 GCA_029936195.1 Alphaproteobacteria bacterium
GCAGTGCAACAACAGTGCAGCGGCGCGGAGTATATGAATATATTACCGCTGGTCAAGGCGAAAACTGGCAATATTTTCAATCAATTAATATACGGTACTATAGTAGCGTCAATGCGCGCGTTGCGGCAAAGAGGTAAAGAAACTAAGGTTGGAGCGGTTCTGATTGGTTCTTTCCATGGAGTGTATTTGTGTCTTTGTATCTGCCGCCTGGGGCGGTTTTGTCGTCCCGAAAGGCCACCATTGGGGCATTGTTTCATTCCCGCGTGCCGGCTAACCCGCAACACCGGGCGGTGGTTGATGGCGACCGGGTTCAGAGCTATGCCGTGTTGGAGGAACGCTCCAACCGGCTGGCCAATGCGCTGCTGGATAGTGGATTGCAGGGGGGCGACCGCGTGGGGCTGCTGGCCCGGAACCGGCTGGAGTATGTGGAAATCGAATTGGCGGCGGCCAAGGCGGGGTTGATCGTGGCCTGCCTGAACTGGCGTCTGGGCGACCGCGAGTTGCAGCATTGCATCAATCTTGTCGAGGCGACGGTGGTAATCGTGCAGGCGGAACTGGCCGAGACCTTGGATCGCCTGGAGCTGACACCCCATCGCCGTATCGTGCTGGGCGGGGACTATGAAGACTTCCTCGCCACTGGCGCGCCCGACTACCCCGACCTGGACATTGATCCCGAAGACGGCCTCGTCATCCTCTATACCTCCGGCACAACGGGGTTGCCCAAGGGCGCCTTGATCTCTCACCGGGCCATGGTGGCGCGTTGTATGTGCTTCACCTCGGAATTTCAGATACCCATCGGCGATAATTTCTGCGCCTGGCCGCCGTTTTATCATATGGCCTCGACCGATCAGGCTCTGGCCACCCTGTTGCGCGGCGGCACGGTGCATGTGATCGATGGCTACGAGCCCGATTTGCTGATCGATCTGTTGGAACGGGAGGAGATGCGGTTTTTCATCCTGATGCCGGGCATGGTCGGACCGTTCGCCGCCATATTGGAACAGAAAAAGGTGAAAGTTAAGGGCGTCGGCGTCTGCGGTGCCATGGCGGATCTGGTGCCGCGCGAGGACATCGCCGCCGCCACGAGGGCCCTTGACGCACCCTTCAACAACTCCTTTGGCGCGACCGAGACGGGGTTCCCGCCGGCCTCCTCCGCCCTGATACCCATCGGCGTGGCGCCGACCAACTTGTCCAAACGGCAATCGGCCTTTTGCGAAATGCGCCTGGTGGACCCGGACGACAACGAAGTGCCCATCGGCACGCCGGGCGAGGTCGCCCTGCGCGGTCCCACCTTGTTCAGCGGCTATTGGAACGCGGACGAGACCAACGCCCAGGACTTCCGCGGCGGCTGGTTCCACATGGGCGATGTGCTGCGCCGCAACGAGGACGGCACCTTGGACTATGTGGACCGGGTCAAATACATGATCAAGTCGGGGGGCGAGAACATCTATCCGGCCGAGATCGAACAGGTCATGCTGGCCGATGCCCGGGTTCACGAGGCGGTCGTCGTCCGCCGGCCCGACCGCAAATGGAGCGAGGTGCCCGTGGCCTTCGTCGTCCCCGCCGACCCCAACCTGACGGCGGACGAATTGATGGACCTCTGCCGCGAAAATCTATCCAGCTACAAACAGCCCAAGGATATAATTTTCCTGTCGGAAGAGGAGCTGCCCCGGTCCACCACCGGCAAGGTCCAGCGTCATGAGTTGGAGGCGCGGCTTTAGCTCATATGAGCACATCCCATGCCCGACGAAATTAATTGGTATGATTTCGAGCGTCAAAGCAAAAAGCTGGCGGCAAGATAAGCGTAATTTCAAGCGGAGGGAAATCTGTATCTCACAAATTATTGGCGTTTGGCGTGTACGCCATGCCCTCAAGTTTGGCGATATTATTTGAAAGCCTTAACAGGCAGAGTTTGAGCCGAAGCTGCCATGGCCTCGAATTTTTCTAATGCTTGCTTTTGCCCTCAAAGCCGACATTCATTAGT
>JAPYUH010000147.1 GCA_029936195.1 Alphaproteobacteria bacterium
ATGAGTCTCAGTTAAGGTTCTTTGGTATAACAAATCCCGAGAAATGATCACCTAGCGCAATGCTGGTCGTTTTGGCCATGGCTAGCACCTTCTGAATTTACCATTAGATACGAAATATTGGTAAAGTACAATAATAAAGGAAATGAAAACAGGCCACGTCGGCAACTCATGACACGAGAGGGTAGAATTTATACAAAAAAACTCACGTCATTAATTGGCCCTCAGTTTAAGGCTGCAGCCAATCGCGCAGCGCCAACAAATCAGGGCAAACCACATCACAGCGCCCGGTTAGATCGGCGCCGATGTCTATGATATCCGGCACATGGGCCACGACCATCCCCGACGACAGGGCGGCCCGAAGCCCCGGTTCGGAGTCTTCCACGGCAAGGCACTGCGATGGCGCCAGGCCAAGGCGTTTCGCGGCCGCCAGATAGACGTCCGGGTGCGGTTTGCCCATGGCCACTTCATCCCGCGTCACCACATGGCAAAAATATTCTTCGATGCCGGTATCTTGTAGTTTCCGGGGCACGGAGGTTGTGGAGGATGTCGCGACGGCGCTGGGCGTGCCCTGGTCGCGGAGGTATTGCAGGATCTCCACCGCGCCGGTTTTCAAGGGATAGCCATCTTTCGTCAATGCCCTCACGGCGCCATTGATGGCTGTTTGAAATTCAGCCATTGATACCCGGTCGTTCAAATTGGCATGGATGATCGGCTCAATCTGGTCATAGGGCAGGCCGACCACATCCACATATGCCGGCACCAGCGCCGGACAATCCAGTTCGTCGGCGACCTGATGCCAGGCCCGCACATAGATCCGCTCGCTGTCGATCAGGACGCCATCGAGGTCAAATACCACGGCGGCGATGCTGACTTGGATCGTCATTTTTCCCACCCTAATTTTTGCTATTGTTACGCGTGGCCCGCTTCAAAGGGCCCCGGCCCTGTTTATCCTCCGACCCGCTTTTCGAGCGCGCCTCGGCAAGGCGGGCTTTCTTGGCTTTTTTCAGTTTCTTATTTTTCGGCCGCTTCGTTACCGGAGCGGGGCGGTCTTCCCGTGACGGTGGTTTGTCCGGCTCGACCATCGTCCGGGGCGCCGGGGGGGTGCGGGGCGGCATGCGGCGGGCGGGGCGTTTGCGACCTTCACCGGTGGACCTGTCGGATTTGGATCGGTCGGATTTGGGCGGGCCGTCGGCGCGTTTTACGAAGATATTTTTTTCAACCGTCGCCTCCGGACCGATGTTTTCCAGGAAGGACTCCACACAGCCCGGCGCCAGCTCCACGAAAGTTTCGCCTGGTTCAATCCGGATGGCGCCGATATCACGTTTGGTGATATGGCCCGCCCGGCACAGCATGGGCAGCAGCCAGCGGGGCTCGGCATTCTGTTTTTGGCCCACGGAGAGCGAGAACCAGACGCCATCCTTGAAATCGTCCCGTTGTTTCTTCCGGGCAATAGACTCCTTGGGGCCGGCATCCAGCAATTCCTCCGGCGCCGAGCGGCCGGCCCGATAGCGGCGTACGAGGGCGGCGGCCAATTGTTCCGCGCCATGGCGATCCAGCAAGGCCTGGGCAAAGGCCTTTTCATCCGCCTCCAACGGCCGGTTCAGATCCGGGTCGGCCATGATCCGTTCATCATCCAGTTTCATGATCTCCAGCACCGAGGGCGGCTTGCCCCAGGTGGCCTGAACACCGGCGCCGGCCAACAGCCGTTCGGTACGCTTGCGCCAATTGTAGGGCACCACGAGGACGCTGACGCCCTTGCGCCCGGCCCGTCCCGTGCGGCCGCTGCGGTGCAGCAGGTTTTCCCGGTTTCGGGGCAAATCGGCATGGATCACCAACTCGCACTTCGGCAAATCGATGCCGCGGGCGGCGACATCCGTCGCGATGCATATTTGCGCCCGGCCGTCGCGCATGGCTTGCAGTGCATGGCTGCGCTCGTTCTGGCTCAACTCGCCCGACAGCGCCACCACGGAAAAACCCCGGTTGGAAAAGCGCGCGGTCATATGGTTGACGGCGGCGCGCGTGGCGCAAAAGACCAGCGCCGTCCCCACCTCGAAATACCGCAGGACATTGATGATGGCGTTTTCCCGGTCATTGGGCGCGACCACCATGGCCTGGTATTCGATATCCACATGCTGGCTCTGCTCGGCCTGGGTGCTGATCCGCACCGCGTCGCGCTGATAGCCCTTGGCCAGGGCGGCAATGGCGCGGGGCACGGTGGCCGAGAACATCAAGGTGCGTCGGTCGTTGGGCGCGGCGTCCAGGATATATTCCAGGTCCTCGCGGAAGCCCAGGTCCAGCATCTCGTCCGCTTCGTCCAGCACCACGCATTTCAGGGCCGCGGTGTTGAGTGAATGGCGTTCAATATGGTCCCGCAGCCGGCCCGGCGTCCCCACCACGATGTGCGCGCCGCGCTGCAGGGCGCGGCGTTCCGTGCGCATGTCCATGCCGCCAACGCAAGAGACCACGGAAGCCCCCGTTGGTTCATACAGCCATTCCAACTCACGCTTGACCTGCAGGGCCAATTCCCGTGTCGGCGCCACCGTCAGGGCCAGTGGTGCCGCCGCCACCCCGAACCGCGCGGCCCCTTCCAACAGCGCCGGTGCCAGGGCCAGGCCAAAGGCCACGGTCTTGCCCGAGCCGGTCTGGGCCGAGACCAGCAAGTCGGCCGCCGTCAATTCCGGCGCCAGGACAGCCTCCTGCACCGGGGTCAGGGCATCGAAACCGCGTTTGCTCAACGCCTGGCCAAGGGCGGGAACAACGCCTGCAAATTCTGCCATGTTCATTCTTTCGAGACGGGGTCTGCCTGCACTGGCGTGAAACGAAAATTTCCGCCGATCAAATTTTTCGCCGGACAAATTTTCCGCCGGTCAGGGGCCCGAATATCTATCACGGCGCCTTGTACGTTGTGCGGGCCGGATTGTACAGAATATCCGTCAATCCGATTTTGCTGTTGACGCTGCTTTTAGGACCACATAAACATCCCGACCCAGGAAGACGGCCCCTGCCGCCCGCGGGCAATTGCCTTGGTGAAGCCGTGGACTATTTGTTGAATTCATTTCCGCCAGCACATCAACATGTGGCCGGGTGGCAATGCGGGCACCATTCCAAATGCAGGTTCGAAATGAACTTTGCCGCACCACATGTGGAACTGCATGAGGCGAGAACATGAATGAAGTAAGCACTATTCCATCCATTGAAGCCCTGAAGGCGCAAGCCAAGCGCCTGCGCGCTAAACTGGCCGGCGACGGCAAGGCCATCGGCCATGGCCAATCATTGGAGATCGTGGCCCGGCAATGGGGTTATCGGGACTTGAACACCTTGCATGCCGCCGCCGGCAACAGGCGTAATGACAACCCTCTATTTATTGGCGAACGGGTCAGCGGCAGCTATCTGGGTCAGCCTTTCGCAGGCACGATCCTGGGTCTGCAACAGCAAGGCATGGCCGAACGCATGCGCGTTACCATCCATTTCGACGAGCCGGTCGACGTTGTCACCTTCGACAGTTTCTCGGCTTTTCGTCAGCGGGTCTCATGCACCTTGGGCAGGGATTTCACAACCATGGAGCGGACTTCCAACGGCCAGCCGCATATGCGGCTGGACCGTTAAGTTGGACTGCCAAGGACTCTTATACATCGGGTGAGGGGTTAATGCGCGCCAGGCTGGCTGGTTTGCCGGCCTGGTTCTCGATCCGCATGGCGGTCAGGCGGCTGCCGTCGACATGGCGGCGCAGGGTCAGGGTTTCGTCCCAGAACATGGGCCGCTTGAACCAGATCTCCAGATCCAATTTGTCTGTTGCGCCGTATCCGGCCATGGCTTCGAGATAGTAATGCACGCCGATGAGGCCGGCGGCGATGGGCGCGCGAAAGCCGAACTGGCGGGCAATCTCCGGCTCGGAATGAATTTTATTGCGGCCGTCGCTGCTGTAACGGGCGACATCGTCCGGCACCAAGGTCCGTTGCCACAATATTTCGAACCCCGGTTGATCTTCTTCGGGCGGGGCTAGGAAATCCGTGGCACCGCCCCTGCCGCCATTCTTGCCGCCGTCCTCGGCTGTTCTGGCCTGGGGCCGCAGGCCGGCGCGGTCGATGGTCACCAGGTGCCGCCCCGTCCGGTCCGTGAAATCAAAAGCCCAGCGCACAACTTCGCCCTTCGCGACTTTTTCGATGGCGGTGATTTCTCCCCGCATGTTCAATTCGCCATCCAGCATGATGGGGGCATGCTGGATGAAGCGTTGATAGACATGCACCTGGCCTTGCAGGGGCACGTCCCGTTCCGTCAGGGCATCCAGGATCGGCAGGCCCAGGAAAGTCAGATCCAGGCGGTCGCCATGGACGCCGGGGTCGATGCCGCTGGCGGTCAATTTGGCAATCTGTATATCGCGGTCAATGGATACGGGGCGCGGTTGGTAAACGTGGCCCACGGGCAGGGGATAGGGTTCAAGCATGGTAGCGATGATCTTTCAAACCGCGCCGGAAGGCAACTAGGTTGTAGAGCGCGCATTCTCCAGACGCCGGCGGACCAGGCGGTCGGCTATGGACAGAGGGGTCTCTCCCTCCACGCGCGCGCGGGTCAAGGTTTCCGCCGTGATCCCGCCGATCCGCTCCACCGCGCCCAACACCGCCCCGGCGCTGTCGTCGATGGTTTCCATGTGAAAATCAATCACACCCCCGGCATTGGCCAGATAATCGGGCACATAGACGATGCCGAGGGCCGCCAGGGCGCCGCCATGTTCCCTGGCCAGAAGTTGATTGTTGGCGCCGCCGCAGATGATCCTGGCCCGCAGACGGGGGATCGTCCGGTCATTCAAAATGGCGCCGAAGGCGCAGGGCGCGAAAACATCCACTTCCCGGTCATAAATCTCTTCCGGCGGCACGATAATTGGCGAGAATTGCCGCCGCGCCATGGCCAGGCGGTCGGGGTCCACGTCGCAAACCGTCAATTGCGCGCCCTGTTCATGCAGATACCGGCACAAGTGCAGCCCCACATTGCCCAGGCCCTGCACGGCCACCCCCAATCCCGCCAGATCGCCACGGTCCAAGACCGCGCCGACGGCCGCCTGCAAGGCTTGCCATACGCCATACGCCGTGACCGCCAAGGGTTCCTTGGCGGCGGCCGTGGCGGCCGCGGTGTGCTTTGTTACCTCGCGCATGACGGCCAGGTCAGCCAAGCTGGTGCCCACGTCATCGGCAATGATGTAGCGGCCGCCTAGGCCCTCCACCAAACGTCCCACGGCCCGCAGCATCGCGGGCGTTTTGGCCACTTTTGCATCGTCAATTATCACCGACTTGCCGCCGCCATAAGGCAGCTCGCATATGGCGGCCTTGTACGTCATGCCGCGGGAGAGACGCAGCACATCCCGGAGCGCCAAATCCTCGTTCTCGTAGGGCCACATGCGGCAGCCGCCGAAGCCGGGCCCCAGGTCCGTGCTATGGACGGCAATAATGGCGGTCAGGCCCGCCTCCCTGTCGCGGGAGAAGACCACGGTTTCATGATTGTCAAATTCCGGATGTCCGAACATAAATCGAAACTCCCAGATAGCTGTCTAATTTGTCACCTTGGTTATAGCGTAATTCGGTTGGTCAATTTCCCCAACGATCTATTCGCAACTATAATAGCGAAAAAGGGTGGATCATGAGCGGCGGGCAAGAATTACAGCTATTGGTCAATGGGGCCATCTTCACCGGTGACGAGATATTGCCGAAGCGGGAGGTGCTGCTGGCCGACGGCATGATCCGGGAAGTGCGTCTGGCCAGCCGAGCAGGCGATGATATCGAGATCGTGGACCTGGAAGGCGGCTTACTGGCGCCGGGCTTTATCGATTGCCAGGTCAATGGCGGCGGCGGGGTGATGTTCAACGATCAGCCAAGTCCGGCGGGCATTGACGCCATTATCGAGGCGCACCGGAAGTATGGCACGACGGGGCTGCTGCCAACCCTGATCAGTGATGAATGGACAATAATGAGTGACGCAGTCCAGGCGGTGCGCATGGCGCGAAGCTACAATGTGCCGGGATTGCTTGGCGTGCACCTTGAAGGGCCGTTTCTGAACCCGGAAAAAAAAGGCGCTCATGGGGCGGAGCAGATCAGGCCGTTGGACGATGGGTTTATCGAATTGATTGCCGGCGAGGGGCTGGGTGCGGTGGTGGTCACCTTGGCGCCTGAAATGGTACCGCCGGGTACCATTCAAACCCTGCGCGCGGCCGGGGTGAAGGTTTGCGCCGGGCATTGCGCGCCCGACGAAGGGCAAATTTCGGCCGCCCTTGATGAAGGCCTGGCCGGCTTTACCCATTTGTTTAACGCCATGCCGCCCTTGCTGGCCCGCGCCCCCGGCGTGGTGGGCGCGGCACTGGCGGATCGCGATACCTGGTGCGGCATCATCGCGGATGGCCACCATGTTGACGCCACCACTTTGCGCGTGGCTTTGGCGGCCAAGGCTGCAATATCCGAGGGCCGCATGATGCTGGTTACGGACGCCATGGCGACCGTGGGTACTGACCTGGACAGCTTTCAGATGTCGGGTCAAGTGGTGACCGTCGCCGACGGCCGCTGCACCTTGCCCGACGGCACCCTGGCCGGTTCCTGCCTGGACATGGCCGCCGCCGTTCGAAACACCCACCATCTGCTGGGCCAGCCGCTGGAGGAGGCCTTGCGCATGGCCTCGCTGTACCCAGCGGGCTTTCTCGGCATGGACGACCGCCGGGGCCGAATTGCCGCCGGCTACTGCGCCGATCTGGTCCTGCTGGATGGCGATCTGAATGTCTGCCGCACCTGGGTCGCCGGCCAGCCGGACTAAAGCGTTAGGGCGGAAAGCACCGCCGGCAGGCCGGTGGCCAGGGGCGTCCATTCAGCACTGCCGCTGACCCGCCAAACTTCGCCCGTGTCCGTGCCGATCACCACGCCGCCGGGGTTTGCCAGGTCCGGGGTCAGGCCATGAATATTTGCCGCCGAGGGTGAATGGGCTTCGTCGCACAGGGAGCGCCAGCTTTCCCCGCCATCCTCGGAGCGCAACAGCATGGCCTGGGCACCGCCGTCGTCCTTGTACGACGAGAAGGCGGTGGGCGCGCTGGCCACGGTCAGGCCGTGGGGGGTGGCTGGATCAATGCACATGGGCCGGGAATAGCGCGGCGTGATGCCCTTCCAGGCATAGCGCCAACTGGCTCCAGAGTCATCGGAGCGGAAAACGCCCGCGTTGCCCTCAACCATCTCGGCCACGCCGTCCAGGCGGCCGTAGCCGGTGGAGGCGAACAGGGTCGATGGCTGGCCTGGATGGGCGCACATCATGTGCAAGTCCGGGTTCTCGCCCGGCAAGCTGAAGTTCCAGCTCTCGCCGCCGTCTTCCGTACGCATGATGCCGCCCACTTCGACGCCGACCCAGATGCGGTTGGGGTCATTTTGGTCGATCACCAAGGCGCGGGCTCTTCCCCCCGGTATGCGGGGTTTGACGGGGATGCACCAATCGGCTGCTTGGGGAACCTTGTTAAAGGATGCGACCTCGGCCCAGGTGCCGCCATTGTCGGTACTTTTGAATAAGCCCCCCGGCTGGGTGCCAGCATAGACCACGTCATCGCCGGCGCCGCGAATTTGCCAGACCTCGTAATCCTCCAGCCCGGCCAGGGACCAGCTCTCGCCGCCGTCGTCGGAGATATACAGCCCCGCCCCGGTGCCCGCGAAGACCCGGCCGCCAATGGTGACCAGATCGCGCACGCCCCGGCTTTCCAAAACCTGGTCCGCCGCGCCACCCGAAACTGAAAATACGCCCTTGGAGGTACCCGCCAAAATTTTCATGTCCACATCCGTTCTCAAATATCGATCATGCTCCTATTCTCCCCATGCCCAGCCATTGCGCAAGTCGTCCATTGTGCAAGGCGTCCATTGGGCGCAGTATCCGCGAAATCGCGTCAAACAACGGAATTCCCATGACCGCACAGCAAACAGCCGACCCTTTAACCGCCGCCGAACATGCCCGGGCGATGACCGGATACATCCGGGATGGCGAAGGGCGCGCCATGGCCTTGGGTAATCGCGGCCCCATCAAGCTTAATGGGGACGGCAACCTGGACGCCGCCATTCTCGAGGTCTATTGGCGCACCGGCTTCTATGTCTTCGAAGGCGTGATCAAGGATGAAGAGCTGGCGGAACTTCGTGCCGACGTGGCCCTGGTTCTGGCCGGGGCGCCGGTTTCGCCGGACGCCGAATGCGACAGGAACGGCAACCCGACCATTGTCCACGACTTTGCGCTGCCAATCTATAATTGGGCCAAACCGTTGAGTGATCCCCTGGGCGGCACGGCCAAGAACAAGGGCCGCCATCCGGTCAAGATGCTGGACCCCGAACCAACCCAAGGCGGCCCTGAATGGACCATCGAGCGGTTGCGGGGCAATCTGCAATTGATGGACAGCTGCCTGCGCCTGTACGGACATCCCGGCCTGTTGGCGGTGGCCGAGGCGGTGCTGGGCGCTGATTTTGTACCCTATACGGAAGTGGTCTTCATCAAGGAGCCAGGGCTAGGGCCGTCGGTGGCCTGGCATCAGGACGGCACCACTCATTGGGACGCGGCCGATTGGGACCATGGCGCCCATGGCTTCAACTTTATGGCGCAGCTGCACCCCTCCACCGCTGGCAACGGTGTCTGGGTTCTGCCCGGCAGTCACAAGCAGGGCAAGGTGGATATCAGGCAAATGGTGGCCGACAGCGGTTCGGAGCGTATCAAGGGCGCCGTGCCCCTGCTGTGCGGGGCGGGGGATGTCTTCATCTGTAACCGGCAACTGGTGCATGGCTCCTTCGCCAATTCCTCGCCCGACCGGCGCATCACACTGAACGCCGGGTTTTTTCCCCGAAGCCGGGTTCTCGATGTCACCACCTCGAAACTGGATAACACGGAAGTCACCTACACGGCGGCGCAGATACACGAACGCTGCCGCATCATCGCCCTGGGCGTGGATGCCCGGCAGCAACGTTTTCCCGAGGAGCCGCGTTACAACTACCAACCATTGGCCGGCCAGGAGGACGACAACCGCTGGAACGAGCAAACCCGCGAAACCCTAATCAGGGATTACAATCTCCGAGATTTCTATATCTAAATTATGGGCTACGCTGACACGGAACGGCATCTCAAGGCTGGTGGCATCGTCATTCTTGATGGCGGCACGGGGACGGAGCTGGAACGCCGTGGGGTGGCAATGGATCCCGGTGCCTGGTGCGGTCCGGCGTCGCTGCAAAACACCGACGCGCTGGAAGGCATTCACCGGGATTATCTCGCCGCCGGTGCCGACGTCATCACGACCAACACCTACGCCTCGTCGCGGCTACGGCTGGAACCGGCCGGGTTCGGTGACCAATTTGCCGAAATCAATCGTGCCGCCGTGTCCGCCGCGCAGCGCGCGATGCAAGCCAGCGGGCGTCCGGACGTCCTGATCGCCGGTTCTCTGTCTCATAGCGCGGCGGTCGTTGATGGCACTTCCGATCCCGACCAAACCCTTGCCCCAACGCCAGGGGCCATGGCGGACGCCTTCGGTGAACTGGCCAACCTGCTGCGCGATGCGGGCTGCGATCTGATCATTTTGGAAATGATGTTCTATCCCGAACGCATGGGCCCCGCGTTCGCCGCCGCCAAGGCCACCGGGCTGCCGGTCTGGGCCGGATTCTCGGCCCGGCGCGGTTCCAATGGCCAGATCCTCAGTTTCGCGCCGGAGCGCGATATTCCATTCTCGGAAATTGTCGCGGTGCTGAAAGACCATGAGGTGGCAGCCGCCGGTATCATGCACAGCCCGGCCGATGTTATTGGCGATGCCCTGGACATCCTGGGTGGGATTTTCAGCGGGCCGTTGATGGCCTATCCCGATTCAGGCTATTTCAAATCACCCTCCTGGCAGTTCGAGGAAGTGATGCCGCCCCATGAACTGCACCGTTTTGCGTCTTCATGGATTAATCAGGGCGTGCAAATCGTCGGCGGCTGCTGCGGTTTGTCGCCGGAACATATTGCCGCACTGGCACCGTTAAAACGTGTCACGAACTAG